>NZ_JAZDCX010000002.1:0-380901 GCF_036323805.1 Streptomyces rubellus
CGCGTGGGGGCGTCGAGGGGGGGGCCGCGCCTGGTGGGGCTCGGCACGTCGTTGAGCGGGGAGTCCATGACCTGAAGCCTGCCCGTCAGCCGGTCCGGCGACCACCGGATATCCCGCGCCTGATCCGATGTCACGATCCCGGCACCTGGGCGTCCCGGTACTGGTCCCGGACCTCGGGGTGTTGCCGGAAGCCGGCCGACCGGTAGGTGGCGACGGCGCCGGTATTGGAACTCGGGGTGCAGACGATCGCGCTCGACGAGCCCAGCTCCCGGAGCGCGGCCGCCGCGGCGAGGGTGATCGCCCTGCCGTAGCCGCGACGGCGGTGTTCCCGGTGCACGCCCATCGGTTCGAGCAGCCCGGGCCTGCCCGGACCGGCCGACCACACCGTCACCGCCGCCACCGCGTCACCGTGGTCGTCGTACGCGAGCAGACACCGGGCGTCGGCGTACGGCGATCCGGCCGCCATCGCGTGCCAGCGCTCGGCCGTGAACCTCGACCTGTCGAACGCCGCCCGGAGTACGGCGGCGAACACGCGCGCCCGCTCCGGTCCGGCCACCTCGATCCGCACGTCCGGGTCGTTCACCGGGTGCGTGAGGTCGCGGCGCAGGGGTGTCCACGGCTCGTCGGTCTTCCAGCCCTCCTGGGACAGCAGATCCTGGACCCGTGCGCCTCTCGGCGACTCGACGCTGGCCCTTCCCCCGGGCAGTGCGCCGCACTCCGGCTCGGTCACGTCCCCGACCAACTGCCGTGCCAGTTCCTCCTCCCGCTGGGCGTCCGGCGCGACCGCCAGCCGCAGCAGCCCGGGACCGTCCAGCAGTCCGACGGCGAGGATCCGTCCGTCCCGGCGCCACGTCCTGACCGCCGCGGCGGTCGCTTCCGCGCCTGACCGCCAGAACCAGCCCAGGTCTCCCGGATGCAGTTGCACCGGCGCCCCGTCGTGCTGCCACTCCCGCAGTACGCCCACGGCCTCGTTCAGCTCGTCGACTCCCGGTTTGCCCAACACGATCGCCATACCCCCGAGCACACACCACCGCACCGGCGGTCCGCACCCCGTTTCCGGCCGGGCCGGTGGGGCTCGGGTGCGGGGTGCGGGCGGGGTGGGTGCTGGGTCGGGGCCGGTCCGGGGCGACCATTCCGGACGGTACGATTTACGGCCGTTGCCGCCCCACGCGTCGTCACCCGCTCATTGGCCGCAAATAGTACTTGAGTGTCCGGAACGGTCGCCCCTCCCCGTCCCCTCCCGCCGTCGCCCGGCTGCCGGTTCGAGTCCCGGTCGGCCGTCTCCGGCGGTGTCGCGGCCCTGACGCCTGCCCCGTGGTTGGCGGTCGCTCCGGCTACGGGGCGTTCGGCTCTGTCCTGAGCGTGTTCGCGAATGCCTTCCACTCGCCCAAGGGGAAGACGAACGGGCCCAGGGAACGGTCCTTGCTGTCTCCGACGGCTATCAGGCCGTCGTCGGTGACGTGGACCTCTACGCAGTTGCCGGTTCCGCCGTTGGAGTAGCTGGACTTCTGTCAGCGTTCGGTCGGCAGGTCGTATCGCATGGTGTCAGCCCTTACCGTCGAACTCCGCCGCGATACCGGCGATCAGCCTCATCGACTCGGGCGATGACAGTGCCTGCGTGCGAAGGTGTTCCGCCGCGACGCGGTAAGGCTCCAGGCCGGTCTCTTCTTCGATGAAGACCCTACTCGCCTTCTGCTCCGGGAAGCAGATGTCCATGTCGGCCGGAGCCGGGTAGGTGAAGAGGCGGAAGCTCCCGTCGGTACCCGTGTGTGCCCCTGAGGTGTAGGGGATCACCTGGATTGAGAGGCGCGGTGGATTGTTGACCTTCTTGAGCGCTCGGAGCTGAGCGGCCATCGTCTTCGGTGTGCCCACCTGGCGGTGCAGGACCGCCTCGTCGAGGATGCAGATGATGCGCGGTGCGTCGTCACGCTCCAGGAGTTTCTGTCGTTCCAGACGGATCTGGACGGCCTGCCCGATGGGCGGGTTGTGCGGCGGTGGGAAGCCGCTGATGACGGCGTGTGCGTACTCCTCGGTCTGGAAGAGACCGGGAATGACGATGGCCTCGTACTCGAAGATCTGGGATGCGGTGGACTCCAGCTCGATCAGCTCTTGGAGTTGTGGGTTCACGATGTCGCTCCGCTGCTGCCACCAGCCGCGTTGACGGCTGGTGCGGTTCAGTTCCAGCAGGCCGGAGCGGAACCGCTCGTCGGTGACTCCGTAGAGATCGAGCAGTGCTGTCAACTCCAGCCGGTTCAGGCCGGTCTTGCCCGACTCGACACGGCTGGTCTTGGCATCGCTGCCGTCGATGGCCTCCGCCGCATTGATCTGTGAGACCTGCGCCTGCTCCCGCAGACGGCGCAGTTCCATACCCAGGCGCATCCTGCGCACCGTGGTGACGGGTCGTCCCATCAGTCCTTCCCCGTTTCAGGCGATATCGGCGCCAATATGAATGTCCCCTTGCAATCTGTAGATCAGAAATAGAATTGAACAATGCTTCGCAGGGTGGATAAGTGAGAACTTGCAGTTTCCTGTCTTGCGGTTCGTAGATCGGGTAGCCCGCCCTGGCGGTGACGTACGGCGCCGAAATCGTTGCCGAGAGTGGTTGTGCGTCCTGCTGAGGCACGCCATCCCTTCGCTGGAGGCTCCATCACCATCTCCGCGCGCATCCATGAGGACCGGCACTTCTGCGCCTGGGAGATAGCCGCTGAGGCGTGGGAGACCGAGGTGTGGCGGCGGGAGGTCGCGGCGGTGGTGCGGGCCGTGGGCGGGGCCCGGGCGGCGGTGGAGGTGGCGCGGCTGGGGGTCTGGGAGTTGCTGGCGAATGTGTGCCGGCACGTGGCCGGCCGGCGGTGTCGGCTGGAGGTGCGTCAGGGGCGGGGCACAGCGCTGGTGCGCTTGTTCGACCGGTCGCAGCGGGTGCCCCAGTGGGATTCCGAGCGGGGGTTGTGGCTGCTGCGGGAGATGGCCGACGGGCTGGGCTGCACGTGTGTGCCGGGGGTAAGTGGGTGTGGTTCACCGTGCTGCCGGCCGGCCCGGCGGAAGAAGGGTGAGCGGACCGGTGGCGTACCGGGCCGAGGTCGTCGCCTGCTGCGGGGTGCCCGGGCCGGGCATGTTCCCTCTGGGGGACTGCTTCTCGCCGCAGGTGGGGGAGGTGTGCAGTGGTGGGCGGGGGAGCGGGCGGTGCGGATCGCGGCGAGTCCGGGGCCGGCTGCCGCGCGGTTCCTCACCTGGGCGCACGAGGCGGGCACCGGCCGTACGCGCCGGCTGCTGTGTGCCGGGCGGGCGGTGGTCTACGGCCACGCAGGCGCCGGGTGTGTGCGGGAGTTGTCGCTGCGGCCGGTCCCGCAGGAGACGTGCAGTGGCGTACTTCCGGCAGTCGGGCGACGGCGGGAGGGGACGGGGAGGGGTGACCGTTCCGGACACTCAAGCGTGATTTGCGGCCGATGAGCGAGCAACAGAACGTGGGGCGGCAACGGCCGTAAATCATGCCGTCCGGAATGGTCGCCCCGGACCGGCCCCGACCCCCGCACCCACAGAACCCGCACCCCGGGCACAGCCCGGGCACGCACCCCCGTGCCCGCCCAGGGCACCCCTCACCCCGTCCGGACGGGCCGCCCCGCGCCGCGGCGGCGGGCGCCGTGGGGCGCGTCGCCGGAGGCGGGGACGCCCAGGGCCAGGACGGCGGTGTCGTCGTCCAGGCCCTCGCCGAAACCGTCCAGCAGCCGGGTGACCGCCGCGACGGCGGCGGGTGCCCCGGCCGGGGCCAGCTCCCCGGCGAAGTCGAGCAGGGCCTCCTCGCCGTAGCGCCCGCGGTCCTCGTCGGTGCGGGCCTCGGTCAGCCCGTCGGTGTAGAGGAGCAGGGTGTCGCCGGGGCGCAGCCGGGTCTCGACGGTGGTGAAACGTGCCTCCGGCAGCGCGCCGACGAGCTGCCCGCCGGGGGTGTACAGGTAGTCGGCGGTGCCGTCGGCGCGCAGCAGCAGGGCCGGCGGGTGGCCGCCGGAGGCCAGGGTGAGGGAGCAGCCGTGCTCGCCGGGGGCGAGCACCCCGTGGACGACCGTGCAGTGGCGCGGGTCGTGGCTTGAGTCGTTCTGGTGGAGCAGGAGGGTGTTGAGGGCGGTCAGCACCCTGGACGGATCGGGGTCGTGGACGGCGGCGGCGCGCAGGGAGTAGCGGGTCAGGGAGGTCACGATCGCCGCCTCCGCGCCCTTGCCGGACACGTCGCCCAGGAAGAACCCCCACCGGCCGTCGGCCAGCGGGAACAGGTCGTAGAAGTCGCCGCCGACCTCGTCCGCCGAGGCGGGGTGGTAGTGCGCGGCGACCTCGGCGCCCGGCACCTCGGGCAGCACCGGGGGCAGCAGGCTGCGCTGGAGGGTGCGGGCGAGCTGTACGGCGTGCTCACGCTCGGCCTCGGCCGCCCGGCGGGCGCGCAGCAGCTCCTGCTCGTAGGCGCGGCGGTCGCGGGCGTCGAAGACGGTGGTGCGGATCAGCAGGGGGCGGCCCTCGGAGGAAGTCTTGACGGTGGAGGTGATCAGCACCGGCAGCCGCTCGCCGGAAGCGGTGCGCATCTCCAGGGCGATGCCGCCGAGGTGGCCCTGCATGCGCAGCAGCGGGGCGAAGTGGGTCTCGTGGTAGAGCCGCCCGCCGACGGTGAGCAGGTCGGCGAAGGTGCGGCGGCCGACCAGTTCCTCGCGGGTGCGGCCCAGCCAGTTCAGCAGGGTGCCGTTGATCCTGGCGATCTTCCCGTCCATGAGGGTGGACAGGTAGCCGCACGGCGCGTTCTCGTACAGGTCCTCCACGCTGTCCTCCAGGAGGGCGGAGAAGGCGGCGTCGTCGGGGCTCCCGTTTCCCGCGCCGCCGTCTCTTCCGGGACCGGGCCCGGGTCCCGCGGCGCTCATCACCGGGTCCGGGCGAAGGAGGCGATCGCCTCGGTGGTGGCCTCGGGGGCGCTCAGCTGCGGGCAGTGCCCGGCGGCGTCCAGGGTGACCAGTTCGCAGCCGGGGATGCTGTCCCGGACGAACTCGCCCACCTCGGGCGGGGCGATCGCGTCCGGCACGCACTGGATCGCCCGGGTCGGCACGCGCACCTTCGACAGGTCCGCGCGGTTGTCGGAGAGGAAGGTGGTGTGGGCGAAGACCCGGGCCATCTCCGGATCGGTGCGGCAGAAGCTGTTGGTCAGTTCCTCGCCCAGCTCGGGCCGGTCCGGGTTGCCCATGATCACCGGTGCCATCGCCGCCGACCAGCCCAGGTAGTTGCTGTCCAGCGATTCCAGCAGTTCGTCGATGTCCGCGCGGCTGAAGCCGCCCCGGTAGTCGCCGTCGTCGAGGTAGCTGGGCGAGGGCGTGAGCAGCACCAGCTTCGCGAACCGTTCCGGTTCGCGTATCGCCGCCAGCACCCCGGCCATGGAGCTGACCGAGTGCCCGACGAACACCACCGGGGGCAGGTCCAGCTCGTGAATGATCTCCAGGACGTCCTCGGCGTACCCGTCCAGCGAGGAGTAGCGCCCGGGGTTCCAGGCGGCCGGGTCGGAGTGGCCGGAGCCTACGTGGTCGAAGAGCACCACCTTGAACTCCTCGGCCAGGGCGGGCGCCACCAGGCGCCACAGGTTCTGGTCGCAGCCGAAGCCGTGGGCCAGCATCATCACCGGTCCGTCGTCCCGGCCGGTGACGGTGATGTTGTTCTTGGTACGCACGTCCATCAGGGTGTGTCCTTCCGTCACCGGAGGTCGCCGACCGCGGTCGGCGGGTGTGGGCCGTCGGGGGCGGCCCCTCCCGGAGGGGCCGTGTTCCCGGGATTCGCCGGGCCTACCATCCGTCAGACCGCCGGTCCGGCGGCCCGCGCGGGCGCGCCCTCGGGCGGTGAGCCGGCCACCTTGCGGGAGGCGGCCGTACGACGGTACTGCCGGGAGGCGGCGAACGTGGTGCCGACGGCCGCGGCGGACAGCAGCGCGGCGGCCCAGGCGACGCCCTTGTACCCCAGGCCCGCGCCGATGACCAGGCCGCCCACCCAGGGGCCGATGGTGTTGCCGATGTTGAACGCCGAGGTGTTCGTCGCGCCCGCCAGGGTGGGAGCGGCACCGGCGGCCTCGAACAT
The DNA here is from genome assembly GCF_036323805.1 of Streptomyces rubellus. Classification (NCBI taxonomy): domain Bacteria; kingdom Bacillati; phylum Actinomycetota; class Actinomycetes; order Kitasatosporales; family Streptomycetaceae; genus Streptomyces; species Streptomyces rubellus. The sequence continues at coordinate 6,091 of NZ_JAZDCX010000002.1, forward strand.
CCGGGCGTTGAGCGCGGGGGCGGTGAAGAAGGCCGTCACGCCGAGCGCCACCGCCAGGGCGACGGCCGCAGCCGGGATGTGGGCGGTGAGCGCCAGCAGGGCCAGGGCCGCGGTGGTGGCGGTGATGCCGGTGTACATGGTGCCGAACAGGCGGCCGTCGGCGACCCGGCCGCCGATGGCCGTGCCGAGCAGCGCGCCGACCCCGAACAGCGCCAGTACGGTCGGCACCCAGCTCTCGTCCAGGCCCGCCGTGTCGGTGAGGAGCGGGGAGAGGTAGGAGAAGAGGCAGAAGGTGGCGGCGGCGTTGAGCGCGATGAGGACCAGCGTCAGCCACACCTGGCCCTCCCGGTAGATCCGCAGCTCCCGGCGGAGCACGGGCCGGTCGGCGCCGGTGGGCGGTCCGGAGCGGGGGACGAGAGTCAGCACCCCGGCCACGCCGATCGCGGAGAGGGCGGCCACCGCCCAGAACGCGGACCGCCAGCCCGCCTGCTGCCCCAGGAACGCCCCGGCGGGTACGCCCAGCACGTTGGCGACGCTCAGTCCGCCGATCATCACGGACATCGCCCGGGCCCTGGCGCCCTCGGGCGCCAGCGACACGGCCACCGCCGCGCCCACGGCCCAGAACCCGGCGCAGGCCAGCGCGCTGATCACCCGGGAGACGAACAGCACCTCGTACGTCGGCGCCAGCGCCCCGGCCACCTGCCCGAGCCCGAAGACGGTCAGCAGCGCGACGAGGGTGGTGCGGCGGGGCAGCCGCAGGGTGGCCCCGGCCAGCACCGGCGCCCCGACCACCATGCCGATGGCGAAGGCGGACACCAGCAGCCCGGCCCGCGGAATGGACACGTCCAGGTCGCGGGCCATCGGCTGGAGCAGCCCGGCGATCATGAACTCCGAGGTGCCGAGGGCGAAGACGGACAGGCCGAGGACGTAGACGGCGAGCGGCATGCGGGGCTTGGCGCCGGTGGTGGGTCTGGGCATGTCAGCCGACAACACCGCAGGTGGCGACAGCATTCCTCCCCGTCGGGAATGTTGGACACGTCATTGCGCGGAGACGGGCGCGGTCTCCTCCCCGGGCTCCTCGAACCAGTCCTCGGCCTCGTGGGACATCCCCAGGCGGGTGGCGGTGCGGGCCGCCGTGTGGAAGGTGGTACGGGCGCGCATGGCGGCACAGGCGAGGGCGGGCAGGGAGATCCGGGAGCCGGGCGGCGCCGGCACCGCCGGGACCAGGCCGATGGAGGACAGGGAGCGGTACAGCAACTCCTCCTGCTCGATGTCGCGCCGGAACTCCTCCGGGACGGGCCGGACCTCCAGCCCGAGCCGGGCGAGGTCGGCGGCCACGTCCGCCATGGTGCGGTGGGTGTGCAGTGCGGCGGCGTACAGCCGCTCCGGTGTGACGGGGTCGAAACGTGACGGCCTGGTGAGGTAGGGCATATTGGCCAGCGCTTCGAGGTCCCTCTTGCTGAGGCGGTTCAGAAAGTCGGTGTCCGGGGCGAGGCGGAACCCCGCGGCGCGCAGCCGTCCGGCCAGCTCCGGGACGGTGCTGGCCGACACCTGCCGCAGCAGATGGGCGAAGACGGCGGCGCTCAGCACCTCGCCCTCCGCCAGTCGCAGGAAGTGGAGACCGACGAGGGCCTCGAAGACCCGTATGTCCTCCCCGGTGGGTCGGCCGTGCTCCGGGCGACGGTCCGGCACCTCGTAACCGAGCCGGCGGAGCCGCTGCGCGACCTCGGACTCCCCGCAGCCGAGGCGGGACGCCCCGAGGGCGAGCAGGAACCGGGGAACGGGCCGGTCGACCGGGGGGCGGTGGCCGAGCAGCACCCGGTCGTCGTCGTGCAGGAAGTCCACCCCGGCCGCCCCGGGGGACGGGGTGAAACCGGCCTCTTCGAGCAGTCCGACCACCGAGCGCACGGAGCGTCTCGCCTCGAAGGCCGTGCGCACGATCCGGGCCGTGGAGACCTCCCGGTCCCACTCCACCGGATCGTCGTGCTCGTGCCACTGCCACAGCTCCGCCAGGACTCTCCGGTCCTCCGGGGACCACGGGCGGGTGCGGAGCGCTCCGGCGGACACGCGGTGGCCGAGCGCCGCCAGCCGCTCCGCGGCCTCGGCCGGGGAGCGGCCGGCCAGGGCCGCGCTGTAGGAGATCCGGGCCGGTGACAGCGGGACACCGGGATCCGGCGGTTGGTGGGACGAGCCCGGGACGTTCAGCAGGGGGAGGTCCTCGGTGGTCACCGTCTCCATGCCGTCCGGAAGCGAGACGGGGAAGCCGAGTCGGCCGAGCCTTTCCACCACCTGGGCCGCCGGGTGCCCGGTGGCCTGGACGCAGCGGAGGATGTCGGCCGGGCCGAGGGGCTGAGCGGGCGACCGCCAGAAGAACAAGTCCTGCAAGGCCACCCAGCCGCTCTCGCGTAGAGCACCGGGACCTGGTAGGGAACGGGGGATCCAGCGGAAGGGGGGCCGGTCCCATGCCAGCCCGGTTTCGCGGCAGTCGGTGCTCAGCAGGATCAGATCCGAGGGCAGGGCGGGACAGGATGGTGCCGTCGCCCGCGCGAGCCGTGGGACACCGGCGCGGTCCACGGCCGAGTACAGGGTCCGCAGGCGCCGGCGCAGGACCGGCTCGGGCAGGGTGCGCACGAGCGAGGCGGGCCAGGGCGGGTTCTCCAGGAACGCCCCGTGCTCCCCGGTCAGCAGATGCAGCAGTGTCCTGTCGGGCGGGAAGAAACCGACCAGCCCGAACGACAGCTCATGATCGCCCACGGGCCAGTCGATGTTCGCCCGCACGGCGCCTTCCGCCACCTCGTCGGCGATGACCGGGACGCGTTGGCAGACCTCGGTCAACCAGGCCGGTGTCACCACGGGCCGTGCGGTGTCGATCAGAAGGGGAGCGGCCGTCCGCAGCACCGCCGCGACGTGGGAGGCGTCGTAGGAGCGGGCCGCCCTCCGGTCGGCGGTCAGCTCGGGGCGGTACCGGCCGCGGAGGTCGACGATCGCGCCGTACGGTGGGAGCGGGTTTGGTCCGCTGGTCTGCTGGCTCAGCACCAGGCCGTCGGCCAGCAGCCTGCCCTCCTCGGAGGTCCACCACAGGCCCGGGTGCGACGAGGGGAAGAACGGGATCGGCGGAGTGATGCGGCCCCTCGCCTCGTACTCCACGGCCCTCGCGTCCAGTTCCCCCGGCACCCACTCGTGCGTACGGGAGCCGTGCACGGCCCGGGTGCGGTAGGACGCCACCCACAGCACCTTCAGCAGCTCGTCCACGCACGACGTCCCCGCCGCCTGCGGTGTCAGGTGCAGTCGCACCCGGGTGCCCGCCCAGTCGCCCGGCCCCCGGTCCTCGATGCGGAACAGGTTGCCCGGACCCGCGATCGTCACCCTCAGCACCCGGCCGGGACGCCCGTCGCGGCCCAGCCGGCAGGTGTGCACGGTGATCTCGTCGGCCAGCATGAAGTAGCTCAGCACGCCGATGCCGAAGCGGCTGTTGGGGAACAGCTCCACCGGCGGGTCGAGCTCCGCCCACTGGGCCGCCTCCTCCACGTACTCCGGCAGGTCCACGAAACGGGCGCCGCCCTGGGAGAAGGTGCGGCTGAGCTCGTTGACACCCATGCCGACGCCGTTGTCGCGGCACTCCAGGTACGGGCGGCCGTCCTCGTCCGTGCCCTGGGTGAACTCGATCAGCCCCTTCCACTCCGGCAGCTCGCGCCCGGTGCGCCGCAGGTAGGCCGTACGGGCCTCCCGGTGGCGGCAGGCGTCCAGCGCGTTCTGGTACAGCTCGCGGACGGCCAGGCCGCGGTCGCCGTACAGCTCCTCGCCCATCAGCAGTTCCTGGACGCGGTCCTCGGCCAGATGGAAGCGGATGCCCGCCGAGAGCTCCTCGGGGGTGCTGCCGTTCAGGCGGACGCGGTCGGCGTTGGCGTACGGCGGCAGACCGCTCAGCGGGGCCAGCGGGGCGGTGCGGCCGGAGGCGGCGCGGCTGATGTCGCGCAGCAGGCAGTCCACACGTCCGGCGTGGTCGTGGAGGGCGATCTCCACGGCCGGGTGCCCGCAGACGGCATTGAGGACGCGTCCGACACCGGACGGGGTCCACTGCGAGGAGCGCAGGGTGGTGCGCAGCTCGGCCAGGTCCACGCTGTCGGAGATGCCGAGGTGCTCCACGACGACCTCGGGCAGGTCGACCGGGTCGACGGCGAGCGCCTGCGCCGCCTTGGTGAGACAGGCCACCAGCGGTTCCCGCAGCTCGTGCTCGTCGGCGGTGCTGGCGGCGATCAGTGCGCACTCCTCCAGGTCACCGGGCCGGGGCACGGCGAACGGGGTGGTGCGCTGGTCCTTCACGAAGCGCAGCAGCCGCTCGGCGGCCAGGGTGTCGTGGATCCACGCCGGACGTTCCCGGTGCTCCGGATCGGCGGTGAGGGTGCCGACGAGCTCCTTGAAGGACGGCGGGGCGTACACGTCGGGCTGCTGGAGCAGCCAGCGGTGGAACAGCCACCACAGGACGTGCCCGTCCGAGCCGTCCCGGCGGTCGGTCTGCTCGATCCGGCGGAGCCTGCGGTGCAGTCGCGGGTACCGCTGCACGAAGGCCCGGAAGCGGTCGCCCTCCGGGGTGTGGCCGGCGGCGTACGCGGCGGGGACATCGGCCCGGCGGGCGGCCTCCTGGGCCCAGAACGCCTGGTGGAGGAGGGGGAGCAGGACGAGCAGCCCGGCCTCGCTCGGGGAGAGCCGCTCCGCCCCGTTCACCTTTCCCAGCAGGAAGCCCATTCGGTCGCCCGCGCGCTTCGCCAGCTCCCCGTCGTACCAGGGGTCCTCGGCCAGCGCGGTGTTGGCCCGCTCGCAGACCTCGGCCAGCCGGGCGGCGAGCGCGGTGCAGACCTCCTTCATGGCGTCCAGGGCGGCCGCGCGCTCCGGATCGGTGCGGTGCCAGGCCGGATGGGTCTCCACCGCCCCGACCCAGGGATGGGTCCGGACCTCGCGCGTCGGCCCCGGCAGGACGCCGAACTCCCGCTTCTCGGTGTCGGTGCGGACCCGGACGTCCTGCCGCGGCTTGCCGTACGCGGCGCGCAGCTCGTCCATGCGCTCCTGGACGGCCTCCTCGAACCCGCCGAGGTCCAGGGCGTACCGGTGACCGGCGACCACGTCGCGGACCGCCCGGGAGAAGAGGCTGAACGACGCGCCGGGCTCCGTGCCGGGGGCGGCGCCGTCCCGCACGGTGTCCTTCTCGCGGACGAACCGGGCGAGCTGCCCCGGTGAGCAGGCGTACACGTACGCGACCTTGCGCCTGAGGTTGGCCTCGATCTTCCGCCTGCTCCACCCGCCGACGCCGGGGGGCGGAGCCATGGTGTCCGTGTCCGTCTCCAGGCCCTCGCGGCAGGCGTCGATCAGGAACACCACCCGTGCGGCGGGGGAGTTCTCCAGCTCGCGCTGCCAGCCGATCTCGACACAGCTCTCGGCGAAGGGCCGGATGTCGAAGCCGGCGTCCTCGGGGACGAGGTAGTCCCTGCCCTGGAAGTGCTGGCCGTGTCCGCTGAGGACGATCAGCAGGGTGTCGCCGCGCCCGGCCTCGCGCAGGAACCGGCCCACCTCCCGGTTGACGAGGTTGGGGGTGATGCCGCGCGGCGACTCGGCGGTCTCCGCCGACTCGAAGCCCCGCTCGGCGAGGGCCTCGGCCAGCCGCTGGAGGTCGCCGGGGACGAACGGCAGGGAGCCGATGTGCGGGTCGTCGTACTCGCTCGCGCCGATGAGCAGCGCCTTGTGCCGGGCCATGGGCGTCCTACGGGCTCGCGGGTCCACGGGCTCACGGGCGGCGGAAGGTGAGGGTCAGCCCCCGCGCGTTCTGCATCTGACCGGTGCCGATGAGCTGGACGCCGCCGCTCGCGGTCACCTGGAACGACAGCTGGGCCTCGGCCAGCGGGAGCGCGCCGCCGCGCGCCTCCACGTCGGCGAAGAGCTTCTGGAGGGCGTCGACGGTCTCCGCCAGGTTCCTGCGGAGCGCGCCCAGCGGAACGGAACGCAGTACGGCGTCGCCGCTCCGGCGGACCAGGCCCATGGAGTCGTCCTGCTCCTCCTCGTCCTCCTCGGTGACCTCGACCCAGAAGGGGAGGGTGGCCTCGTCGAGGGACGCCGAACGCTCTTCCATGCTGCTCCGTTCCCCGGTGCGCGGTGCTGTGACCGGTCAACTTTAGGGCCGGAACGAGCGAGTTGATGAGGTTATGCGGTCAACGGCCCGGTCTCTGTGGCCGAATCGGGACGTGCGGGATCCCGGTCCGGAACGGCCGCGCCGTCCAGCAGGGGGGTGAGCTCCCGGACGACGGTGGTCAGGGCGCGGGGGTCCCGTTCGGCGCGGGCGATCACGATGGCGCCCTCCAGGGCGCTGATCATCACGGTGGCCAGGGGCTCGGCGCGCTCCCGCGGTACGCCCAGTGCCGTCAGCGCCCGGGCCACCGGGGCGGTCCAGGCGGCGAAGGCGGCGGCGGCCGCCTCGCGGGTGGAGTCGGAGGCGTCCGCGCGGTCCGCCGTCGCGGCGGCGACCGGGCAGCCGGCCAGCGAGCCGGTCCGCTCCAGCTCGTCGGTCCACTGGCGGGCCATCGCGGCGAACAGGGCGCCGGGGGAGGGCGTGGCCAGCTCGGCGAGGAACCGGTCGACGCGCTTCGCGGCGTAGCGGCCCGCCCAGGCCAGGGCCTCGTTGACCAGTTGTTCCTTGCCGCCGGGGAAGTAGTGCTGGAGCGAGCCGCGGGGCGCGTCCGCGTGTGCGGCGACCTCGCGCATGCCCGCCGCGGCGACTCCGCCGCGGCGGATGAGCTGGGCCGCGCTGAAGACCATCCGCTCGCGCGGCCCCCGCTCGGTACCCGGCATGGCGGACCTCCGGACGATCGGTGAACCGGGCGGGCGGCTGCCGCCTCGGGGGCTTCGGTCAGCTTATAGACGCCGCCCGGACCGGCTGTGGCGGTGTCGGGACGCCGCTACTATGACGACCGTCATAATCGAGGGAAGCGGTGGTGCGGGATGGGCACGGGATTCATCGGGCTCGGTGTCATGGGACAGCCCATGGCCCTCAATCTGGCGCGGGCGGCGGGGGAGGCGGGGGAGCGGCTGACCGTCTGGAACCGCACCGCCGCCCGGAGCGAACCGCTGCGCGCCGCCGGGGCGGAGGTCGCGGCAGGCCCGGCCGAGGTCTTCGCCCGGGCCCGTACCGTCTTCCTGATGCTGGCCGACGGCGACGCGATCGACGCCGTCCTGGCCCGCGGCACCCCGGAGTTCGCCGCGCGCGTCGCCGGGCGCACGGTCGTCCACATGGGGACGACCTCTCCCGAGTACTCGCGCGCCCTGGCGGCCGAGGTGCGCGCGGCGGGCGGCGACTACGCCGAGGCGCCCGTCTCCGGCTCCCGGGTGCCCGCCGAGGAGGGGCGGCTGGTGGCGATGCTGGCCGGGGAGGACGGGGTGGTGGCGGCCGTACGCCCGCTGCTCGCGCCGATGTGCGGGCGGGTGTTCGAGTGCGGTCCGGTCCCGGGGGCGCTGCTGACGAAGCTGGCGGTGAACCTGTTCCTGATCACCACGGTCACCGGGCTCGCCGAGGCCTTCCACTTCGCCGACCGGCACGGCCTGGACCGCGAGCTGTTCCTGGACGTGCTCGACGCCGGGCCGATGGCCAGCGCCGTCTCCCGCATGAAGGCGCCCAAGCTGCTGGCGCGCGACTTCTCCGTCCAGGCCGCGATCGCGGACGTGCTCAAGAACAACCGGCTGATCGCCGAGGCGGCCCGGGCGGCCCGGGTGGCCTCGCCGCTGCTGGACGTCTGCCACGCCCTCTTCGCCGAGACGGCGGAGCTGGGGTACGGCGGGGAGGACATGGCGGCCGTGCTGCGGGCGATCGAGACCCGGACCGACTGCCTGCCGGACGGCTGAGCCGCCGGGCCGCCGGGCCCTGGCGCCGGGTCCGGACGCCGGACCGCTGGGCGCCCGGCCCCGGCCCCGGGCCGCTGGAGCGCCGGGGCCCGTTCCCCGCGCGATCCCCACGGGGCGCCGGGCGCCCCTCACCCCGCCGCGTCCGCCGAGCCCGCAGTCAGCAGCTCCAGTTCGGTGGTCAGGTTGCGGCGTGCGGCGCGCTCCCAGTTCTCCCGGCCGTGGCGGGTGCGGAACAGGGCGGGCAGGGCCAGCAGGTGCCGCAGCACGTCGGCGCGGCCGGTGCGGAAGGCGTCGTCGGGGACGAAGGCGTACTCCTCGCGCACGGCGGCGGCGTAGGCCGCGTACTCCCGCGGGCCCGCGGCCAGGACCGCCAGGTCGGCGTCGCACAGCACCTCGCCGGCCCGGTCGCCGGGCGCCGGGTCGTGGCCGGCGGTGAGGCGGATCAGCCGGGCCACCTCGGCGGCGCGTTCGGCCGGTACGCCCGCCTCGGTCAGGGCGCGCTCGGCGAGCCGGGCGCTGCGCTCCTCGTTGGTGGAGCGGTCCGGGCGGTAGACCGCGTCGTGGAACCAGGCCGCCAGGGTGGCGGTGGCGAGCTCCCCGGGGTCCTCGCAGTGCGGGGCGAGCAGCTCGATCCGGTCCAGGACGGCGATCAGGTGGCCGGTGGTGTGGTAGCGGCGGTGGGGTTCGGCCCAGCGGGCGAGGAGGTCCTCGGCGTAGGCGTACGGCGAGGGCACCTCGTCGGGGGAGACGTCCCGGCGGCGGACGGCCAGCAGGGCGCCGGCCCAGCGTTCGCGCAGCTCGTCGTGGTCCGGGTGGCGGTCCGGGCGGTGGTTCTGTGGCGTGGCCATGGCGGTAATTGTGGGACGCCCACTCCCGTGGTGTCCGGCGATGTGGCAGGCTCCGGCATATGTCTAGACCAATGCTCGCCAGATCGACGCCCGCCAGGCCGCTGCTCGAGGTCATCGCCCTCGACGCCCGGGACGCGGCCGCCGCGCAGGACGGCGGGGCGGACCGCCTCGAACTCGTCGCCGACATGGCCCGCGACGGACTCACCCCGGCCCGCGAGACCTTCGCCGCCGTCCGCGCCGCCGTCCGCGTCCCGGTGCGGGTGATGCTGCGGGACACGGACGGCTTCGCCGCGGGCGGCCCGCGTGCCCTGGACGCCCTGTGCGAACGGGCCCGCGCCCTGCGGGCCGAGGGCGCCGAGGAGTTCGTGCTCGGCTTCCTCGACGACACCGGCGCCCCGGACCTGGCCGCGATCACGGCCCTCCTCGCCGCCGTCCCCGGCTGCCGCTGGACCTTCCACCGCGCCATCGACCACGCCGCCGACCGCGACGGCCTGCGCAAGCGGCTCGACGGACTGCCCGGTCTGGACGCCTGTCTCACCGCGGGCTCGGCGGACGGCGTGGCCGCGGGCCTGGAGACGCTGTGCGCCGAGGCGGCCCGGGCGGCGGCCGGGGAGCCCGGCCACCGCCCGCTGCTGATGGCCGGCGGCGGACTGACGGCGGACCACGTCCCCGCGCTGCGCGCCGCGGGCGTCACCGCCTTCCACATCGGCGGCGCCGCCCGCGCCGGCGGCTGGGACACCCCGGTCTCGGCGGACGCGGTGCGCGCCTGGCGCGCGCTGCTGGACGCCTGAGCGGGCTCAGCGCTCGCAGTTGATCTCGACCTCGGCCTCGCAGCGGTCGATGCCCGGCCCGCCGTCGACGGTGTCGTGGCCCTCGCCGCCGATGACGGTGTCGTCGCCGCGGCCGCCGTCGATGGTGTCGTCGCCCGGGCCGCCCCGCAGGTCGTCGGCCCCGCCCCGGCCGTCGATGGTGTCGTGGCCGGGGCCGCCCAGCAGGTCGTCGTGGTCCCGGTTGCCGAGGAGGGTGTCGTCGCCGTCCTCGCCGTGGGCCGTGTGGAACGCCGTCAGGATCCCGGAGGTGTCGGGGAAGACGTTGCCGAACCAGTCGTCGCCCGGTCCCAGACAGGCGACCGGAAAGGCCAGGCTGCCGTGCTCGACGAACACCGTGTCGTCGCCGGCGAGTGTGACGACCACGCCGTCGTGGATCGTGAAGTGGTCGTCCCCGTCGGTGCCCACCCGGTCGGCGGGGAGTTCCTCCCCGGTGTCCGGGTCCCGGCAGGTGACGGGAGCGGGGTCCTGGGCGGCGGTGGCGGTGGGCGCGGTCAGGGCCAGGGCGGCGGCGGTGGCCAGTACGGTGGCGGCACCGGCGGTTCTGCGTAACGCCTTCACGGGAGTCCTCCTCACCGGACGCTTACGGGTCGCCCCGGCCAGTGCCCGCGCCGCCCGCCGGGAAACCGTCCCCTTCCGGACATCCGCCCGCCGGGAGGGGGCACGAGGAGAGGCCGGCCACGGCGGCCGCGACCGCCCGGGCCCGCTCCCGGAAGCGCTCGTCCGCCCGGACGATCCCGTGCTCCGCGCCCCACCTCCGCACCCGCCGGTCGCGCTCGGCCAGGGAGGCCAGTCTGCGCAGCCGCTCGCCGGCCGGCACACCGGTGTCACCGTCGGCCAGGGCGGCCAGGGCCTCCAGCGCGGTCTCCGGGTCGGCGCCCTCCTCGGCGGCGGCCAGTACGGCGTCGGCCACGGCGGTACGGTCCACCCCGTCCGGCGCGCACGCCAGCAGCGCGAGCGCCGCGGCCGGGGCCTGCCCGCGGTCCGGGTCCGCCAGGAGCCGCTCCAGCCGGGGCCGCAGCGGGCGCCCGGCGGGCCCGAGCAGCGCCGCCGCCCGTGCCGCCCGCACCCCGGTCCACCGGAACCACGGCTCCTCCGCCGCCCGTGCGAGCACCCCGTCCAGCACCCGTACCGCCTCGCCGGCCTCACCGGTGATCCGCCACAGCGCGACGGCCACCTCGGCGTCAGCCTCCAGCCGCGGGGCGGTACGGGCCTTCCCCGGGGCCGCCGGTCCGCCGAGCGCCGCGCGCAGCGCGGGCACCAACTCGGCCGCGTCCGGCCCCAGTTCTCCCGCCGTGCGCGCCGCCTCGGCGCACCGCACCTCCACGCCTGCGGTCACGCCGTCCGCCAGCTCGGCGGCGAGGGCGTCCAGCAGCGGACCCGTCTCACCGGTCATGCCGTACAGCGCGCGGGCCGCCACCAGCCGGCCCTCCGCCGGGCCCATCGCCACCGCGTCGCGCAGCTCGCCGGCCACCTTCTCCCGCTTCCGCTCCGGGCACACCGCCGCCAGCGCCCCGGGCACGGCCCGCGGGAAGCGGGACAGCGCGGCCCGCAGCTCCGGCAGCGCGGCGGCGGCGCGCTCGCCCCAGCCGGTCAGCAACCGCGCCAGTTGGAGGGGTTCGTTGCGGTGCAGGTCGGAGCCCGGCGCGGCCAGCCGGGCCCGTACGGCGTCCAGCAGCTCAGGCGTGAACGGGAACGGCGGCGCGCCGTCCGGGGCGCGGAAACCGGCGGCGGCGTCCAGCGCGCGCGGCCGCCCGGCCAGGTCACGGGCGAGCAGCGGGGCGGCCCGCTCGGGGTCGGCGACGGCGAGGACGGCGAGCGCCCGGTCGGCGAGCTCGTCGTCCCCGGCCCCTTCCCTCTCGGCTTCCCCCGCGGCGAGCGCGGCCAGCGCGGGCACGGCGGGCGCCGCGTGGTGCGGGAGGAGCTCCAGGACGGACAGGGCGTCCCGGGCCGAGGACGGCTCGTCCAGCAGCGGTGGCAGGGCGGGCACCAGCCGCGCCGGGGCGCTCCGGGAGAGCAGACAGGCATGGCGGGCGGCCCACAGCGCCTCCGTCCGCACCCCGGGCTGGGGCGTGCGCAGCCCCGCCTCCAGCAGGGCGAACGCCGCCTCGCGCCCGTCGGCGGTGCCGCGCTCCAGCAGCGCCCCGACGGCGTACCGCAGCGGTTCCGCGCGCTCGGCGTCGAACCGCCCGGCGACCAGTTCACCGGCCGGGAGGAGGGAGAGCAGCGTCTCGTGGTGGGCGGCCGTCCAGGGCAGCCCGGCGTCCAGGCAGGCCAGCACGGCCACGACGCGCACCCGCGGCGGCTGCGCCGGACCGAGGGCCGCCAACGCCGCCCCGGCGCCGCCCACCGGGTCGAGCCGCACCAGCGCGTCCAGCAGCTCCGCCCGTACGGCCGCCGCCGGCTCCGCCGCCCACCGCTCGCGCAGCGCCGGAAGCACCTCGCGCGGGGCCGCGGTGTGCCCGGCCGCCCAGGCGGCGGCCGACCGCACCCCGGGGTCGGCGTCCGACAGCAGCGGCAGCAGCAGCGGCGACTGCGCGGCGACGGCCGCCCGGCAGGCGCCCCGCGCGACACCGTGCTCGTCCTCGCTCTCCGCGATGCCGCCGAGCAGCCCCAGCAGCTCGGCCGTCCGGCACCCGGCCGCCGCCAGCCGCGCCAGGTACGGCACGGCCTCGGCGGTGGCGGCGTACACGGTGCCCTGGTGGAGGAGGCAGCCGTACAGCCCGCTCAGCGCCTCCGCCGCGGCCTCCGCGTCCGCACCGGCCAGCGCCCGCAGCAGCCCGGGCACGTCCGCCGCGCTGCCGTAGGCGTGCTCCGCCGAACCCCACGGGTGGGTGTCCGCGGCGTCGAGAACCTGTGCGACGTCCATGCCCGGATGATGGCAGGCGCGTCCGGCGGCGGACGAGAGGAGGCCGGTGCTTCGGCGCTTCCGGGTGGCCGCCCGCCGGGTGCGGCGGCCACCGTGGAAGAGGCGGCGACGCCACCGGGGAACGCCGTCGCCGGGGGAACGGCGGCCAGGAGTGCGCACAGGTTGGTGCAGGGCCTGTGGCCGGTCGTGGCGCTCAGAGCCGCCGGTACATCACGTGCAGGCCGACCAGGCCGTGCTCGGGGTGGTCGAAGGCCTCCGGCACCGTGCCGACCACCTCGAAGCCCAGCGACCTCCACAGGCGCACCGCCGGGGTGTTGGTCTCCACCACCGCGTTGAACTGGATGGCGTGGAAGCCCGCCGCGCGGCACCAGCCGATGACGTGCTCGCCGAGCGCCCGCCCCACGCCCCTGCCCCGGTGGGACGGGTCGACCAGGAACGAGGCGGTGCCGATGTGTGAGCCGCGGCCGGGACGGTTCGGGCCCATCTTCGCCGAGCCGAGGATCCGGCCGCCCTCCCCGACGGCGACCACGGTGCGCCCCGGCGGCCGCTCCATCCACCACGGCCGCGCCTCCTCCAGGCTCTGCCCCTCGGGGAACGCGTACGTCCGGCCCTCGGCCATGACCGCCGAGTAGAACCGGTGGATGTGCGGCCAGTCCTCGTCGGAGGCGGTGCGGATCTCCATCTGCCACAGGGTACGTACGCGCCGGGCGGCCCGCCGCCCTGTTTCCCCGCCGGACGGCCGCCGGACTGTCATGGGACCGGGACGGAGCCCGCCCCGCCCTCCGGGGGCGGCGGGACGCCCGCCGCCCGGCCCCGCCGTGCCCGGCGGCCCGTCAGCCGGCCCGCCCGCCGGTCCGCCACTCCCCGGCCGGAAGGCGGTACACCACGTTCCGGCGCAGCGGTCCGTCGGGGACGTCCGGGTCGTCGAAGTCGCCGGCGGGGTCGTGGACCATGCCCAGCCGGCGCATCACCGCCAGGGAGCGGTGGTTGCCGGCGACGGCCACCGCGACGATCTCGGGCAGGCCGAGCCCGCCGAAGCCGAACTCCACGGCGGCCCGGGCGGCCTCGGTGGCGTAGCCGCGGCCCCAGGCGGAGCGGGCCAGCCGCCAGCCGGTCTGCACTCCCCTGTAGGGCGGCCGCCGCCCGTCCAGCGGGTCCACCCCGGCGCATCCGATGAACTCCCCGGTGGCGCGCACCTCCAGTGCCCACCACCCCCAGCCCCGCTCCTCGATCCCGGTCCGGTAGCGGTTCATGGCCTCCCGGCTCCCCTCCCGCGTGAGGGGGGCCGGGAAGTACGTGCTGACCTCCGGGTCGGCGTTCAGCGCCACCCAGGGTTCCAGGTCGGAGTCCCGCCAGGCGCGGAGCAGGAGGCGTTCGGTGCGCAGTTCGGGCATCCGGTCAACGTAGCGCGGCACGGGACGGGGAAGCGACCGGTTACCGGTGCGGCGCCCTCACCGCCGCCCGGTCAGCGCCCGGCCGGCGGCCCGTTCAGCGGCCGGGGCAGCGGCGCGGCGTGGACGACGGCGAGACCGGAGACGGCGCGGGTGAGGGCCACGTACAGACGGCGCAGACCGGTGCGCTCGTCGGGCTCGCCGGCCACCACGGCGGCGGGCTCGTCCAGGACGACGTGGTCGTACTCCAGGCCCTTGGCCAGCGTCGCCGGGACCAGGGTGAGCCGGGCGCCGGCGTCCGCCTCCGTCCCCGGGGACACATACGCCTGCCCCGCCGCGTCCAGCGCCGCCGCCAGGGCGGGGACGCGGGCGTCGGCGGCGATCAGACCGACCGAGCCCTCCCGCCCCAGCGCCTCGCGGCAGGCGGCCACCACCGCGCCGTCCAACTCCGCCGCCGCCACCGCCCGCACCCGCAGGGAGCCGGGCGCGTCGCGGACCGAGGTCGCCTCGGCCAGTCCCGGGGCGATGCGCGGCAGCAGCCGGGAGGCGTACGCGATGACCTCGCGCGGGACGCGGAACCCCCGGGTGAGCTCCTCCACCGCCGCGTCCGGCTTGCCCAGGTGGGACAGGGCCTCGGCCCAGGCGGCCGTCGCCCACGGGGTGGTGCCCTGGGCCAGGTCGCCCAGCACCGTCGCCGAGCCCGTCGAGCAGCGGCGGCCCACCGCCCGGTACTGCATCGGGGACAGGTCCTGCGCCTCGTCCAGCACCACATGGCCCAGCGAGGGCGTACGCCGCACCAGGTCGGCGGCCTCGTCGACCAGGACGGCGTCGGCCGCCGACCACTTCGCCGACTTCACCCCGCGCGGCGGCCTCGCCCAGCGGATCGTCTCGCGCTCCTCGTCGGTGAGGATCCCCGCCGAGCACTCGGCCAGGAAGTCGGCGTCGGAGAGCAGCCGCAGCACCAGCCTGGCCGGGTCCACCTCCGGCCACACCGCCCTGACCAGGGCCTTCACCGCCGGATTGCGGGCCACCGCGTCCTGCACCCGGTCGTCCGGGGCCTCGCCCGCCCGTTCCATCCGCACCAGCACGGCGTGCGCGACGCGCTGCGGCAGGGCCTCGCGGGCGGCGCCGTGGCGGATGCCGCGGTCCAGCAGTTCGCGGACGATCTCCGCCAGCTCGTGGACCGGTACCCGCCAGCGGCGCGAGCCGCGCACGACGACGCACGGCTCGGTGGGCACCGTCACGCCCGAGCGCACCGCCCGGCGCAGCACCTCGGCCATCCTCGCGTCGCCCTTGATCCGGGCCGCCGCCGCCTCGTCGGTGCCGCGGACCTCGATGCCGGTGGCGGCGGCGACCAGGTCGTCGACGGTCGTCTGCGCCACCGACAGCTCGCCCAGCGCGGGCAGCACCTGCTCGATGTAGCGCAGGAAGGACCGGTTCGGGCCGATGACCAGCGTGCCGGAACGGGCCAGCCGCTCACGGTGCGCGTAGAGCAGGTACGCGACCCGGTGCAGGCCGACGGCCGTCTTCCCGGTGCCCGGCGCCCCCTGGACGCACACCGTGCCGTCGGCGCCGGTGCGGACGATCTCGTCCTGCTCCGGCTGGATCGTCGCCACGATGTCGCGCATCGGGCCGGTGCGGGGGCGCTCGATCTCGCGCCGGAGCAGCTCACTGGCCCGCTCCGGCTCGGCCGGGTCGGTGAGGCGCTCGTCCTCGTAGGCGGTCAGCTCGCCGCCGGTGTAGCCGAAGCGGCGGCGCAGTTCGACGCCCTGCGGGTCGCGCCGGGAGGCGCGGTAGAAGGGCTGGGAGACGGGGGCGCGCCAGTCGACGACCATGGGGTCGCCGTCGCCGTCGGCGTCGTGCACGTGGCGGCGGCCGATGTAGTAGCGGACCGGTTCCGGGTCGGGGAGGCGGTCGAGGCGGCCGAAGAACAGCGGGGTGCCGGAGAGGTCGGCCAGGGCCTTGATACGGGCCTCGATCTGTCCCTGGAGCACCTGGGCGTTCACCCAGTTCGTGGTGACGTCGGAGATGTCGAGCGACTCGACGTCCCGGCGCATGGCGCGCAGCGCGGCCCGGGAGGCGGCGAGGTGGGCGCGCTCGCGCTCCAGCGGGCCGGATCCGGTACCGGTATCGGGAGCGGGAGCGGGCTGGTCAGGGGCGTGTGCGGACACGGTACGGCCTCCGGCGGGAACGCGTGACGGCGGTACGGCGGGCCGGGCGGCGTGCTGCCGCGGCGGTCCGCCGCACCCCGGGTGCGGTGGTCTGCGGGAACGGGAGGGACCGCGGGCCCGGCGGCGCACCGGTGTGGCGCGCGTACTGCGGGGGGTGCGGTCCGCCGGCCGGTGCCGACCGGCCGGCTCCTCCCCGGCGGCACGGCGGGCCCGGCGCCTTGGAGGGTGGCGGGCGTGCGCCACCGTGCGCGGGAGGCGGCAGAGGCGTGATTGTAGCCCCGCTCATCCTGGCGGGCGACTCGGTATTCACTCTCCCGTAGGGGGTGGTGGCTCCCGGGTTGCATACGGACGAATGCTGTGATCAGACCTAGGATGGAGGTGTACCAACCGGGCGAAAAGCACCATGGGAGTCATGAACGGAGTCATGAACACCGCACCCATCCCCCCTCAGGCCTCCGGTGGCCCGGCCGGTGGCCGGGCCCGGGGCGCCACCGCGCTCGGCGAGCTCGAGGCCCGCGGTGGCGACGGCGGCCACCGTCATCACCGGCACCTCCTGGGCGACGCCATGCGGGCGATCTCCGTGTTCGCCAGTGCCGCCTTCGACGTCGCGGTCCTGGGCGACTACGCCGAGGTGCGCGACGAGGCCGCCGAAGACACCGAAGACGCCGCGGACGACGGCAAGCCGCGCGCGGAGAGAGCCCACGAGCCCGCCGACCACCACTGACCCGCGCCTGCCCGTCCGTTCCGTACCGGCCGCCGGAACCCGCCGTCTCCGGCTTTCCCGTTCCCGCGGTGCGCGCTCCACCGCGGAAAAGCGGAAAGAGCGGGGACGCGGACGTTGGCGTCGGCCATGGAAAGACTCCCTCTGATCACCCGGGGAGCACATGCGTACGTACCCGTACCCGTGTGCCGGGAGTGGATAACGTCACCGGGCCGCGAAGCGGTCCAGGGCGTCCAGGACGAGCGTGCGGGTGGCGGCGCCGCCGAGGTGGCCCTCGCCGCCGACGGTGATCAGCTCCGCGTCCGGCCAGGCGCGGGACAGCTCCCAGGCGGTCTCCAGCGGACTGCTCAGATCGAGCCGGCCGTGGATCAGGACGCCCGGGATACCCGCCAGCCGCCCCGCGCCGTGCAGCAGCGCGCCCTCTTCCAGCCAGGCGGCGTGGGAGAAGTAGTGCGCGCAGATCCGCACCATCGCCAGCCGGGCGGCCGACGGCCGGCCGCCGTACGGGCCGGGGCCGCTCTCCGGGGTGACGGGCTCCCCGGAGACCACCGCGTCCTCCCAGGCGCACCACTCGGCCGCGGCCCGTTCCCGCACCGCGGCGTCGGGGTGCTCCAGGAGCCGCGCGTACGCCCCGACCAGTTCGGTGATGTCACCGTCGCGCGCGGCCTCCCGCGCGCCGGGAGCGGCGTCGAGGAAGCGCTCCCACTGCTCGGGGAGGAACCGGGCGACGCCTCGGTAGAGCCAGTCGATCTCCGTGCGCCGGGTGGTGGTGACCCCGGCGATCACGATGCCCGAGACCCGTTCCGGATGCCGCTCGGCGTAGGCCAGGAGCAGCGTCGAGCCCCACGAGCCGCCGTACAGCAGCCAGCTCCCGACGCCCAGGTGCTCGCGCAGCCGCTCCAGGTCGGCGACCAGGTGCCAGGTGGTGTTGTGCCGCAGGGAGGCGGTCGGGTCGCTCGCGTGCGGGCGGCTGCGGCCGCAGCCGCGCTGGTCGAACAGCACGATCCGGTACCGTCGGGGGTCGAACACGCGGTGCGCGCCGGGCCCGCAGCCGGAGCCCGGCCCGCCGTGGACGACGACGGCGGGCCTGCCCTCCGGATTGCCGCGGACCTCCCAGTACACGAGGTGGCCGTCGCCGACGTCGAGCATCCCGTGCTCGTACGGCTCACCCGGCGGATACGGCTCGCGCATGATGCCGGTGCTCCTCCCGTTCCTTCCGGCGGTCCGGGCGGCGCTCAGGCCGGTCCGTCCGCGTCCAGCTCGCCCGCCAGCAGCTCCGAGGCGTCCACGATGCGGTAGGCGTAGCCCTGCTCGGCCAGGAAGCGCTGGCGGTGGGCGGCGAAGTCCTGGTCCACGGTGTCGCGGGCGACGACCGAGTAGAAGCGGGCCTCGTGGCCGTCCGCCTTCGGGCGCAGCACCCGGCCCAGCCGCTGGGCCTCCTCCTGCCGGGAGCCGAAGGTGCCCGAGACCTGGATGGCGACGGTGGCCTCCGGCAGGTCGATGGAGAAGTTGGCGACCTTGGAGACCACCAGCACCGACAGCTCGCCCGAGCGGAACGCGTCGAAGAGCTTCTCGCGCCGCGCGTTGCCGGTGTCTCCCTTGATCACCGGCGCGTCCAGATGCTCGCCCAGCTCGTCGAGCTGGTCGATGTACTGGCCGATGACCAGGGTCTGCTGCCCGGCGTGGCGGCGCACCAGCGCCTCGGTGACGCGCTGCTTGGAGGCCGTGGTGGAGCAGAAGCGGTACTTCTCGTCCGCCTCGGCCGTCGCGTACGCCAGCCGCTCGGACTCGGTGAGGTCGACACGGACCTCCACGCAGTCGGCCGGGGCGATGTAGCCCTGCGCCTCGATCTCCTTCCAGGGCGCGTCGAAGCGCTTGGGGCCGATGAGGGAGAAGACGTCGGACTCCCGCCCGTCCTCACGCACCAGGGTGGCCGTCAGGCCCAGCCGGCGGCGGGCCTGGAGGTCGGCGGTGAACTTGAACACCGGCGCGGGCAGCAGATGCACCTCGTCGTAGACGATCAGGCCCCAGTCGCGGGAGTCGAACAGCTCCAGATGCGGGTACACGCCCTTCCGCCTGGTGGTCAGCACCTGGTAGGTGGCGATGGTGACCGGGCGGATCTCCTTCTTCGCGCCGCTGTACTCGCCGATCTCGCTCTCCGTCAGCGAGGTGCGCCGCACCAGCTCGCTCTTCCACTGGCGGGCCGAGACGGTGTTGGTGACCAGGATCAGCGTGGTCGACTTCGCGGTGGCCATCGCCCCGGCGCCCACCAGCGTCTTGCCCGCGCCGCAGGGCAGCACGACGACGCCGGAGCCGCCGTGCCAGAAGTTCTCCACGGCCTGCCGCTGGTACGGGCGCAGCGCCCAGCCGTCCTCCACCAGCTCGATCGGGTGCGCCTCGCCGTCGACGTAGCCGGCCAGGTCCTCGGCGGGCCAGCCCAGCTTGAGCAGGGCCTGCTTGATCTGGCCGCGCTCGGAGGGGTGCACGGCGACGGTGTCGGGGTCGATGCGGGCGCCCACCAGCGGCTGGATCCGCTTGGCGCGCAGGATCTCCTCCAGCACCGGCCGGTCGGTCGTCTCCAGCACGAGCCCGTGGACGGGGTGCCGCAGCAGCCGCAGCCGCCCGTAGCGGTCCATCGTCTCGGCCACGTCCACCAGCAGCGCGTGCGGCACCGGGTAGCGGGAGTGGGTGACCAGCGCGTCGACGACCTGCTCGGCGTCGTGCCCGGCGGCGCGGGCGTTCCACAGGCCCAGCGGGGTCAGCCGGTAGGTGTGGATGTGCTCCGGGGCCCGCTCCAGCTCGGCGAAGGGCGCGATGGCGCGGCGGCAGGCGTCGGCCTGCTCGTGGTCGACCTCCAGCAGCAGGGTCTTGTCGCTCTGGACGATGAGCGGTCCGGTCACGGTACGGGTCCCTCCTGGCTCGGCGCCTTCGGCGCGCGTGCGGTACGCGGCGGGCGCACGGGCCGACCGTCCAGTGTGCCGCACGCGGGGAACGAAGCGACTCCGGTCGGCGGACTCCGCTTTCGGGGCAGGATGTGGACACCAGGGCGGAAACATCTACCCCGGAGGGTGAATCTGCTGAAGACATGCCGGTTCTTGGGCTGTATCGTCAAGACTTGACGATACAGCCCAAGAACCGGCATGAAGGCAACGTCAAGGATGCGACATGTTGCTGCGCTTCCAGGTCGAGAACCACGCGTCGCTCCGCGATGAACAGGAGCTGTCCCTGATCGCGGACGACCGGCATGACGAAAGGGCGGAGCGGGCCGTACCGCGTAGCCGGCACCGCACCGTGCCGGTGGCCGCGGTCTACGGTCCCAACGCCTCGGGCAAGTCCAACGTCATCGACGCGATCGCGTGGATGCGCGCGGCTGTCCTCGGGTCGTTCCGCCGCTGGGATCCCGCGGGCGGGGTGCCGAGGCGCTCCTTCAGCCTCAGAACGGACAGTGCCGCCCATCCGAGCTCCTTCGGTATCGAGTTCGCCCTCGACTCGATCCGGTACGAGTACGGGTTCACCGTGAACGACCGGCAGGTGCTCGAGGAGTGGCTCTACTCGCACTCGGGCGGTAAACCCCGTCGGCTGTACGAGCGGAGAAGCGGCGAGCCTGTGCGATTCGGCCGGGGG
The DNA here is from genome assembly GCF_036323805.1 of Streptomyces rubellus. NCBI lineage: Bacteria > Bacillati > Actinomycetota > Actinomycetes > Kitasatosporales > Streptomycetaceae > Streptomyces > Streptomyces rubellus. The sequence goes on from NZ_JAZDCX010000002.1 coordinate 26,426, forward strand.
CTCACAGGCCGCCGCAGGACCATCGAGGAACTGCTGCGACCGAACAGCCTCTATCTGTCGGTGGCGGCGGCGCAAGGACACGAACTGCTCGGAGCGATCTTCAGGTGGTTCCGTGAAGGGCTGGCCGTGGCCACCGACTACGACTTCCAGAAGAGGCTGGACTACACGGTGGAGATGTGCCTCTCCGAGCGGGCGAAGGGAGGCGCGCAGCCGATGATGGGGCTGTTGCGCTTCGCCGACCTCGGAGTGGGCGGACTTGAGATCCAGGAGTTGGACAGGGAGCACAAGGAGGAACAGGACCGGGTCCTCGCGGCGCTGCGGGACGTTCTCGGCGAACGAGTGATGGTGCACGAGTCGCTCGGGGACCGGGTGCGGGTGGAGCACAGGACCCCCGAGGGCGCCTTCACCCTCGGCCTCGGGGAGGAGTCCAGCGGTACCCGCACCTGGATCGGGCTGCTGGGGCCGGTCCTCGCCGCCCTGGCCGGGGGGACCGCCCTGTGCGTGGACGAACTTGACGCCAGGTTGCATCCCCATCTGGCCGACGCCCTGGTGGGGATGTTCCAGTCACCCGAGGTCAACACCCGCGGGGCGCAGCTCGTCTTCAGCACGCATGAGACGGCGCTGCTGGGCAGGAACGCGCGCACGGAGCTGTTCAGGGACCAGGTGTGGTTCACGGAGAAGGACCGCAGCGGGGCGACGAACATTACTTCGATGATCGAATTCAAGGTGCGGGATTCGTGCGAGAATCTTGAGAAACGCTACCTTGTGGGGCGGTATGGAGCGGTACCTTTCTTCGACGGCGACCTGTTGAGGGAGATCGTCGAAGAGTTGGCACAGGGGAGTGACGGTGCGGCGGGGGAGAGGGGACCTCAGCAGGAAGAAGGGGATTCTTCCGGAGCGGAAGAGGTTCCTCATCTACTGTGAGGGTGAGTGCACGGAGGACCAGTACTTCAAGGGCCTCAAGTCAGATCTGCGCAGTCTCCCCGTGGAGATCCGCATGGGGAATGGGAAAGGCGAGCCCAGGTCCCTGGTACAGGCCGCGATCGATCATCAGCGACGAGCACCGCGCAGTCCGGAGGATCGCCGCACGGCGTACGACGAGGTGTGGTGTGTCGTGGACGTCGAGGCGCCGCGGCCGCACCCCGGTCTGCCGGAGGCGATGCGTCTCGCGCGGAAGAGCAGTGTGAACATCGCGTTGACCAATCCCTGTTTCGAGCTGTGGGTGCTTCTGCACTTCACCGACGTCACGGCTTACGCCACGTCCGACCGGATGCAGCGGCTGCTGGAGGGGCATGCCGAGTGCGGCTATTCGGCCAGGCGCAAGCACCTGAAGTACGAGGTTCTGCGGGATCGTTTCGAGAAGGCCCGTGACCGGGCGCGATTCCTCCGGGAGCGGGCCGAGGGCGGGCAGCCCACGCGGAGCAACCCCTGGACGGACGTGGACCTCCTGGTCGACGCCCTGCGGAGGGCCCGGCACGGACGCACATGAGCCGTCGGCGTCGGTCATCGGTCCCGGCCGTCAGTTCTCGTCCGCCAGTTCCGCCGCGCCCGTGACGCGGTGCAGCGGGTAGGTGCGGACCTCGTCGGCGGTGTGGTCGTACGCCGTGACGAAACCGCCCTCCACCCGGACCGGCTCGATGACGCGCCGGCTGGCCGCCCCGTCGGCGTTGACGTAGCCGATCCACACCGCCGCGCCCGTACGGGCCGCCGCCCGCATCACGGCCAGCGTCTCGGCCGCGGCGGTGCGCGGCGGGCGGCTGTCGCCGGCGGAGTCGGCTCCGGCGGGGCGGGACCGCGGCCGGTGCGGGACGGTGGCCGCCCGGTCCCCGGCCCGGATGGCCCGCACGGCGGCGGCCAGCAGCGGGCCGTCCGGGCGCGGCGGGCCGTCCGGCACCGGCTCGGGGGCGGTGCGCGGCGGGGTGCGCAGGGTGTCGGCCCGGTGGATCACCACATCGCCCTCGGCGGACTCGGCGGCCGGGGCGTACCCCATCTCGCGCAGCCGCTCCAGCAGCGTGCCCGGGTCCACCCGGGCGGCCAGCACCGTCGGTGCCAGCAGCCGCAGCCCCAGGGCGGCGGCGCGGCGGTCGGCGGCGAGCTCCGCCAGCAGGGCGTCGTCGTCGCAGCGCACGTACGAACCGGCCGCGCCCACCCGCAGCCGCCCGTGCCGCCGCGCCACGTCGTCGATCAGGTAGGCCAGCGGCTGCGGGACGGGGGTGCGGGAGTGGGCGGCCAGGAAGGAGTGCAGCTCGGCGGCGCTCCGGCCCGCGTCCAGGGCACGGCGCACCGACTGGGGGGTGAAGCGGTAGACCGTCGCGCCGCCCTTGGACTCCACGTCGGCGAGCACGTTCAGCGTCCCGGCCAGGGGGCGTTCGAGCGGGCCGGGCGCCACGGCCGTCAGGTCGGCCTGGAGCAGGACGTGGTCCAGCGGCTCGGGCAGCAGGGGCGCCAGCCGGGCGGCGGCCTCGTCCGGTGCTCCTTCCGCCGCGTCCGCCTCCGGCGGGGTGGCCGCGGCGCGGGTGCCGTCCGCGCCGTCCAGCAGCGGGTGCGCGTACGAGGCCAGGGCGCCGCGTCCGGTGACGCCCAGCAGCTCCGCCTCCGACAGCGTCCACCGCACGATCCGGCCGCGCAGCTCCCTGCCGCCGCGCAGCGGGCACTCCCAGTCCACCCGGGCCGCGACCGCGTCGGGCGCGGGAGCGGTGACCTCGGCCGTCCCACCGCTCCCGCCGGTCCCGGGGGCCGGCGCGCACTCGGCCAGCAGTTCCAGGACCCGGCGGCGCAGCCCGGGGGCGGGGCTCCGGTCCAGCCCGGGGCCGAGCGCGTTCAGCGGACGCCCCCTGGCGTCGCGCTCGCCGACCAGTCCGGCCGGCCGGGTGCCCGCCAGCCAGGCGCCCGCCAGCCTCGTCCAGCGCCGCTCGGGCGGCAGCTCCAGCCACGCGTCGGCGGCGGGGGTGGGCGCGTACCGCTCGTCGGGCTCGCCGTCGGCGGCCAGCAGTCCGGCGGCGTAGGACAGTTCGATCCAGAAGGCGGTGACCGGCTCGGGCAGGTCCAGGGTGACGGCGGTGCGCTTGAGGTCCCGTACGCCCAGGCCGCCCGCGCGCAGCACGGGCGGTGCCCCGGCCCTCGTCCCCCACAGCGTCAGCAGCTCCTCGACGACGGTGAGCGCGGCCAGCGCCTGGCCCGCCGCCGCGGCGTCCACCGAGGCCCGCGGATGGGTACGGCCCGGCTCCAGGGCGGGCGGCAGCGGCTCCAGCCGACGGTGCGCGCGGCCGTCGCGCAGGTGCAGGGCGACCTCGCGGGGCAGTACGACCGTCCGCGGCGCGGCGGGCAGCAGCAGCCCGCGGTCCAGCAGCCACCGGGCCGGGGGCGAGGGCTGCCCGGACACCTCGCCGTAGGGCGGCCCCCAGGTCAGCCTGGCGAGCATCGCCCGTGCCTCCCCGGGCGCCCCGGCCAGCAGCGCGGCCATCCGCTCCCGGTCGGTGAACAGGGCGGTCAGGGCGGCCAGCGCGCTCACCGGGTCGTGGGTGGTGGGCAGTCCGGCGGCGGTGAGGATCTCCTGGAGGCGGCCGGGCGACATGCCCGCGGCCGCCTCGGCCAGCGAGGGGCCCAGACCGGTGGGGGAGGGCCGCTCGGCGGTGGGGGTGAGCAGCTCGCGGGCGGTGCGCACCAGCCGCAGCCGGTCGTCGCCGCCCCACACCAGGGCACGGGTGCGCAGCAGGCCCAGCGCGCGCGGCAGCTCGTCCCCGCCGCCGTCCAGCAGCGCGGCCAGCGTCCCGTACGGGCAGGGGCCGGGGGCGACGGCCAGGGCCTCGGCGGTCTGCAGGGCGAAGCGGTCCAGCCGCTCCAGCGCCCGCACCACGGAGGCGCGGGTGCCCGCGCGGGTGGCGAGCTGGGTGAGGTCGCCGGGGACGGGGGAGAGCAGGTCCGGACGGGCGCGCAGCAGCTCGGCGAGCGCCTCGTCGGGACGGGCGCGCAGCTCGTCGGCGAGCGTGCGGGGTGCCGCCCGGCGGCTCGCTTCGGGCTCGGTCGTCATCTTTGTTACGTTACCGGCCTCCCGCGCCGGGCGGCCCCGTACCGTGCGGCGCGCGGTACGGTCGTGGGCGTACGGGAGCCAAGGGCTAGCGGCCGCTGGGGTGTTCGGTGGGGATCGAGAGCGAGCAGCTCGTATTCGACTATCTGAGCCGGATCGGGGATCTGGCGCACGGCACGAGCATGACGGCCGCCGAACGGGCCCGCCTGGTGAACCGGGTGCGGGCCGACATCGAACGGCGCCGGACCGAGGCGGGCGGCGCGCACACCGTGGCCGGGGTGCGCCGGATCCTGGACCGGATCGGCAGGCCGGAGGACGTGATCGCCGGGGCGGGGGCGTCCGTACCGCCGCCCCGGGGAGCCGGGCGGACGGTACGGCGCCGGGCGGCGGAGCCGCCGCCCCGGGACGAGCCGGGACTCCCGGACGAGCCGCCGCCCCGGGCGGCGCACCGGGGCGGGGCGGCCTGGTGGACCGGGCAGGCCGGGGCCGCGCCGAAGCCCGCCCCGCCCGAGCGGACCCCGCCGGACCCGCCGGCTCCGCCGCCCGGCGCCGTACCGCCGCCCGCCGGGGGCGGCGCGGCGGGCGCGGCGGACGGCGGCCCCGACCCGCTGTCCGGGGGCCCCACGGCCCGGTACGCCGCGGGCGGCCGGGTGCGGGTGGAGGGCTTCGACGGCGGCATCGAACTGCCGGAGATGCTCAAGCCGCCGCCGGACCCCGAGGAGGAGCGGAAGGAGCGGGAGAAGGACGGCGCCGGCGCCGCGGCTCCCGGCGCGGCGGGCCCCGCGGGAACGACCGCCGGGATCGCCGGGCCCCCGCCCGTTCCCCCGCCCGCCCCCACCGGGCCCGCCGCCCAGCGGCTGGTCGCCCGGCTGTGGCGGGACCGCGCGCCGCGGACGGCGGGCGGCGCCGGGGCCCCGGGCGGCGCCGCCGCCGGTACCGGCGGCCGGGCGCGCGGGCTCGGCCTGCCCCGGGTGGGTGTCGTGGAACTGCTGGCCGCCGCCCTGCTGGTGGCGGGCGCGGTGCTGGGCTCGCTGATCCCGCTGCTCATGGGCTGGGTGGTGGCCTATCTGTCGCCCCGCCTCGGCCGCCGGGAGGTCCGGATCGCGGTGCTGGGCGTGCCCGGCACCGTCGCGGGCGCCGTACTGGTGTGGCTGTGGGGCCGTACGGAGGGGCGCTGGGGCGAGCCGCTCGCCCAGGACGCGCTGGGCGCGGCGGTCGGCGACGCCTGGCCGGGCGCGCTGCGCACGGCGGCGGTGGCCAGCGCGCTGTTCCTGCTGTGGCGCTCGGGGCGGCGGAGGGGCTGACGGCCCCGGCCCGGCGGTCCCGCTCCCGGCGGTGTTCCGGGCCCCCGCCGGGAGGCGGGGGCCCGGTGGGGATCACTCGCGGTCGATGGAGCAGTCCTTCGCGGTGAGCTTCCTGAGTTCGCTGTCCTCGTCGTTCTCGTTCTCCCGCTCACCCGCTTTCAGACTGCACAGGACGGTGGTTCTGAAGCCGCCCTGCTGGCTCGCGCGTGTGACCTTCTTGAGCACGATGCTCTGCCCTTCGCGGTTCTCCCCCAGCGGAGCCTCGGTGAAGTCGATGGTTCCGGTGGCCATGGCCCCGAGGTCGACCTTCCTGAGGTTCACCCAGGTCGCTGCGCGGCTGTTGCTCGGTTCGTCGTCGCCGGTGGCGGCCGAGTACAGGGCCCGGGTGGCGTCGTGCGCCAGGGCGAACTGCCCGTTGGCGAAGACCTCGCTGTCGGGCCGCGCGTTCTTCTGTCTCTCCTCCTGCGGCCTGTCTCTGAAATAGGAGAGTTCGCCGAAGTACTCCAGGGCGGCGTCGTAGAAGGAGGTGCCTTTGGCTGCTCTCTCCAGTTCGGCCAGCGCCGCGTGGTACAGCGTGATGTTCGAAGGGAGCCCGACCCGGTTCATCTTCGACAGGTCGTCACCCGTGAGGATCGCCATCTCGTGCTTGCACTTCTTCACGTCGAGCTGGTGGACCAGCGACTCGAGGTCCTCCACGCGGCCGGCGAAGTAGATCACGGAGTACCTGGTGTCGCCCCGGCAGATCTCCTCGGCGTGCGTATGCAGGTCCGGCCCCCCGTCGTCGACCTTGTAGTGCATTCTGGGAATGTCCTCGACGTCTTCGCCTAGTTTGCGGGAAAGCATTTCCCGCCCGTGTTTTGCCTGCTCCTCGGTGTACGCGTCGCCGGTTTTCTCGGTGTCGCGGGCCAGTACGAGGGCGTGTGCGGGACCCTTCTCCGAGTCGATCAGTTGATCGACGATCAGGCCGAGCTGGTCGGTCTGCCACTTGTCGGTGGCGGCGAGGCTGAACCAGTTGGTGAACTCCTCGGCCAGACGGGTGGAGGAGTTGGTGCCGGACACGACGGGCAGGTCCGCGTCGTACAGCAGCCTGACGGTGTCGTCGCTGTCCTTCAGGTTGCGTCCGAGTCCGACGACCCCGACCAGGGACGTGTCCTGTTCGGCGTACTCGACGACGGCCTTGGCCATGTGCTGCTGCTTCTTCAGGTCCGCACCGCCGTTGGCGACCAGGACGCGCAGCTTCACGCCGTTGTTGGTGCCCTTCTCGTTGATGACCCGCTGGGCGAGGTGGACACCCGCGAGTTCCTGGGCGCCCTTGACCGGTGAGAGCTTCTCGTCCTTGCCGGAGCTCAGCGGCCCCGCGTACACCACCGTGACGTAGTCGCCCGACATCGCCGTCCTGTTCGCCTCGGCGATGTGCTCCTCCAGTTCGCCGATGGTCCAGGGGACGGTGGAGGTGGGCTCGTCCGTCTCCTTGCCGAACCGGACGTCCCCGGTGGCGATGCCGACGCACTCCCCGGAGCGCAGCTGGGTGTGGCGGTTCGCGGTCAGCAACCCGGCCGAGCAGTGGTTCTCGTGCAGCTCGATCGCCCGCGACACGCCCATGGTGAGGACCAGGACCGACACGATGCCCAGCGAGTGCAGGGACCACAGCACCCGGGCGGCGGACGGCCGGGACCGTGCCCTGGCGCACCGCCACTCGCGTTCGGGCAGCTCCGCCAACTGGTCGGCGGGCAGCGGGATCCGCAGCACCCAGGGCAGCGCGCGGACCAGGCTCGGCGACTGGCCCGCCCGCAGGTTCCCCGCCCACGCGTCGTACCAGTACCGCAGCCGCTGCTGGAGCTGCCGCGGAGCGGACGGCGCGTCCGCCGGCTCGCCCACCATGCCGCGCTCCAGCAGCGCCGCGTCGGCCGCGGACACGTCCGCCACGATCAGCAGCGGATCCAGTTCGCTGCGCCTGCTGCGGACGTCGCTGACCGCCCTGATCAGCTCCACCCCGCCGTTCTCCTCGCTGATCCGGCTCAGGAACAGCATGGGCGGGCGTGTCCGCTTGAGCCCCCGCAGGTCCCAGCTGACCCGGCGGTGGTTGTCGCGCAGATCCTCGAACAGGGCCAGCACGCACAGTTGCAACTGAAACGAGCCGCCCTCCCGCAGCGCCTCCGCCACGTCGTAGGCGCGGGTCGCGATGGCCCGCCAGGAGCGCACCGGGCGCAGCAGCCGCACGCTGGCCGGCTGCCGGCGCGCGGCGATCTGGAGGAAGGTGGTGGTCAGGAACCACTTGCTCTCCCGGCGCAGCCACAGGAAGAGCGGAGCCCGCCCGGGTACGTGGTTGAGGCCGGTCAGCAGCGCCATCAGCCCGAGGCCGGCCACCACGGCGACGTACCACTCCGGACGGGTGAGCAGGGCGGTCAGCGCGGCCAGCAGCCCCATGGGGAGGAACTGCTGGACATCGGCGAACAGCAGCCGGGTGCGCCACGCCGGGGGTTTCCTGGGGCGCCAGCGCTGCCGGGCCAGGATGCGCAGCAACTGGGCCTGGGCCGCCTCCCGCTGTGTCTCCCCCCTCGGGGTGCCGGCGGGCGCGGTCGGCCAGTGCTCCGTCATCTCGGGGTCGTCGGTGGCCTCCTGGATGGCGCGTACCAGGTTCAGCCGGGGGAAGGCGTACGGGCGGTAGCCGGCCGATCCGTCCCCCCACTTGCCCGGCCTCCCCAGGCTGTACAGCAGACGTGCGGCCTGCTCCGCGGGGTCCTCCGGAGGGTGGTCGTCCGGGGACTGCTCCAAGGGAACCGCCGCGTAGCGGGTGCGGTGGTGCTTCTGCCCGCCCTGCAGTTCGTCGACGATCCGGGTCACCTGGTCGTCGTGCTCGCCGTCCTCGGAGTGGAGCACGATGACGGGCATGGGCGGATCACCGGCCCGGAAGTCCTGCACCAGCGTCTCCAGCAGTTGCTGGACGCCGATCCCGGCATCGGTCGACATGCCCTGGTGGTTCCCCCGGCAGCCGGGCGGAAGATTCTGCGAAACGCCTGACATAACCCCCCCTTGGCCCTCAGGCGGACCGCGAGGATAGCGGCTTTTCGGGAGGCCGTGTACCGGGAACGGCGAACTTGGCCCGGCCTGTTCCGGTACGTGCCGGGCTGCCGGGTCCGGCCGTCCGCCGGGCCGTGGACGGCGGACGGCCGGACCCGCGCGGGGAGGGACCGTCTCCCCGGCACCGGTCCGTCTTCCCCGGCGCCGGGCGGCTACGCGTACCGGAACGCGCGGCGGGTTCCCGGCCGTTCGGCCGTGCGGCGCCGGGGCCCGCGGCGCCGCGTCCGCTTCGGGCGGGTGCCGCCCTCCGGGGCTCGTGGCCCGGGACTTCCGGCCGGTTCCGGCCTGCCCGGGCGGGCCCGTCGCCGCCTCCGGAGTCCGGGCGCGGGGTCCGGTGGGCCGGACCGCGTGGCGGTCCTGTGGCTGCTCGGTGTCGCGGTGCCGTGCCTCGTCCCGGGCGGGGGGCCTCCGGTCCGCCCGGGAGGGCCGGCCCCCCGCCCCGGGGCCGGGCGCCGTGCCGTATGCGCCCCTGCGCGGGGGAGGGCGGAATCCGGGCCCGGGCGACGGCCGGGCCGCCCGCACGGGTCCGGCGGCCGTCCGGCCGGGGCCCGGAGAGCGCGGGGAGCCCCCGCCGTCGGCGGGGGCTCCCCGTGTGTCGTGCCGTGCCCGGCCCGCGGCCGGACCGGCCGCGTCAGCTCTGGGCGGTGATCAGCTTCTGCATCTCGTCCAGGATCTGCTCGGCCGCCGTGTAGCCGATGCCCTGGATCCAGGTCTCGTCGTCCACCCGGTAGGCCCGGCCGTTCTTCACGGCCTCCATGCTCTTCCACAGCGCGCCGCCGACGGCCTTCTCCTCGCCGGACTTCGCCGGGTCGCCGTAGGAGGTGTAGAAGACGACGTCCGCGTCGCCCTGGTCGACCTTCTCCGGGCTGACGTCGAGCGAGAAGCCGTCGGGAGCCTTGTCGGCGATGGCCGGGCGGCTCACGCCGATGTCGGCGAGGAGGGTGCCGATGTAGTTCTCCTTGCCGTAGATACGGGTGTCCGCGCCCTCCACGAAGCGGATCACGCTCACCGTCAGGTCCTTGGCCGCCTCGGGGCCGCCGAGGGCCTGGTTGACCTCGGAGGTGTGCTCCGCGTACGCCGTGACGACCTTCTCCGCCTCGGCCTTCTTGTTCAGGGCGTCGGCGTGGACCAGGAAGTTCTCCTTCCAGGGCGCGCCGGTGGTCTCGGTGAAGACCGTCGGGGCGATCTCGGACAGCTCGTCGTAGCGGTCCTTGTCGCGGACGTTGCTGCCCAGGATCAGGTCGGGCTTGAGCGCGGCGATCTTCTCCAGGTTGGGCGCCATGATGTTGCCGACGTTCTCGATGCCGGCGACCTTGTCCTCCGGCAGGTACTTCAGGAAGCCGGAGGCCACGTCGGAGCGGGTGGAGCCGACCGGCTTGACGCCGAGGGTGATGGCGGAGTCCAGCTCGGCGGTGTCGAGCACGACCACCCGTTCGGGGTTCACGGGCACCTCGACGTCGCCGTTGGCCGTCTTCACCACCCGGGTGTCCGTCTTCCCGGAGTCTCCGGAGCCCTTGTCGGAGTCCGAGCCGGAGTCGGAGCCGCCGCAGGCGGAGAGCCCGAGTGCGGCGGCCAGCACCACGGCGGTGGTGGCGAGCGTACGGCGGCGAGCGATGGTCATGACGTTGCCTTTCGCGTGCTGACGGGGACGGGAGTGGCGTCCGTGGGGGAGGAGTGCCACGGGGCTCCCGGGACGACGAGCGGGCTGCCCGTCACCGGATCGGGAACGACTACGGAGTCGAGGCCGAAGACCTCGCGGACCAGCCCGGCGGTGACGACCTCGCCGGGCGGCCCCTGGGCGGTGATCCGGCCCTCGCGCATGGCGACCAGGTGGTCGGCGTAGCGGGCGGCCTGGTTGAGGTCGTGCAGGACCATCACGACCGTGCGGCCCCGCTCCCGGTTGAGTCGCCGCACCAGGTCGAGCACCTCCACCTGGTGCGCGATGTCCAGGTACGTGGTCGGCTCGTCGAGCAGCAGCAGGTCGGTGTCCTGGGCGAGCGCCATCGCGATCCACACCCGCTGCCGCTGCCCGCCGGAGAGCTCGTCCACGGGACGGGCGGACAGCTCGGTCACCTTGGTGCGGGCCATGGCCTCGGTGACGGCCAGTTCGTCGCTCTCGGACCACTGCTGCCACCAGCGCTGGTGCGGCTGGCGGCCCCGGGCCACCAGGTCGGCGACGGTGATCGCCTCGGGCGCCACCGGGGCCTGCGGCAGCAGCCCCAGGGACCGGGCGATCTGCCGGGTGGGGACCTCGGCCAGCTCCCGCCCGTCCAGCAGCACCGTGCCGCGGCGCGGTCTGAGCAGCCTGCCCAGCGCCCGCAGGGTGGTGGACTTGCCGCACGCGTTGGGGCCGACGATGACGGTGACCCGCCCGTCGGGGATGTCGAGGTCGAGGTCCTCGACGACGGTGCGGTCCTCGTAGGCGAGGGTCAGCCCGCGGGCCGCCAGCCGGCTCGCGGGGCCGGTGGTGCCGTCGGGGCTGTCGGGTCCGGCGGAGCCGTTCGGGCTGCCGGTTCCGGCGGTGGTCGTCATGCCTTTCCTCCGGTGCGGCTACGGATGATCAGCCAGATGAGGTAGGGCGCCCCGATCGCGGCGGTCAGCACCCCGACGGGCAGCTCCACGGGGGCGAACATCCGGCGGGCCAGCAGATCGCCGAGGGTGACGATGAACGCGCCGGTCAGCGCGGTGGCGACCAGCGGGATGTGCGCGGTGCGGGTCATCCGGCGGGCGATCTGCGGGGAGAGCAGCGCCACGAAGTCCACCGGCCCGGCGGCACCGGTGGCCACCGAGGCGAGCACCACCCCGGTGACGGTCAGCCCCAGCCGGGCGCGGCCCAGCCGCACCCCCAGGGCGGTGGCGGTGTCGTCGTCCAGCGCCACGTCGCGCTGGGCGCGGGCGCACCACACGACGGCGGGCAGCATGACCAGCAGCGCCCAGCCCAGCGGTTCGGCCTGCTCCCAGCCGCGGCCGTTGAGGGAGCCGGTCATCCATATCTGGGCCTGCTGGGCGACGAGGAAGTCGCCCTTGGTCATGAACAGCTGGGTGAGGGAGCGCAGCGCGATGGCGAAGCCGAGGCCGATGAGGACGAAGCGGGCCGCCTGGATGCCGCGCCGCCAGGCGAAGAGGTAGACGAGCGCGGCGGCGGCCGTGCCGCCGGCCACGGAGAGGTAGGGGAGGGTGTCGTGCGAGGTGAGGCCGAAGGTCATCGCGGCGACGGTGACGGCGGCGGCGCCCTGGGTGACGCCGATGATCTCCGGGCTGGCCAGCGGGTTGCGGGCGACGGTCTGGATGAGCCCGCCCGCCACCGCCAGCGCGGCGCCGACCAGCAGCCCGACGACCATCCGGGGCAGCCGCAGCGTCCCCACCACCAGCTCCTCCGGCGACGGCTGCCCGAGCAGCACCTTCACCACCTCGGCGGGCGCCGTGGCGGTCTCCCCGAGGGAGAGCGCGGCGACGGCCGCCGCGGCGAGGGCCGCGGCGAGGGCCGCGGTGACGGCCAGGGTGCGGCGGTGGACGAGGAACGAGGCGCGTCCCCGGCGGGCCAGGACGTACCCGGTGGGGCGTACGGCCCGGCCGGCCGGACCGTTCCGCCGGTTCCGTCCGTTCCGCTCCCGGGTGAGCAGGGTGCCGGTCATGAGCCCACCGTCTTCCGGCGCACCAGGAAGATCAGGAACGGCGCGCCGATCAGCGCCGTCATCACCCCGGCCGGGACCTCGCCCGGCGGCACCACGATCCGGCCGATCACGTCCGCGACCAGCAGCACCACCGGGCCCAGCAGCGCCGACAGGGGCAGCAGCCAGCGGTGGTCGGTGCCCACCAGGGCGCGGGCGAGGTGCGGTACGGCCAGGCCGACGAAGGCGATGGGCCCGGCGGCGGCGACCCCGGCCCCGGTGAGGACGGTGGCGCCCAGGCCGCCGGTGATCCGTACCGCCGCCACGTTCTGGCCCAGCCCGCGGGCCATGTCCTCGCCCAGCGCGAGGGCGTCCAGACCGCGGGCGACGGCCAGCACCAGCACCGTGCCCACCACCAGGAACGGCCAGACCTGGCCGAGCACCTCGGTGCCGCGTCCGGCGACCGAGCCGACCTGCCAGAAGCGGAACTCGTCCAGGGCGGCGGCCCGGGTGGTGAGCACTCCGGCGACCACCGAGTACAGCAGGGCGTTGACGGCGGCCCCGGCCAGCGCCAGCTTCACCGGGGTCGCCCCGTCCCGGCCGCGGGCCGCGACCAGGTAGACGGCCACCCCCGCGGCGCCCGCGCCGGCGAAGGCGAACCAGACGTAGCCGCTGAGCGTGTGCACCCCGGCGTAGGCGATGGCCAGCACCACGCCCAGCGCGGCGCCCTGGCTGACGCCGAGGATGCCGGGCTCGGCGATCGGGTTGCGGGTCAGGCCCTGCATCACACAGCCGGCCATCCCCAGCGCGGCGCCGACCAGCAGCGCCAGCACGGTGCGCGGCGCGCGCATGGTCCGCACCACCTGGGCGGCCGGTCCGTCGCCGCCCTGGAGCAGCGCCTCGTACACCGTCGAGGGGGCCAGGGTGCGGCTGCCGACCGCCAGGCTCAGCACGGCGGCCACCGCGACGGCGGCCACCGCGGCCGACACCCAGGCCAGCCGGCGGACCGTCCGTGCGCGGCGCGGACGGTCCGCCGGCCGGTCCGGGCGCGCGGGGTCGGCGCGCTCGGCGAGCGGTGGAGCGACTGGCATGTGGACCTCAGGTACCTCGCGCGTACGGAAGGGGCCGACCGGACCGCGGCGGGGCCGGCCCCCGGTAAGGTTAACCTAAGTTCGGTTAGGCGGACCTAACTATAAAGTCACGGGGCCGCGCTCGCAGGACGGCACAATGAGGGGCATGACCTCTCGCGCGGTGACGGTCGGCTTCGACCTGGACATGACGCTGATCGACTCCCGCCCCGGGATCAGGGCGACCTACCTGGCCCTCGCCGCCGAGACCGGCGCGTACATCGACGCCGATCTCGCCGTCAGCCGTCTCGGGCCGCCGCTGGAGACCGAGTTGGCGCACTGGTTCCCGCCGGGGGCGCTCGACTCGGTCGCCGCGCGCTACCGCGAGCTGTACGCGCACCACGCCATCGAGCCCACCCGTGCCCTGCCCGGTGCCCGCGAGGCGGTGGACGCGGTTCGGCGGACGGGCGGCCGGGCGGTGGTGGTCACCGCCAAGCACGGGCCCAGCGCCAGGCTCCATCTGGAGCACCTGGGCATCGCGCCGGACGCCGTGGTCGGCCGGCAGTGGGCGGAGGGCAAGGCGAAGGCGCTGGTGGAGTACGGAGCCGAGGTCTACGTCGGCGACCATCTGGGCGATGTGCGCGGGGCGCGGGCGGCCGGGGCGCTGTCGGTGGCCGTGCCGACGGGGCCGTGCGGCGCGGCGGAGCTGCGGGCGGCGGGGGCGGACGTGGTGCTGGGCGATCTGACGGAGTTCCCCGCCTGGCTGGCCTCGTACGCGGCCGGAAGCGCGGCGGAGGGCTGAGCCCGTACCGGGCCGCGTGCTCCGGTACGGACCCGGCCCGCGGGCTCCGGCCGGTTACCCCTCGCCCGCCGAGCGGGCCTGGCGGCGCTGTGCCGCGATCGAGCGCAGCACCCCGGCCCCGGCGACGGCGAAGCCGACGCCCATCAGCATGCTGACGAGGTACGCGGCCGTGGGCAGCGGGTCGGAGCCGAGGAGGAGGGGCATGACGGTCGCGATCGTCGCCACCGCGCCGACGAGGAAGACGACGGCGCCGACGCGGACGAGCAGATCTCCCGGGTGGGACGTTTCACTGGTCACCAGGACAGGGTAGTTCCGTGGCAGACGGAGTGTGACACGGCGGGGGAGCCCTCCGAGGCCGCCTTGTCACCCCGTCACAGATCACTAATCTTGTTGTCGGCGGGTCATTCGGCCCGCTGAACTGTTATTCGCAGCCGTGTTTTTTCGAGAAGTCGTAGCCGGACCACCCGGCGAGTACGAGGACGAGGACAGACGTGCCTACCGGCAAGGTCAAGTGGTTCAACAGTGAGAAGGGTTTCGGCTTCCTCTCCCGCGACGACGGCGGTGACGTCTTCGTGCATTCGTCGGTGCTCCCGGACGGGGTCGCCACACTCCGCCCCGGGCAGCGCGTCGAGTTCGGCGTCGTGGCGGGCCAGCGCGGTGACCAGGCGCTCTCCCTGACGCTGCTGGATCCGGCCCCCTCGGTGGCGGCGGCCCAGCGGCGCAAGCCGGACGAGCTGGCGTCGATCGTGCAGGACCTCACCACGCTGCTCGACGGCGTCGCCCAGCAGCTGGAGCGGGGCCGCTACCCCGACCGCCAGCACGGGCACAAGATCGCCGGAATGCTCCGCGTCGTGGCCGACCAGCTCGACGTCTGACGGCGGTCACCCGGGATCCAGCGCTTCGCGGCCGAGGGGCGGTACGAGCCCCTCGGCCGCGGCGCGTCCCAGCAGCCCGCGCACCGCGGCGTAGCCGTCCGCGCCGAGGTCGGCGGTGAACTCGTTCACATACAGCCCGATGTGCCGCTCGGCGACCGCCGGGTCCATCTCCTGGGCGTGCGCCATCACGTACTCCCGGGAGGCGGCCGGATCGGCCCAGGCCGCCCGCACCGAGGCGCGCGCCGCCGCGGCGAGCGCGCGCAGCACCGGCGCGCCCAGCGAGCGCCGGGCGATGACCGCGCCCAGCGGGATCGGCAGCCCGGTGGCGCCCTCCCAGTGCTCGCCCAGGTCGGCCAGGCGGTGCAGCCCGTAGTCCGGGTAGGTGAAGCGCGCCTCGTGGATGACCAGCCCGGCGTCCACCTTCCCGTCGCGCACCGCGGGCATGATCTCGTGGAACGGCAGCACGGTGATCCGCCCGACCCCGCCGGGCACCTTCTCGGCCGCCCAGAGCCGGAACAGCAGGTACGCCGTCGAGCGCTCGCCCGGCACCGCGACCGTCGCCCCGCGCAGGGCGGCGCCGTCCGTCCCCGGCTCCCGGGCGAGCACCAGCGGCCCGCAGCCGCGCCCGAGCGCGCCCCCGCAGGGCAGCAGCGCGTACTCGTCCAGCACCCAGGGCAGGACGGCGTAGGAGACCTTCAGCAGGTCCAGCTCGCCGCGCTCGGCCAGGCCGTTGGTGATGTCGATGTCCGCGAACGTCACGTCCAGCGGCGGCGCGTCCGGCACCAGGCCGTGCGCCCAGGCGTGGAAGACGAAGGTGTCGTTCGGGCAGGGGGAGTACGCGGCGCGCAGCGGCCGGTCCGCGCCCGCCGCCCGCCCGGACTCCTGCCCGGGCCGCTGTTCAGACCGCTCCTGGGACACGCTCACTCCAGCCGTCGAGTACGGGAACGATTCTGCCGAACGCCTCCGCCAGCGCCTCCAGCGCCGCCGGGATCCGCCAGGCGGCGCGGTCGCGCGGCCCCACCGGATTGGACACCGCCCGGACCTCCAGCACGGCCGCCCCGCACAGCGCCGCCGCCTGGGCCACCCCGAAGCCCTCCATCGCCTCGGCCACCGCACCCGGATGGCGCCGTGCCAGCAGCGCGGCGCGTCCGGCGGTGCCGGTGGCGGTGGAGACGGTCAGCACCGGGCCGTACGCCGCGCCGGCCGCCTCCGCCACGGCCCGCGCCAGCTCCGGCGGCGGCCGGTGCACGGCGGTGCCGAAGCCCAGCTCGGCCACCGAGGTGAAGGGCTCGGGCCCTCCGGGCGTCTCGGCGCCCAGGTCCGCGGCGACGATCTCGGAGGCGACGACCGGGGTGCCGACCGGGGCCAGCGGGGCGAAGCCGCCGCCGATCCCCGCCGAGACCACCAGCCCGTACGGCGCCTCCCGTGCCTCCTGCGCCTCCCGTGACCCCCGCCTCCCGCGTTCCGCCCGGGCCAGCGCCAGCGCCGTACCCGCCGCCGCGGCGGCCGGGCCGACGCCCGCGGCGAGCACGGCGATGCCGGCCGCCGCGCACACGGCCGCCACCGCGTCGCGCTCGGCGGGAACGGCGGTGACGACCAGGGTGCGCACGGGGATCCGGACGGGGACTCAGGAGGTCAGTCGGTCTCGCGCTCGAGCTCGAAGGTCCACGTGCCGTAGAACTTCTCGCCGTCGCTCTCCGCGATGGTCAGCTGCACCGAATCCGCCTGCTCGGCCCCGCCGCCCCCGCCCTGGGCGAACAGGCCGTCGCTGGAGAAGCTGCGGTAGGTCTTGCCGATCGGGTCCTGCACGACGGGCTGGTCACCGAGGAACACCACCCAGCCGGTCTCGGCGATCTCGGGGTCCACGCCGATGCGCAGCATGTCGCCCTGGCCGACCGCGATGGAGGTGTCCGTCTCGTCGCCGACGCAGCTCTCCACCCGGTCCTGGCCGATCGCCTTGCCGTCCTCGTAGCAGGTCGCTTCCGTGGACACGCTGGAGGAGCCGACGGTCACGGTCGCCCGCGGGGTCGGCTTCTCCCCGCAGGCGGAGAGGGCGACGAGCCCGAAGGTGGCCGCACCGATGGCTACGGCAGTGCGGAGGGTCCGGCCGCCCCGGCCCCGGGAGATCGTGTGGGTCATAGCAGGCAGGCTACCCGGCGGTTGACCTCAGGCGGTGCGCGGGTGGGGCGTGCCGTGCCGGGCGGCGGACAGCAGCGGCCGAACGGTCGCCAGGGCGCCCGTGGCGACGATCACCCCGGCCACCCCCATGCCGACCGAGCCGATCAGCGGCAGCACGATCCCGACGGCGCCGCCGACCACCCACGACATCTGCATCAGCGTCTCGGAGCGGGCGAAGGCCGAGGTGCGCACCACCTCCGGCACGTCCCGCTGGATCAGCGCGTCCAGGGAGAGCTTGCCCAGCGCCTGCGCCAGCCCGGCGGTGGCCGCCACGACGGGCACGGTGACCGTGCCGTACAGCACCGCCGCCACCACCGTCGCGGTCAGCGCCAGCGCCAGCACCCCGGCGATGATCGCCTCCGGCCCGCGGTCCCGCAGCCAGGCGCCCAGCGCCGTGCCCAGCGCGTTGCCGCCGCCCGCGGCGACGGCGATGACGCCGAGCGAGACCATGGGATCCAGCCCGCTCAGCGGGTGCTCGCGCAGCATGAAGGCGAGGAAGAAGGTGAGGAAGCCGGACAGGGCGCGCAGCGTGGAGTTGGCGATCAGCGCGTTGAGGACGGGGGCGCCGACCGTCCGCAGCCCCGGCCGCCGGGCCTTGCCGTTGCCCCTGCCGCCCGTGCCGCCCGCGCCTTTCCCGGAGGCGCTCCCGGCCCCGCTGTCCGTCCCGCCCTCCGGGACGTCGGGGCCGTCCGGGACACCGGCGTCCCCGCCGCTGTGCGCCGCCTCGTACTCGGTCAGCAGCGCCTTCCGCTCGCCCTTGGCGGAGTCCACCCGGTGCGGAAGGGAGAAGGCCAGGAACGTCCCGATGACGAAGACGGTGAAGGCCCCGTACAGCGGCCAGGACGGCCCGAGCTGGTGCAGCCCGGCCCCGATCGGCGCCGCCGCGCCGGTGGCCAGCAGACCGGCGAGCGTCACCCGCGAGTTCGCCTTGACCAGCGAGATCCGCTGCGGCAGCAGCCTGGGCACCACCGCCGATCTGACCACCCCGTACGCCTTGGAGGCGACCAGCACTCCCAGCGCCGCCGGATACAGCTCCAGGGAGCCGGTGGCCACTGCCCCCGCCATGCTCAGCGCCAGCAGCGCGCGCCCCAGCATCGCCCCGGCCATCGCGGCGCGCCGGCCGTGCGGGATGCGGTCCAGCAGCGGCCCGATGATCGGCGCCAGCAGCGCGAAGGGAGCCAGGGTGACGGCGAGGTAGAGGGCGACACGCCCGCGCGCCTCGCCGGTGGGGACGGAGAAGAAGATCGTGGAGGCCAGGGCGACGGTGATCATCATGTCGCCCGCGGAGTTCACCGCGTGCAGCTCGATGAGCTTGCCCAGCCCGGACTCCCCCGCGCCCTGCGCGTGGGTGGCCCGGCGGATCCGCCGGGCGAGCGCCAGGGGAGGCGTGCGGACGGCGCGGGCGATCGCCCGCGCCGTCCGACGAAACCGTCCCTCGTCGTGCCGGGACGTCCTGAACGCTGCCACACCGTCAGTGTGCCCCACCCGGAGCCCGGCGACCCGACGCCGACTGGTTGAAGGTGCGACGGTTGGGGCCGGACCCGGGTGGGGTAGCGTGGAGGGACAGTGCGCTGTGCCCGGCGGAACCGCATCGGTCCGGACGTCGCAGCGGCCCTCCGGTCCGCTCCGTCCGCACCCGCTCGACCTGGGCATACGAGGAGGCGCGCGCGCGAGACGGCGTAGGAGAGAATCGATTTCCGTGAGTGCTGCGATGCGAGGCCGTACCCCCGACCGTCTGTGCGCCGAGGCGCTCGACCTGGCACGGGAGGCGGCCGAGGACGCCGCCTTCCCCGGCAAGATCGGCGACCATCTGGGTGTCGTCGCCGAGGGGGATCGCGTCGTCACGCACTTCTTCGAGTGCCAGGAGATCGGCTACCGGGGCTGGCGCTGGGCCGTCACGGTCGCCCGCGCCTCGCGGGCGAGGTCGGTGACGCTGGACGAGACCGCCCTGCTGCCCGGCCCCGACGCGCTGCTGGCACCCGAATGGGTGCCCTGGAGCGAACGGCTGCGCCCCGGCGACCTCGGCCCCGGCGACCTGCTGCCCACCGAGTCGGACGACCCGCGGCTGGAGCCCGGGTACTCCGGTGAGGACATCCCGCCGCCGAACTCCGTCCTCGCCGAGGAGGCCTGGGAGGGCGACGCGGGCCTGGCGGCGGCCGAGGACGCCGACCTCTCCACCAACGAGCCCGGCGAGTTCCCCGGCGTCCCGGCGCGCGGCAGCATCGCCGCGGTCGCCGAGGAGATCGGCATGGGCCGCCCCCGGGTCCTGTCGCGCCACGGCCTGCGCACCGCCGCCGACCGCTGGGAGGAGGCGTACGGCCCCGGGACCCCGATGGCCCAGGCGGCCCCCGCCTCCTGCATGAGCTGCGGTTTCCTCGTGCCGATGGCCGGCTCGCTGAAGCAGGCGTTCGGGGTGTGCGCCAACGAGTTCTCCCCGGCGGACGGCCGGGTGGTCTCCCTGGCCTACGGCTGCGGCGCCCACTCGGAGGCCGCCGTGATGCCCAAGCCGCCCCACCCGGCCCCGCCGGTGCTGGACGAGACACGGGTGGACGAGCTGGACCTGGGCGGGGGCGGCGGCGCGGACAGCGCCGGAGGCGCCTCCGGCGACGGCACCTCCGGCGGCCCGGAGGCGTAGCGCCCGCCGCACCCGGGCCGCCGCCGCCGTCGGCCGTACCCGGTCACCCCGGCCGGCCCCGGAGGGGTCTGCCCGCCGGACCCCGCGGTTCAGCGGAACTCGTGAACCAGCTGGATCCTGCCGACGATGTGGGCGTTGAACTCGTCGAGCTCCTCGGCCGGTACCCACAGCTCGAGGATCGTGCGCCCGCCCGCCCGCCTGCCGGACCGGGTACCTGCGCAGGAAGGCGGACTCGGCCTCGAACCGCGTGACGAAGCCGGCGCCGTCGTGCCTCACGTTCCGGTCCCGCGCGATCCTGACGGCGTAGTCCTCGTTGAGGACCGGACAGAAGACCGGCTGCTCGGGGAGCCGGGGCGGCCGGGCACGCCAGCCCAGCTCCCGCACCAGCTCCAGTTCCCCGGGCCGGTGGGGCGCCACAGGGTCGTCGTCTGTCGGCTGGTCACGGGCATCGCTCCCCGGACGGGGCGGGCCGCCGGTGCGGCCGACCGGGAGCCCGGCGGTACCGACGGCCCCGGTACGGCGGCCACCGGGTCGGACCGCACCCCATGGCTGTGGGCCCCGGCCACGGAACCTCCTCCGGCGTTCCGATCCGGTCACGCGTGGCGCCGGGGCCCGTGCGGGGCCGGTTTCCACTGGTCGTTGCTCCCGTTCCGGCCGCCGGCCTGCGGGCCTCCGAGTACGGGGGTGACCTCGGCGGCCGCGGGTGGGGAGGACAGGCGGCGCCTGTCAGCGGTTCCCGGCGTCAGGGTCGCACTGCCGGCCGCTCATGCCCGGTCCGGGTCCTCCAGCCCGTTCACCAGCGGGATCCGGAACCAGGCCGCGCCCGCGGGCAGCAGCGGGACGACGGCCACCGCCGCCAGGACGGTCTTCCTGCCGCGACGTGACATGCGCCGAGCCTCTCGTCCCGGAGCGGCCCGGGGACTCCGGCCGGAGGTGCGGGCGCCCTCACACCTGGAGAAGTTCGGCCGCCCGGTGACCGTCGCCGGTCCCCGGCCCGGCCGGTCCGGGGGCCGCGGGATCGGCGGCGGCCCTGACGGCCGGAATGCCCTCGGCCATCTCGGCGGAGCGGGCCGAGGTGGGCGGGAGCGCCGTGTTGCGCACTCCGCTCAGGGCCTCGTGCGCCGCCGACTGCCGGGGGTGCAGCAGGGTCCTCGTCCCGTACCAGAACCAGAAGGGGAGGGCGAATCCCGCCGTCAGGAGAAGCGCCCCGTAGGGGAGGGAGTCCGCGAGGTGCACGAGCCCGGACGGGTCCGCGTCCCGCACGGTCGAGACCCCTTGAGGGAACAGCAGAACGACCGCCGTCGGCACGGCCGCCAGCGCGACGACCAGGGGAGAGACGACCGCCCCGAGGAGCAGCGCCCGCAGGAGGAGCCGCCAGAGCGGCGGCCGCCCGGTGCCGTCCGGGCCCGTCAGCCTCAGCCGCAGCAGCCGCTTCCCCGGAGTCGTCGAGGTCGCGGCCGGCAGCACCACGAACCAGAGGACGAACAGCACCAGTGGGCTGAGCAGCGCCGCCGTCGCCTCCCCCAGGAGCAGGAGGACCGCGCCCGTGAGGGCGGAGGCGGCCGCCAGACCGGCGAGGTCCACCGTCAGGGCGGTGAGCCGGCGCCCGAACGGGACCGCCCGCCGCAGGCGCACCCGCTCGTCGAGCCGTTCCAGCGGCGGCAGCACCCGCGCCACCGGACCGGCGACGAGCCAGCCCAGGGCGGCTCCCGCCGTGTTGAACAGCAGGTCGTCGACGTCGAAGAGCCGGTAGGGGCACGGGTAGATACCCCAGATGCCGGTTCCCTGCGTCAGCTCGAAGAACAGCGACGTGCCCAGCCCCGCCGCGGTGGCCACCGCCAGCCCGCGGCGGACGTGGCAGCGGACGAAGACGCCTATCGGCAGCAGCAGGAGCACGTTGAACACCGCGCCGGCGACGGCCGGGTTGTGCAGCACGAGCGCGCCCAGCGACACCTGTTGGTCGGCCTCCTTCCACACGTCCCCCAGGGTGTGGCCCGGCCGCCACCCCGGGCGGGCGACCTCGGCGAACCTCGTGCACATGTCGGGGGTGCGCACGGGCAGCGGCACGAGCGCCATGCACAGGGCGGTGAAGGCGTAGTACAGGAAGCCGAAGAGGGACAGCGCCCGGCCGGAGGACAGCACCCCGTGCCGGCGGTAGACGGTGACGGCCATCGGCAGCAGCGTCAGCAGGGCCAGAAGCGGGAAGAGGGCGGCTGCCGTCTTGATGGGCAGGAGATAGGTCTGGGCCACACAACGACTATACACGGCATGTATACACGCGGTTTATAGCTGGTCGGCGCGGTGCGGCCGTGCCCCTCGCCCTCGCGGCGGTCCTCTGCGCGGTGACGACGGCGACGAGCGCGGCGTCGTGTGTCAGGAGGTCGAGGCCCTGCGAGCGGCCAGGCGCTCCCTGAGGTGTTGTGCGGCGGTGGTGACCGGGATGCCGGGCAGACGGCCGGCGTGTGCGTCTCCGGGGTGCCCTCGCGGGTGAGCCGGGGACGGCGCGGTCACCGTTCCCGGGCGGGGCCGGACCGGCGGCGGCGCTCCGGTGCGGTGTCGGTGCTGGTGTCGGTGTCGGTGCCGGAGTCGGTGAGGGTCCAGCTCGCGAGGAGGTCCAGGGCCCGTTTCGAGGGTGATCCCGCCTCCGCGGTGTAGACGAACACGGTGGTGTCGGGGTCCCCGGGCGGGACGAGGGTCTCGTACTCGACGGTGAGATCGCCGACGAGGGGGTGGCGGAGGCGTTTGGAGCCGTGGGTGCGCTGGTGGACGCGGTGCTGCTCCCACCACCGGTCGAATTCGCGGCTGTGTTCCCGCAGCTCTTCGACGAGGGCGAGCGTGGCCCGGTCGCCGGGGTCACGGCCGGACTCGAACCGCAGACTCTCCACCGCGGCCCGTGCCTGGTCCTCCCAGTCGGCGAACAGGGAGCGGGCGTCGTCGTCGAGGAACATCCAGCGCGCGTAGTTGCGGTGCCGCGGGGGCAGCCGCTCGAAGTCGGTGAACAGCGCCCGGGCCATCCGGTTGGCGGCGAGGACGTCGGTGCGGCGTCCCAGGACGAGGACGGGCTCGCCGTCGAGGGCGTCCAGGAGCTGGTACAGGCCGGGGCGGACGCGCTGGACACCGCGGGGGCGGCGGGCCGGCGCCCCCGGGGTCACTCCGATGAGGTCCCGCAGGTGCGCGCGTCCCGCGGCGTCGAGGCCGAGCGCGCGTCCGAGGGATTCGACGACGGCGGGTGAGGGCGTGATGCGCCTGCCCTGTTCGAGACGGGTGTAGTAGTCGGTCGACACCCCGGCCAGGAAGGCGACCTCCTCGCGGCGCAGGCCCGGGACGCGGCGTACGCGGCCGTCCGGGGGGAGTCCGGCGCGCGAGGGGTCCACTTGTGCGCGGGCCCGTCTCAGGAAGTCGGCCAGTTCGCGGTTGGTGGCAGCCACGCCCACCAGTGTCGCCGACACCGGGCGCTCCCGACTGGCCCTGCGAGTCCCAGGTTTCCCCGTCCGCGGTCGCGCAGGGCGCGATATGCGCGTCCACGGCGGGGTGCGGCGGCCCACGCTGGATGCATGCCGGCCCCGGGGACCGCCCGGGGCCGCCCCGTACCAGCAAAGGACGATCATGACTTTTCCGACCGACCGGCCCGCGATCTGGTTCGTGACCGGCACCTCCCGGGGCCTGGGGCTGCACCTGGTCAGGCAGTTGCTGGAGCGCGGCGACAGGGTCGCGGCGACGACCCGCTCCACCGAGCGGCTGCTCGGGGCGCTCGGTGACGGCGTCGACACCTCCGGCCTCCTCCCCCTCACCGTCGACCTGCGCGACGAGGCACAGGTGAGCGCCGCCGTACGGGAGACCACCGACCGCTTCGGCGGCCTGGACGTGGTGGTGAACAACGCGGGCTACGGGTTCCTGGCCGCGGTGGAGGAGACCGGCGACCGCGAGGTCCGCGACATGCTCGACGTCCAGGTCGCCGGCGTGTGGAACGTGCTGCGGGCCGCGCTGCCCGTCCTGCGCGAGCAGCGCGGCGGCCACATCGTGAACGTGTCGTCGGTCCTGGGCCTGACCGCCGTCCCGGGCTGGGCGCTGTACTGCGCGGGCAAGTTCGCGCTGGAAGGGCTCAGCGAGGCGCTGGCGGCCGAGGTGGCCGACTTCGGGATCGGTGTGACCATCGTCGAACCCGGCTACTTCCGCACCGACTTCCTCACCCGGGACTCGCTCGCCCTGCCCGCCGGCACCACCGGGCACTACCCGGCCATCCGGCAGATGGTCGACGATCACCTCGGGCTCCAGGGCAGCCAGCCCGGCGACCCGGCCAGGGGCGCCGCGGCCGTCATCGACCGGGTCGTGGCCGGTGCGGGCCCGCTGCGCCAGCTGCTCGGCTCCGACGCCCACGCCTATGCGACTGCCAAGGTCGAAGCCCTCCGGGCGAACCTCGACGCCACCGCGGACACCGCGCCCGCCACGGACTTCCCCACCGCCGCCTGAGCGGTTCCCGGGCGGCGGGAGGGACGGGCCGGCCGGTTCGCGGCACCCCGGTGTGTCCCGGAGGTGTCCCGGACCGGCCGGTTCAGCCGGTTCAGCCGGTTCAGCCGGAGAAGCCGGCGAGCACCGTCGTGTCGGCGTAGTACGCGCTGAGTTTCGGGATCTCCCCCGCCCGTGTTGCCTTCCCCGGTGTGCCCGCCGGGTGCGCCGTACCCGGCCGCCCGGGGACGGCCGGAACCGAGGAAGCGCGACGGCGGGTGGCTGCGCACATGTGCACACTTCCGTAAGCTGGTGTGCATGACGGAGATCGCTTACTCGATCGTGGAAGCCCGTGCCCGGCTCGGCGCCATCGCGCGCAACGTCAGCGCCACCCGGGAACCGGTCGCCATCACCGACCACGGGCAGACCGTCGCGATACTGGTCAGCCCCGCCGACGCCCTGGAACTCCAGGAGTTGCGGGCCCTGGCCGCCTACCGTGCGCGCCAGGCCCAGGGGGAGGACGCCGGTGTCCCGCACGACGAGGCGTACCGCCGGGTCTTCGGCGGGGACGAGGCGTGAGGTACGAGGTCGTCTGGGAGCCCGAGGCCCTTGCGCAGGCGGAGCGGTTCGCCAAGGACGACCCGCAGGGAGTGCGGCAGGTGTTCACCGCGATCGACCGGCTCGCCGACGATCCCAGGCCCCGGGGTGCTCTCGGCAGCACGGACATGCTGCGGATCCACGTCGGTGCCTACCGGGTGCTGTACGGAATCAGCGATCAGCAGGTCCGTGTCAACGTGATCCACCTCGGGCGCCTGCGCTGAGCAGTACCGCGGCGCTCCCCTCGGGACGTGGCCTCAGCGGAAGGCGGGCAGGCCCGTCATCGCCTGGCCGATGACCAGGGTGTGCATCTCCGGGGTGCCCTCGTAGGTCAGCACCGACTCCAGGTTCGTCATGTGCCGGATCACCGGGTACTCCAGGGAGATCCCGTTGGCGCCCAGGATCGTGCGGGCGGTGCGGCAGATCTCCAGGGCCTTGCCCACGTTGTTGAGCTTGCCGACGCTGACCTGCTCCGGCCGCAGCGACCCCACCGCGTCCCTGCGGCGGCCCAGGTGCAGGGCCAGCAGGGTGCCGTTGGTCAGCTCCACCGCCATGTTCGCCAGCTTCTCCTGGGTGAGCTGGAAGCCCGCGATCGGCCGGCCGAACTGCTCGCGCTGCCCGGCGTACTCCAGAGCCGTGCGCAGTGAGCTGCGCGCCGCGCCCAGGGCGCCCCAGACGATGCCGTAGCGGGCCTCGTTCAGGCAGGACAGCGGGCCGCGCAGCCCGCGCGCCTCGGGCAGGACGGCATCGGCGGGCAGCCGTACCCCGTCCAGCACGAGCTCGCTGGTGACCGAGGCCCGCAGCGACAGCTTGTGCCGGATCGGCGGGGCGGAGAAGCCGGGGGCGTCGGTGGGCACGACGAAGCCGCGCACGCCCTCGTCGGTCCGCGCCCACACGACGGCGACCTCGGCCACCGAGCCGTTGGTGATCCACATCTTGCGGCCGTCGAGCACCCAGTCGTCCCCGTCGCGGCGGGCGCGGGTGCGCATGCCCGCCGGGTCGGAGCCGTGGTCGGGCTCGGTCAGGCCGAAGCAGCCGATGGCCTCCCCGGCGGCCATGCGCGGCAGCCACCGCTGCTTCTGCTCCTCGCTGCCGTACCGCCAGATGGCGTACATCGCCAGCGAGCCCTGGACGGAGACCAGGGAGCGGATGCCGGAGTCGGACGCCTCCAGCTCCAGGCAGGCCAGCCCGTACGCGACCGAGCCCAGGCCCGCGCAGCCGTAGCCGGTCAGGTGCATGCCCAGCAGGCCGAGGCGGCCGAACTCCCGGGTCAGCTCGCGGACGGCGGGCAGCTCGCCCTTCTCGAACCACTCGGCGACATACGGGTCGACGGACGCCTCGCACACCCGGCGGACGGTCGCCCGGACGTCCTTCTCCTCCGGGGTGAGCAGCTCGTCGACGCCCACCAGGTCCAGCGGATCGGTTGTGGGCCGGGCCGTTCCGGGCCGCTCGGCCTGCTCGGGGCTGCTGCTCATGTGACGCGCCTTCCAGACGGGACGTACGGGCCGGTCGTGCCGACCTTACCGGCGGGTACGGTACGCCCGCCGCGGCGGCGCGGGTACCCCCGTGTCCGGGCGCCGGGGCGTCAGGCCGTGGCCCGCAGGTTCTCCCGGACCCACTCCTCGAAGCCGGTGAGCGGGAGGCCGAGGTCCCTGGCGTACTGGGGGCGGGCCGGCTGGCCGACCACGTTCAACCACTCGTGTGCGGCTCCCACAGGCGGCATCCCGGCGGCCTTCGCGCCTTCGACGAGGTTGACGCCCTGGGTGATCTCGCCCTCGAAGTCGAAGCCGTCCTCGGTCATGCCGGGCATCTGCACGGAGAAGACGGTGCGGGCGCCCTCCGCCGCCCGCACCACGGAGTCGCGGTCGTGGAGATCGCCGGTGACCAGTTCGGCGCCGAGCGCCTCGACGGCCCTGGCCCGGGCGGACGCCGGGTCGCGCACCAGGGCGCGGACGGGAACGCCCGCCGCGAGCAGGGCGCGGGCGGTGGCGCCGCCCTGCCTGCCGGTGGCGCCGGTGACCAGGACGAACGCGGAGTCTGCGGGCATGATGCTCCTCGGGGCAGGGCGGCACATGAAAACGGCGGGGTCCGCCGTTTAGCTGTCGATGCGATATGGCGGGGCCCGTCGTTTAACAAGCCGGAGGTGACGTCATGTCCGTTCGTCAGCGCGCGGATGCCCGGCGCAACTACGCGCGCATCCTCGCCGCGGCAGAGAAGGAGGTCGCCGCCCACGGAGCCGACGCCTCCCTGGAGCAGATCGCCCGCGACGCGGGGGTCGGCTCGGCCACCGTGCGTCGGCACTTCCCCTCCCGCCGCGCCCTGCTGGAGGCGGTGTCACGGCAGCGGGTCGAGGCCCTGGGCGCCCGCGCACACGAACTGGAGGGCGAGGAGGACGGCCGGGGCGCGCTGCTGGAATGGCTGGGTGACCTCGTCGCCTGCTGCGTCTCCGCCCGCGGGCTGGCGGCCGCACTGGCCCACGACGGGGCCGGACCCGACCCGGTGTACGAGAACTCCTGCTCGGCGGCGCTGGAGGGGGCGGGGGCCCCGCTGCTCCACCGCGCCGTGCGGGACGGCGCGGTGGAGCCGGGCGTCACCGTCGCCGACCTGATCACCCTGGCCGTCGGCATCGCCCTGGCCACGGAACACCACCCCGATCCCGCTGCCCGGGCTGACCGGATGTTCCGGCTGGTCGTGTCCGGGGTGAGCCCTGGGAACGGAGCGGGGCGCACGGTCGGCGGAGCGTGCGGCGTCGGCCCGGCCTGACGCCGCACGGTTCACGCCGGTGCGCCGGTGCGGAGGTCGGCCGGATCCGCCCGCCGCGTGCCCCCTGACCGGGTACTCCGTCACCAGGCGCACGGGTTCAGGGGGCCGCGTGCGGTCCCCTGAACGGCCGGACAGGAGAAGAGACCACCGCGCGGTCCTCGGGGGTGGAGACCGCGCGGTGGCCCTTGCCGGCCCTCCGTCCTGTTTCCGTGGGGGGTGCGGAGGACCGGGGCTCTACGGGCGGGGGCAGACGGCCCGGAAGTGGTCCGGGTGGCCGGCGGGCACCGCGTACTCGTCCCGCTGCACGACGCTGAGCGTGTCACCGAAGTTGTCGCACGCCCACGCCATCCCGGCGGGCTCGTACTCGATCACGTAGACCTGGTCCCCGAACCACTCGGTGAACCCACCGCACTCCTTCCACCGGCCGCACTCCTCGACGACCGCGAAGTCCAGGCCGATCTCCTCGCGGTGCGGCGCCAGCTCCAGGGTGTTCTTCTGGGCGATGGCGAGGCCGGCGGCGTGCGCCCGGTCGGCCAGCAGCTTCATGAGTTCCAGGGCGTGCTCCTCGGTCGTCAGGCCCTCGGAGCGGAGGAAGCTGTCGTAGTTGTCCGGCTCGACGGCGTCGAAGCCGTCCGCGGCGCAGCCGTCGAACCAGTCGCCGACCTTCTCGGCCACCCGCGCGCGCTTGTCGTCCGTGCTGATGTCCAGCAGCGGCTCGTCCCACCCGTCGTCGATGACGAACCGGCCCCGGCCGTCCCGCAGGAGCAGGTCGTCGTCCCACTCGTCCCGCTCCCCGGGCTGCACCTGGAAGGCGTTGACGTAGCAGACGCCGTAGGCGCCGGGCGCGGGGTCGTCCTCGCGGTCGCGGCTGACCACCTCGACGCCCTCGGGCAGCTCGTAGCCCCCGCCGATCTGGTAGTCGAAACCCGCTCCGGCGGGCGGCAGCCGCACCTCGCGCGGCTGCTGCGCGGCGGGGCTCCGCTCCGGCTCGTCCGTACCCCCGGTGCCACCGGCCCGGGCCACCGCGACAGCGAGCACGACCAGCACCGCCCCGGCGGCCACGGCCACGGCGGCCTTGCGCCCGGTGCGGGTCGGCTTCGCAGGCACAGGAGGACTCCAGGGGTCGGGGACGCGGCCCGCCCGGACCGCCGGCTCCGGTGCGTGGTCGCGGGAGCCGGACGGTCCTCACCGGCCGGACCCGTCGTCGGTGTGACGGTGCTTCGGCTGTCGGAACTGGCCGGAATTCAACGTGCCGGGCCAGGCGGAGTCAAGGGCGGCGAGTGCTCCCGGTGTGCCCCCGGACACGCACGGCCGAATGCCTCGGCGTTCCGGCGGTTCCTGGTGTACGTGACAGGCCGGGTGGCGGCCGGAGGTGGAGGAACGGGGATGCCCGCCCGGTACCGGCGCGTTCCGTATGGGCGCCTCCGGCAGCAGGATGCACGTTCTCCCGGTGCGCGAGGGCACCGGGGTGTGCCCGGGACGGTGTACGGGCGGCCGGGGCGGCTCGTCCGTCCACGCCCTGGCCCCCGCCCCCGCGCGCGCCGGGGGCCCCGGACGCAGTACCGTCGCCGCGTACGGGCAGGGCGGCCGGGCAGGCGGCCCGGACGCGTCGGCTGGTGGAGGAGACGGAACAGTGAGCGGCACGGTGCTGGTGCAGGGCGCGGACGACGCGGCGGACCCCTTCGACACCGCCCGGCTGCGCCGCGGCGTACTCGACGCCTGGGCGGCGTCCCCCGCCCGCTTCCGGGAGGACGCCAACGCCGAGGAGGACCTCGCGCTCGGCGGCTACCGCGACCGGCTGGTGATCGAGCTGGCGCAGAACGCCGCCGACGCCGCCGCCCGCGCGCGCGTGCCCGGCCGGCTGCGGCTGACCCTGCGCGACGGGGTGCTGGTGGCGGCCAACAACGGGGCGCCGCTGGACGCGGCCGGAGTGGAGTCGCTGTCCACGCTGCGCGCCTCCGCCAAGCGGGAGGAGGCGGCGGCGGACCCGGCGCGGCTCGTCGGCCGGTTCGGCGTCGGCTTCGCCGCCGTGCTGGCAGTCAGCGACGAGCCCGCGATCGTCGGCCGCACCGGCGGCGCCCGCTGGTCGCTGGCCGACGCCCGCGAGCTGGCCGCCCGGGCCGCCGAGGGCAGCCCCGGGCTCGCCGACGAGCTGCGCCGCCGCGAGGGCCACGTCCCGCTGCTGCGGCTGCCGCTGCCCGCGCGGGGCATCGCCCCGGACGGCTACGACACGGCCGTCGTGCTGCCGCTGCGCGACGCCGCCGCCCGCGAGCTGGCCGCCCGGCTGCTCCTCGCCGTCGACGACGCGCTGCTGCTCACCCTCCCCGGCCTGGCCGAGGTGGTGGTCGAGACCGACGGCGGCACGCGGACGCTGACCCGCCGCGCCGACGGCGCCCACGTCGTGGTCGAGGACAGCGGCGCCGACGAGGGCCGGGGCGCGGCCACCCGCTGGCGGGTGGCCTCCGACGCCGGGCGGGCCGACGCCGCCCTGCTCGCCGACCGGCCCCTGGAGGAGCGGGAGCGGCCGGTGTGGTCGGTCACCTGGGCGGTGCCCGTCGACGCGGACGGCGCGCCGCTGCCCAGCCGCACCGCGCCCGTCGTCCACGCCCCCACCCCCACCGACGAGCCGCTGGGCCTGCCCGCGCTGCTGATCGCCTCCTTCCCGCTGGAGCCGTCCCGCCGCCACATCGCGCCGGGCCCGCTGACCGAGTTCCTGCTCCAGCGCGCCGCCGACGCCTACGCCGCGCTGCTGCGCGACTGGGCGCCGGTGACGAACGGCACCGTCGACCTGGTGCCCGGCCCGCTGGGCCGGGCCGAGCTGGACACCGAGCTGCGCCGGCTGGTCCTGGCGCGGCTGCCGCGGGTGCCGTTCCTGGCGAGCGCCGCACGGGACGAGAACGGCGAGCCCTACGCGCTGCGCCCCGCCGACGCGGAGCTCGCCGAGGGCACCGGGGCCGAGACCGTCACCGTCCTCGCCGAGCTGTTCCCCGCCCTGCTGCCCGCCGGTCTGGAGCGCCGCGCCGAGCTGCGCGTCCTCCAGGTGCCCCGGGTGCCGCTGGGCGAGCTGATCGACCGGCTCGCCGGGGTCGAGCGGGCCCCGTCCTGGTGGCGGCGGCTGTACGACTCCCTCGCCGGGGTGGACCCCGACCGGCTGACCGGCCTGCCCGTCCCGCTCGCCGACGGACGTACCGCCGTCGGGCCGCGCCAGGTGCTGCTGCCGCTGCCCGGCGGGGAGAGCGCGGTGGACGCCGAGTCCCTCACCCGGCTCGGCCTGAAGGTCGCGCATCCCGACGCCGCCCATCCGCTGCTCGAGAAGCTGGGCGCCACCCCCGCCACGCCCCGCGCGGTGCTCACCACCCCGCAGGTGCGGGGGGCGGTCGCCGCCTCGCTGGACGCCGAGGACGCCTGGTACGACGAGGACGACGGCGGACCGCTGGACCCCGAGGAGCTGGCCGACACCGTCCTCGCGCTCGTCCGCGACGCCCGCCTCGCCCCCGGCGACGAGCCCTGGCTCGGCGCCCTCGCCCTCCCCGACGAGGACGGCGAACTCACCCCCGCCGCCGAACTGGTCTTCCCCGGCAGCGACTTCGAGAGCGTCATCCGGGAGGGCGAACTGCCCGCCTGCGACGCCGAACTGGCGGACAAGTGGGGCGAGGAGACGCTCGCGGCGGCCGGGGTGCTGGCCGGCTTCGCCCTGGTCCGCGCCACCGACGTGGTCCTCGACCCGGACGAGCTGGACCCCCGCGACACCGACTACCCCGAGCCCGACGACGCCGGCGTGCTGGACGCGGTGGACGTGTGGTGCGAGGACCTCCTCGACGGCCTGCCCGAGACGCCGGTGCCGCCCGTCGTCTCCGAGCTGGTCGCCGTCCGCGACCTGGACCTGGTGGACGACGACCGCTGGCCGCAGGCCCTGGCCATGCTTTCCCGGCCCCCGCTGCGCGACGCGCTCACCACCCCGGTGCGCGTCCTGCTGCCGGACGGCACGGTGGAGACCGCCCGCCCGTACACCGCCTGGTGGCTGCGCGGCCACCCCGTCCTGGACGGCCGCAGCCCGGCCGGGCTGCGCGCCGCGCACGGCGATCCGCTGCTGGCCGGACTGTACGAGGAGGCCTCGGCGTCCACCGCCGACCTGGACGAGCAGGTGCTGCGCGCCCTGGGCATCCGCACCTCCGCCGCCGCCCTGCTGGACGAGCCCGGCGGCGCGGCCGAGCTGCTGGGCCGCCTCGCCGACCCGGAGCTGCCCGTCGGCGCCGCCCAGCTCCACGGCCTGTACGGGCTGCTGGCGGAGCTGGACCCGGAGGAGGTCACGCTCCCCGACGAGCTGCGGGCCGTGGTGGACGGGCGGGTGCGGGTGGTGGAGGCCGACACCGCGCTGGTCGCCGACGCCCCCGACCTGCTGCCGCTGGCCGCCTCCCGCCCGCTGCTGCCGGTGCCCCCGGACCGTGCGGCCCGGCTGGCGGCGGTGCTGGACGTACGGCGGCTGAGCGAGGTGCTCCCCGCCCCGGTGGCCGGGGACGGCGCGGAGCGCGAGGTGCCCGGGGAGGTGCGCGTCCTGCTGCCGGGCGCCCCCGCGACCTACGTCGAGCACGAGGAGCTGGTGGTGGACGGGGTGGAGCTGGACTGGCGGCTCACCCCCGACGGCACCCTGCACGCCGCCACCGTCGAGGGCCTCGCCGCCGGGCTGGCCTGGGCGGCGGGCCAGTGGCCGCGCCGCTTCGAGGCGGCGGCGCTGCTGGAGGACCCGTCCCGGGCGGCGGAACTGGCCCGGGACCGCTGGTTCGACTGACGGTGCTCCGCCCGTGGGTGCGGGTGCGGGTGCGGTGGGTGCTGGGGTCGGGGCCGGTCCGGGGCGACCGTTCCGGACGGCATTATTTACGGCCGTGGACGTGCCACGTTTCCTTGCCCGTCCATTGGCCGCAAATAACGCCTGAGTGTCCGGAACGGTCGCCCCTCCCCGTCCCCTCCCCGCCGTCGCCGGGTGCACCCCGTCGTGCCTGTAGCGGTTCTCAGGCCGGGACGTGCCGGTGGTCCGGGACCGGGCTGAGGGCCGGGTCCGCACCCCGTACGCCCTGCTCGGCCCGCACGATGGTCCAGGCGGCGTTGACCAGCCCGATGTGGCTGAACGCCTGCGGGAAGTTGCCGAGCATGCGCCCGGTGTGCGGATCGGCCTCCTCCGCCAGCAGCCCCAGGTCGTTGGCGTGCGAGGCGGCCCGCGCGAAGGTCTCGCGGGCCTGCCCGGTGCGTCCGGCCAGCGCCTGCGTCTGGGCCAGCCAGAACGTGCACAGCAGGAAGGTGCCCTCGTCGCCGGAGAGCCCGTCCACCCCGGTGGTGGTGTGGTAGCGGTAGACCATGCCGCGCTCGTCGGTGAGCCGTTCGCCGATGGCGTCGATCGTCGCCAGCATGCGCGGGTCGTCGGCCGGCAGGAAGCCGGTGATCGCCAGCTGGAGACTGGACGCGTCCAGCTCCGGATAGCCGAACGCCTGCGTGTAGGCGCCCGCCTCCTCGCTCCAGCCCCGGGTGAGGATCGCGGCGCGGATCTCCTCGCGGACCTGCCGCCAGGTGTCGATGCGCGCGGCCGAGCCCAGCCGGTCGCTGAGCTTCAGCGCCCGGTCCAGGGCCACCCAGCACATCAGCTTGGAGTACAGGAAGTGCCGGGGCTCGCCCCGCATCTCCCACAGGCCGTGGTCGGGGACGTCCCACAGCTCGGCGGCGGCGTCGGCCAGACTGACGGCGAAGTCCCGCAGCTCGGGCCCGGCGTCGTCGAACTCGTGGGCGTAGCGGTAGGCGGTGTCCAGGAACTCGCCGTAGACGTCCGTCTGCGGCTGGTCCCAGGCGCCGTTGCCGACCCGGACGGGCCGACTGCCGCGCCAGCCCTCCAGGTGGTCCAGCCGCCGCTCCGTCAGATCGTGCTCACCGCCGATGCCGTACATGATCTGCAGATGGGAGCGGGTCCAGCCGGTGGCCGCCGCGTCGGTCATGAACTTCAGGAACTCCTCGGCCTCGTCGGGGCAGCCGGCCACCCACAGGGCGTCCATGGTGAAGGCGGCGTCCCGCACCCAGGCGTAGCGGTAGTCCCAGTTGCGCTCCCCGCCCACCTCCTCGGGCAGCGAGGTGGTCGGCGCGGCGACGATGGCCCCGGAGGGCTGGTAACCCAGGCCCTGCAGGATCCGGCCGCTGAGGTTGATCTCCTTCTCCCACTCGCCCCGGTAGTCCTGGTGCTCCCGGGACCAGTCCCGCCAGGCGTCGACGGTGCACTCCAGCTGCTCGGCCAGCTCGTCCTGGCTCCACACGCGCGGCGCGGGCCCGGTCATCGGGCCCCAGTGCAGGCCGAAGCGGAGCGTCTCGCCGGCCCGCAGGTGCGCGGTGCCGTGGGCGGCGTCGGAGTGCTCGTCCAGGATCAGCGGAACCGGGCTGGACAGGGCGAGCACCGAGGGCCCGCCGCGGGCGATCATGCCACCGTCGCACTCGCTCAGCAGCGGGACGACCCGGCCGTACTCGGGGCGGGGCCGGAAGTCGGTCGTCACCTCGGCGGTGCCCTCGGTGCAGGTGACCGACCGGACCAGCAGGTGCGGGGAGCCCGAGCCCAGCCGGTGGGGGTTGTCGCACCGCCCGGTGGACAGGGCGTCGGTGACGGCCACGGTGCCGGTGGGGGTGGAGAACTCCGTGCACAGCACCAGGGTGTCGTCGAGGTAGTGGCGGCTGACCGGGCCCTCGTGGGTGGGACGCAGGCACCAGGTGCCGGCCTGGTCGTCCAGCAGGGCGGCGAGGACGGACGGGCTGTCGAACCGGGGGAAGCACAGCCAGTCGACCATGCCGGAGCGGCTGACCAGCGCCGCCGAATGGCGGTCGGACAGCAGCGCGTAATCCTCGATGGGGGTGTTCACCATGGGGTTTCGCCTCTTTACGCCGCTTGTGCGGCGGAGCTCAGGCCGGAGAGGTGGAGAGGATGCGCCGGGCGGACTTCACGGCCAGCGCGACGCTGGTCAGCGTGGGGTTGCTGGCGTTGCTGCCCGGGATGACGTTGTTGCCGCCCAGGTAGAGGTTGTCCACGCCCCACACCCGGGAGTCGGTGTCCACGACGCTGGTCTGGGAGTCCGTGCCCATCCGGGTCGTCCCGGTGATGTGCAGCGGCAGGCCGGGCGCGACGAAGCGGGGCTCGGAACCGGGCAGGAAGCCGCCGAGCACGCTCGCGGCGCGGAGCATGTCCCGCATCATCCGGTGCTGGGTGGCGCGGTCCTCGGGGGTCAGGGTGAAGTCGAACGTCACCTGCGGCATCCCGAAGGTGTCGTGGCAGCACCCGGAGAACGTCATGCGGTTCTCGGCACGCGGCTCGACCATCCCGAACCAGCGCAGGTCGACGATGAGCCGGGAGTCCACGTTGGGCGGGACACCGCCGTAGTGGAAGGCGTCGCGGTGGATCTGGCAGTGCCAGGGCCGCTGCTCGCCGACCGGGATCCACACGTTGGGCTCCGGGTCGTCCTCGGGGATCGGCACCGGGTCCTCCGGGCTGCGCTTGTGGTGCTCGTTCACCCGGTCGGTGAAGCGCTCGTCGGTGGTGATCGAGTCGACCAGAGCCTGGTGGAACACGATCTGGCAGAACGAGACCGGCTGCTCGTGCAGGTAGCGGCCCAGTGCGGGGCGGTCCACGCGGGAGGCGGACAGCAGCTGGGGGGTGAGGACGGCACCGCCGGCGACCACGAAGTTCCCGGCCTCCACCCGGATCGGCGCCGACCGGGTCAGGTCGACGACCTCCGCGTACTCGACGCGTTCCCCGTCCGGGGTGAGGGCCAGGCGGCGGCACAGGTGCTCGGGGTAGAGGGTGAGGGAGCCGCCGGACGCCTCGTCCCGGACCAGCAGGCTGCAGTCCTCCTCCAGGTTCATGATCGCGAGCGGGCCCAGCACGGTGTCGGCCCCGCTCCAGTGGACCATGGAGGGATCGTCGGTGCGCCGCTCCACCGCGAGCGGCAGGTTGCGCACCTGGTAGGGGTCGCGCAGCTCGGTGAACTCCTCGCTGAGGGCCTCGTGGACCACGCGGTGACGGATCGACATGTCGTAGGCGTCCGTCCGCGTGTTCAGCAGCTTCTCGCCCTCCTGGTACAGCTCGTTCCACTCCACGGCGGTGAGCAGGTCGCTGCGCTCCAGCACCGGGTGGTGGCGCGGGGTGGCGCAGGTCCAGTGGGTGGCCATGCCGCCGACGCCGTAGGTGACGGCCTCCGCGTCGAGGTTCCGCTGCGGGTCCTGCTCGGGGTTCTGCCCGTCGGTCACGAAGCCCTTGAAGCGGGACCGGTCGAAGCGGTACGCGGACGGGTCGAGCGTCACCTCGGGGCGGTCGTTCGGGGGGACCGACAGCAGGTGCAGATGGCCCTGGATCACCGAGGTGAACAGGTCCACGTTGCGCTGGTACTGGTAGCTGTTCTTCAGGTGGGCGCCGGGCCGGGGCGACATCAGCGGACCCGCGTCGATCATGATCACGTCCTGTCCGGCCTGGACCAGGGTCCGGGCGAACGCGCAGCCCACGGGGCCCGATCCGACGACGAGCGTGTCCGCACGGAGGGTCTTGGATGGCATCTGGGATTTCCTTCCCGGAGAAGGGCGCACGACCGGGATGCGGCCGGGGACGGTACCTCCCGGGTGCGCGGCGCGCGTGTGCGTGTGGGGGGTTCGGGGCACCGGAGGCGGTGCCGCGCGCGATGGAGAAACGAAGCGACGAAACCCGACAGAAGGGTCGCTCGTTTCTCAGTCTGCACCGCCCGGACGGCGGTCGCACGTCGAGGCGAGTGCCTGACGGCACGGGGCGCGGGGGCGCGGGTTCTGTGGGTGCGGGGGTCGGGGCCGGTCCGGGGCGACCGTTCCGGACGGTACGATTTACGGCCGTTGCCGCCCCACGTTCTGTTGCTCGCTCATCGGCCGCAAATCGCACTTGAGTGTCCGGAACGGTCGCCCCTCCCCGTCCCCTCCCCGCCGTCGCCGAGTGCACCCCGTCGCGCCTGCGGCCCGCCACGCCCGTCCGCGCACGCGGGGAACGGCCAGGACCCACCCTCCGGTCGCCCGTCCGCAGGCCGGAACGGGTCTCACCGCCCCCGCGGCCGGTCAGGCGGCGCGCCACCGTGTGCGTTCCGGCGAGGGCGGCCCCGACCCCCGCACCCACAGAACCCGCACCCCCGCACCCCCGTGCCGTCAGGCACCCTCCACGGGGATCGGTTCGCTCACCAGCAGCCCCGCGCGGCCGGTGCGGCGGGCCTCGTCCAGGGCCGTCAGCCGCCGGTAGCCCTCCGGGCCCATCAGCCGCTCCCAGACGGGCCAGTCCTCCGCCGCCCAGCGGTCGTGCTCGGCCGGGTCGAGACGGAGGGCCGCCAACTGCTCGTCGTCCAGGGTGCCGCCGTCGAAACAGAAGCCGATCTTGGCAAGTGGCGCGGTGGCCGGGTCGGCGCGCACGTAGTGCACCAGCAGGAGGGGGTGGGGTCCTGCCAGGCGCAGTCCGGTCTCCTCGTACGCCTCGCGCACGGCCGCCTGGTGCGGGTCCTCGCCCGGGTCCAGGTTGCCGCCCGGGAGCTGCCACGGCCGGTTCCGGAAGACCGAGCGGAGCTGCACCGGCCGGCCGCGGGTGTCGGTGACGTACAGGCAGGCGTAGACGGTGGCCTTGGGCAGGGTCGCCAGATAGTCGGCCTGGGCCATGGGGAACGGGATTCCGGCGTACTTCTCACTCGCGGCGGTCATGGAACGGTTCTATCCCGTCGGCCGCCGGGTGTGCACGCTCCGCTCCCGGGCGCCCCGTCGCGCGCCGTACGTTGCCGTGGTGCGGCAGCGGGCGGGGCCGGTTCAATCCGCTCAAGGGCACCTGTCTGCTGCACGCGGAGCCGGTGGGCGAGCGCTACCGGGCCGTGCGTGAGGGCGACTTCGGGGAGCCGGTGCCGGTCGGTGAGCCGATCGGCACGGTCCTCGACACCACGGCGCTGTACGTCTGCTGAGCGTCAGTCCGGGAAGCGGCGGCCCACCCAGCGCCAGGCCAGCTCCAGCGCCACCGCGGAGGCCGCCGCGACGGCGACCGCCGTCCACGGCAGCACCGTGCCCACCAGACGCAGCGCGAAGAACTCCTGGAGGAACGGGGTGACCAGGACGACCGCGAACGCCGACGCCATGGTGAGCACCAGACCGATCCGCCACCAGGTGTAGGGGCGGGCGACGATCGCCAGCACCCACAGCGCGACCAGGAACAGCGTCAGCGTCGCCGCGCTGGTCTCGGCGGCCAGCGCGTCGGGGCCGGTGTAGTGGGAGCGGGCCAGCAGGTAGACGGAGAAGGTGGCCGTCGCGGCGATGACGCCGGAGGGGATCGCGTACCGCATCACCCGGCGCACGAAGTGCGGGCGGGCGCGCTCCTTGTTGGGGGCCAGGGCCAGGAAGAAGGCGGGGATGCCGATGGTCAGGCCGCCCAGCAGGGTCAGATGGCGGGGCAGGAACGGGTAGGGCACCTGGGTGCAGATGACCAGCAGTGCCAGCAGCACCGAGTAGACGGTCTTGGTGAGGAAGAGGTTGGCGACGCGCTCGATGTTGCCGATGACGCGGCGGCCCTCGGCGACGACCGAGGGCAGGGTGGCGAAGGAGTTGTTGAGCAGCACGATCTGGGCGACGGCCTTGGTGGCCTCCGAGCCCGAGCCCATGGAGACGCCGATGTCGGCGTCCTTCAGGGCCAGTACGTCGTTGACGCCGTCGCCGGTCATGGCGACGGTGTGGCCGCGGGACTGGAGGGCGCCGACCATGTCGCGCTTCTGCTGCGGGGTGACGCGGCCGAAGACCGCGCCGTCCTCCAGGGCCGCCGCCAGTTCCTCGCGGTCGGCGGGGAGGGTGCGGGCGTCGACGGTGGACTCGGCACCGGGCAGACCGAGCTTGGCGGCGACGGCGCCGACGGAGACGGCGTTGTCGCCGGAGATCACCTTCGCCGAGACGTCCTGGTCGGCGAAGTAGCGCAGCGTGGCGGGGGCCTCGGGGCGCAGCCGCTGCTCCAGGACGACCAGGGCGACGGGCTCGGTGGCGGAGGTCGCGTCGGCGGCGAGCCCGGGGGCGTCCAGCGGGCGGGAGGTGCGGGCCAGCAGCAGCACCCGCAGGCCCTCCTCGTTGAGCCGGTCGGTCTCGGCGAGGGTGGCGGCCTGCCCGGGATCGCCGGAGTCGAGCAGCACGTCCGGGGCGCCCAGCAGCCAGGTGTGCTCGGTGCCGTCCGGTTCGGTGAGCCGGGCGCCGCTGTACTTGCGGGCGGAGGAGAACGGCAGGGCGCCGGCGCACCGCCAGCCCGCGGCGCGCTCGGCGGGGTGTGCGTCGACGATCGCCTTGAGGCTGGCGTTGGGGCGCGGGTCGCTGCCGCCGAAGGCGGCGAGGACCCGCTGTACGTACGCCGGGTCGGTGCCGTTCAGCGGGCGCACCTCGGCCACGTCCATGCCGCCCTCGGTGAGGGTGCCGGTCTTGTCCAGGCAGACGGTGTCGACGCGGGCCAGGCCCTCGATGGCGGGCAGCTCCTGCACCAGGCACTGCTGCCTGCCGAGCCGGATGACGCCGATGGCGAAGGCGATGGAGGTCAGCAGCACCAGGCCCTCGGGCACCATCGGCACGATGCCGCCGACCATGCGGCGGATCGCCTCGTCGGCGCTCTGGCCCTCGACGAACATCTGGCTGAGCACCAGGCCGATCGCGGCCGGAACGATCATCCAGGTGATGTACTTGAGGATCTGGCTGATGCCGCTGCGCAGCTCGGAGTGGACGAGCGTGAAGCGGGACGCCTCCTCGGCGAGCTGGGCGGCGTACGCCTCGCGGCCGACCCGGGTGGTGGTGAAGGCACCGCCGCCGGCCACGACGAAGCTGCCGGACATCACGGTGTCGCCGGGCTGCTTGTGCACCGGGTCGGCCTCGCCGGTGAGGAGGGACTCGTCCACCTCCAGCCCGTCGGACTCGACGACGGTGCCGTCCACGACGACCTTCTCGCCGGGGCTCAGCTCCACCACGTCGCCCAGGACGATCTCGTTGGTGCGGACCTCGGTGGCCGCCCCGTCGCGGCGGACGGTGGGCCTGGCCTCGCCGATGACGGCCAGGTTGTCCAGGGTCCGCTTGGCGCGCAGCTCCTGGACGATGCCGATGAGGGTGTTGGCGATGATGACGAAGCCGAACAGGCCGTCCTGGATGGGGCCGACGACCAGGATGATCGCGAACAGAACGCCGATGATGGCGTTGAAGCGGGTGAAGACGTTGGCGCGGACGATGTCGGCGGTGGAGCGGGAGGACCGCACCGGGACGTCGTTGACCTCGCCGCGGGCGACGCGCTCGGCGACCTGGGTGGTGGTCAGGCCGGTGGCCGCCGGGGCGGCCGTCGTCGGGTCGGTGTCCGCGGTGCCGTGCGCGGCGCCGGCTTTCGTGCGAGGGTGCGGCACGGCGAGCGCGGTGCCGTCGGGCGGCGCCGCGGCGCCGTGAGAGGTGTCGACCCGTTCCGTCATGCTCCAGACAGTACGAGGTGGCGGTGGTCCGGCGCGCGGCGGCTGGAGGAAAATGGGGGTTTCTCGGGGGGAAAGGGGAAAGGTTTTATGCCCTGCCGGTCCCGCGCCACGGTGCGCCGTGGCGCGGGACCGGCAGCGGCGGGTCAGTGGACGGTGCGGGCGTACCACCCGGCGGTGCTGTCAAAGAAGAAGTGCTCCACGGCGAGCATGTGGCCGCCGTCGTAGTGGGCGTAGACCACGACCTGCTCGTTGGACCGGCCGCTGATGAGAGGGCTCTTCCAGCAGGTGCGGGGCGGGATCAGGGTCGTGGTCAGGCCGCCCCGCTGCGGGAACTCCCCGTGGATGCTCTGGGCACGCTCGTTGCAGAGGGCCAGCCCACCGCCGGCCGCGGAGGTGTCGGCCACGGCCGGGGCGGCCAGGGCGGTGAGGAGGCCGGCCGTCAGGGCCGCGACGGCGGCCATGCGTCGCATGCGCATATCTGCTCCTTGCTGGGTGAACCGTCCGGTGGTCGGCCGGATCGGATGTCCCGGACGGTGGCCGTGCCCGGTGACCACGCGGGTGCGCGGTCGCGGGGGGCGGGGGATCCGGAGTTGGAGGCTCCGCCCGTGCCGGGGTACGGGTCCTTCCCCGGGGCCGGTGGAGACCGCGGTCAGTCCGCGGCGGTGCCGTCGCCCGGTGCCGGGGTCTCCCCGGCGTCCCCGGCGCTGCCCGGGCCGTCGTCCGCCGTACGCCGGGCGCGCCGGATCGCCGCCTCGCGGCGGCGGACGAACCAGATGCCGTACAGGCCCAGGACGCCGCCCGCCAGGCAGGTCCACAGCCACCAGGTGCGGTCGCGGTCGGCGAACCAGCCGTAGAAGGGGAGCTGGACCAGGAACATCGTGAACCAGATGACCGTGCCGCCCACGACGACGGCGACGATGTTGCCCTCCAGTGGCTCGGGTGCCTCCCGCTTCCCGTCCGTCCACCTGCTCAAGCCCATCGTCGGCCCCTTCGGTCCCGGTCAGCCCGTGGTCCGCCGTGTCCCCGCGGCGGCTGGGACCAGCGTAACCACGCGGTGTGACGGTGCCGCCCGGGGTGGGCCGGACGGCCCAACCGGTGGCCGGACGGGAGGCCGGGGGACGGCCGGCAAGAGGGGTGGGGCGTGTGGGGAGGGTCACGGGGGGAGGACGGAATGTCTACGCGCGCAGATGTCCTTCCCCGTCCATGGCGCGTTCATACTGAAAGCACCTGGGGCGGGCCGCCCCCTCGCAGGAACGCCCAGGAACGATCTCCGTACCGCTCACCGAAGGTCACGCATGCCCGCTTCGGCCCCCGCCACTCCGGAAAACCCCGCCGCACCCGGCAAGGACTCCGGAAACCCGCCGCCCGGCAGCGGCCTCGACCGGTTCTTCAGGTTCTCCGAGCGCGGCTCGACGGTGGGCCGCGAGCTGCGCGGCGGACTCGCCACCTTCTTCGCGATGGCCTACATCATCGTGCTGAACCCGATCATCCTCGGTGCGGGTACCGACAAGTTCGGCCAGCAGCTCGACAACGCCCAGCTCGTCACCGCCACCGCGCTGATCGCCGGACTCACCACCATCCTGATGGGCGTCATCGGCAACGTCCCCATCGCCCTGGCCGCCGGCCTGGGCATCAACGCCGTGGTCTCCCTCCAGCTCGCGCCCCAGATGAGCTGGCCCGACGCGATGGGCATGGTGGTCCTGGCGGGCCTGGTGCTGATGGTCCTGGTCGCCTCCGGGCTGCGGGAACGCATCATGAACGTCATCCCCGGCGGGCTGCGGCGGGCCATCGCCATCGGCATCGGTCTGTTCATCACCCTCATCGGCCTGGTGGACTCCGGTTTCGTCACCCGCAACCCGGACGACGCGCACACCACCGTCCCGCTCGGCCTCGGCCAGGGCGGTCAGCTGACGGGCTGGCCGGTGCTCGTCTTCGTGCTCGGCCTGGCGCTGACGTTCGTGCTGATCACCCGGGGGGTCAGGGGCGCGATCCTGATCAGCATCGTGACGATGACCGTGGTGGCCGTGGTGATCAACACCATCGCGGAGATCCCCGACGCGGCCTGGGGCCTGGCCGTGCCGAACCTGCCCGAGGAGGTCGTCAGCACCCCCGACTTCGGGCTGCTGGGCGAGGTGAGCCTCTTCGGCGGCTTCGCGGAGGTCGGCGTGCTGACCGGCTCGCTGTTCGTCTTCACCGTGCTGCTGTCCGGCTTCTTCGACGCGATGGGCACGATCATCGGCGTCGGCCACGAGGCGCGGCTGACCGACGAGCAGGGCCGGATGCCCCGCATGGGCCGCATCCTGATGGTGGACGGCGTCGCCGTCGCGGGCGGCGGTTTCGGGTCCTGCTCGGCCAACACCTGCTTCGTGGAGTCCACCGCCGGCGTCGGCGAGGGCGCCCGCACCGGACTGGCCAACATCGCCACCGGCGCTCTCTTCCTGCTGGCCCTGGTCTTCACCCCGCTGGCCACCGTGGTGCCCTCGCACGCCGCCACCCCGGCGCTGGTCGTCGTCGGCTTCATGATCATGGCGTCGAACGTGAAGGAGATCGACTGGAGCGACCACACCATCGCGGTCCCGGCGTTCCTGACGCTGATCTCGATGCCGTTCACCTACAGCATCACCAACGGCATCGGCATCGGGGTGCTCTCCTACATCCTGCTGCGCGCCGCGACCGGGCGCTTCCGCGGGATCCCGTGGCTGCTGAACGCCGTCGGCGCCTGCTTCCTGGTCTACTTCCTGCTCGACCCGGTCGAGCAGCTGCTGGGGATCGGCTGACCGCTCCGCGGTACGAACGGGGCAGGCAGCGGGGCAGGGGTGCCCGGACCGTACGGGGTCCGGGCACCCCTGCCCCGTCGCGGCGGCGGAATGGCGGAAGAGCCCCGTTCGGCGGCGCGCGGCCCGTCCGTAGGCTGGACGCCCTCCACCCGTCGGCCGCATGGGGGCGTGCTCGCGGGGAAGGCGGGAGCGGTGCGCGCCGTCCCTCCCGCGAGGCCCCCTCCACGGGGTCCGCGGGCCCGGCGGGACACCGCGCGTCCGGTACCGGTCCGCGCGGTGTCCCGCACGGATCCGTGCCGGTGACGGACGCCACCCGCTCATTCCTTCCCCGAGCCAGTCCTTAGGCGGAGTAATGAGTTAGGCTAATGAACATGCCGGATCTGTCCAGGGACGAGGACGCCGAGGCCGTCAACGCCCTGCGCGCCGCCACCATGCGGCTCGCCCGCCGCATCAAGCACCAGCGCGTGGACGAGTCGCTGAGCCCGACCGAGATGTCGGTGCTCGGCACCCTCGCCCGCTGCGGCTCGGCCACCCCGGGCGAGCTGGCGC
Source organism: Streptomyces rubellus (assembly GCF_036323805.1). NCBI lineage: Bacteria > Bacillati > Actinomycetota > Actinomycetes > Kitasatosporales > Streptomycetaceae > Streptomyces > Streptomyces rubellus. Next base: position 69,617 of record NZ_JAZDCX010000002.1, read on the forward strand.
GCAGGGAGCACGTCCAGCCGCCGTCGATGACCCGCATCGTGGCGATGCTGGAGGCCAAGGGCCTGGTCCGGCTGGAACCGCACCGGGACGACCGCCGGCAGAAGGTGGTCACCCAGACCGAGCTGGCCGAGGAGGTGCTGGCCGCCAGCCGCCGGAAGCGGAACGCTTGGCTGGCCGGGCTCGCCGACGGTCTGGACGAGGACGAGTGGGCGCTGCTGCGCGCGGCGGCACCCGTCCTGGACAAGCTCGCGCAGTTGTAGCGCGGCCACGGCAGAAGCAGAGGGAGTCGCACACGAGGAGGCGAAACCGACTTGAGTCCGGGAACCGGAGCACACTCCGCACCCGCGTCTGACGAGAACGGCAGGACCCGCACCACCGCCGAGGACCCCGCCAGGCCCTCGATGTTCAGCTCGCTGCGCGTCCGCAACTACCGGTTGTTCGCGATGGGGCAGCTCGTCTCCAACACCGGCACCTGGATGCAGCGGATCGCACAGGACTGGCTGGTGCTCAGCATCACCGGTTCGGCCACGGCCGTCGGCATCACCACCGCGCTGCAGTTCCTCCCCATGCTGCTCCTCGGCCTGTACGGCGGGGTCATCGCCGACCGCTACGCCAAGCGCCGGCTGCTGCTGATCACACAGTCGGCGATGGGCCTGACCGGACTCGCGCTCGCCGCGCTGACCCTCAGCGGCCACGTCCAGGTCTGGCACGTCTACGCGCTCGCGCTCGTCCTGGGCCTGGCGACCGTCGTCGACAACCCCGCCCGGCAGACCTTCGTGTCCGAGATGGTCGGCCCCGAGCAGCTGCCCAACGCGGTCTCGCTCAACAGCGCCAACTTCCAGTCCGCCCGGCTGATCGGCCCGGCCGTCGCCGGTGTGCTGATCACGGCGGTGGGCAGCGGCTGGGCGTTCCTGCTCAACGGGCTGTCCTTCCTCGCGCCGATCACCGGACTGCTGCTGATGCGCTCCGCCGAGCTGCACGTCATCGAGCGCGCGCCGCGCACCAAGGGGCAGCTGCGGGAGGGCCTGCGCTACGTCAGGAGCCGGCCGGAGCTGATCTGGCCGATCACGCTCGTGGGCTTCGTCGGGACCTTCGGCTTCAACTTTCCGATCTGGCTCTCCGCCTTCACCGACAAGGTCTTCGAGGAGGGCGCGGGGACCTACGGCATGCTCAACACCCTGATGGCGGTCGGCTCGGTGACCGGCGCGCTGCTCGCCGCCCGCCGCGGCACGAGCCGGATGCGGATCATGGTCGGTGCCGCGCTGCTGTTCGGCGTGCTGGAGGCGACGGTGGCGCTCTCCCCGTCGTTCTGGCTCTTCGCCGCCCTGATGGTGCCGCTCGGCGTGGTCAGCATGACCTTCATCGTCACCGCGAACTCCAGCATCCAGCTCGCCTCCGATCCGGCCATGCGCGGCCGGGTGATGAGCCTGTACATGATGGTGTTCCTGGGCGGCACCCCGATCGGCGCACCGGTCGTGGGCTGGATCACCGACGCCTACGGGGCGCGGGTCGGCCTGCTGTCCGGCGGCCTGGTCTCCGCGCTGGCCGCCGCCGCCACCGGCCTGGTGCTGGCCCGGATCAGCGGGCTGCGGCCCCGGATCGAGCTGCGGCGCGGCCGCCGCCGGATGGTGTTCGTGCCGGTGGTGGCGGGGCCCGGCAAGCCTGGCGGAGGAGCCGTGCCGGAGGGGGAGAAGGAGCCGGAGGACATAGCGGGCGGGACGGCCGCCCCCGGCCCGTCCCCCGCCGGTGCGCAGAACGCCCCCGCCGGTATGGGGAGCGCTCACGCCCCCGCCCGCGCGCCGCAGCGGGAGCGGGAGCACCGCGGGAAAATGCCGGTATGAGACTGTTCACGGCCGTCCTGCCGCCCCCGGCCGCCCTGGCGGAACTGGGGGCGCAGGTGGACCGGCTGACGGCGCTGCCCGGCGCCGGCCGGCTGCGCTGGACCCGGCCCGAGGGCCGGCACCTCACCCTCGCCTTCCTGGGCGAGGTGGACGAGGACCTCCTGCCGGAGCTGACCGAGCGCCTGGGCCGCGCCGCGCGCCGCCATCCCGCCCACGGGCTGCGGCTGTCCGGCGGCGGCCGGTTCGGCGACCGGGTCCTGTGGACCGGGGTCGAGGGCGACCGCACCGCCCTGACCCGGCTGGCGGCCTCCGTCGCGGCCGGGGCCCGCCGGGCCGGGGTGCCGGTGGAGGAGCGCCCCTACAAGCCGCATCTGACCCTCGCCCGGGCCGGCCGTACGGCCCGGGTGGACCTGCGCCCGTACGCGGCGGCCCTGGCCGGTTTCACCGGCCGCGACTGGCGGGCGGGTGAACTGACCCTGGTGCGCAGCCGGCTGCCCGGCTCCGGGGTGCCCGGGGAACAGCCCCGCTACGAGACGCTCCGGGCCTGGCCGCTGGGCGGCTGACCGGGCGGGCTACGGTGGGGGCGTGGACCCGAAGACCCGCAGCCGCATCGTGAGCGGCGCACTGGCGCTGCTGCTCGCCGTGGTGATCCTGGCGGCCGTGCTCGGCTGAGCCGGTGACCGGCCACGGCCGGCGGCGGGCCGCCCGGCCGCGCGCCCGGGGAGCGCCGTGCCGCCTTCTCCGCGGTCCCGGAAAGGGGCCCGCGGACCTTGGGCCCGGCACGACCGCCGCCCCTCCCGCCGATCCCGTGGCCCGGGGCGGTGCCGCCGGGCCGAGAGCACCGGCCGGCCGCCGAGGAGTGGCCCGGCGCGGGGCCGGGCCGCCCGGCGGCGGCAGGTCCGCGCGACGCGGCTGCGCGCATACGGTGCCGACGCCCCGGAGCCGGGGCGGACGGCGACCGGTGCGCCGGGACACGGGACCGGTGCCCGCACCCGGGCGGCACGGCGGCCGTACGGGAACCCGTACGGCCGCCGTCCGTCACGCGCCCCGCGGCCCCCGGCCCGTCACCAGGCGAACGCCTCCGGGGCCGGGCCCGGCCCCGGGAAGATCTCGTCCAGCGCGGTCAGCAGCTCCTCGCCGAGCTCCAGCTCCACCGCGCGCAGCGCGGAGTCGAGCTGGTCGGCGGTGCGCGGCCCGATGATCGGGCCGGTGACGCCCGGCTGGGCGAGCAGCCAGGCCAGCGCCACCTCGCCGGGCTCCAGACCGCGCTTGTCGAGCAGGTCCTCGTACGCCTGGATCCGTTCGCGCAGCTCCGGGCTGTTGGCCAGCGCCGCCGAGGAGCGGCGGCCGGGGTTCTCGCGCTCCTTGCGGAGCACCCCGCCCAGCAGGCCCGAGTTCAGCGGGGACCAGGGGATGACGCCCAGGCCGTAGCCCCGCGCGGCCGGGATGACCTCCATCTCGGCGCGGCGCTCGATCAGGTTGTACTTGCACTGCTCGCTGACCAGCCCGAGCCGGCCCGTGCGGGCGGCGGTCTCGTTGGCCTGCGCGATGTGCCAGCCGGCGAAGTTGGACGAGCCGACGTACAGCACCTTGCCCTGCTGCACCAGCACGTCCATGGCCTGCCAGATCTCTTCCCAGGGGGTGTTCCGGTCCACGTGGTGGAACTGGTAGAGGTCGATGTGGTCGGTCTTCAGCCGCCGCAGACTGGCCTCGACGGCCCGGCGGATGTTCAGCGCCGACAGCTTGTGGTGGTTGGGCCAGACGGCGTCGTCGGTGGCGGCCATGTTGCCGTACACCTTGGTGGCGAGCACCACCTTGTCCCGGCGGCCGCCGCCCTTGGCGAACCAGTTGCCGATGATCTCCTCGGTGCGGCCCTTGTTCTCGCCCCAGCCGTAGACGTTGGCGGTGTCGAAGAGATTGATTTCCGCGTCGAGTGCGGCGTCCATGATGGCGTGGCTCTCGGCCTCCTCGGTCTGCGGACCGAAGTTCATCGTGCCGAGGACCAGTCGGCTGACCTGGAGACCGGTGCGTCCGAGCTGCGTGTACTTCATGTCCTACAGCCAACGTGTTCGAGTGCGCTCGAAGCAAGAGGCGCCCGGCGGCGGGGCCCGGGCTTCGCCCGGTTGCCCGGCGGTCGTCACGCGCCGTCCGGCACCGGACCCGGGGCGTACGGGCCGCCGACGCCCCAGGCCCGGTGCAGGACGGCGGCGAAGGCGGCGGCGAGACGGTGCTCGCCGGAGGCGGTGGGGTGGGTGCCGTCGTGGGTGTCGCGGTCGGGGTCCCAGTCGGGCGGTGGGGCCGGCAGCAGGGGAGAGGCGGACGTGGACAGCTCGGCCGCCGTCTTGACCAGCAGTTCGTTGAAGCGCTCGCACTCGGCGGCGAAGAAGGCGTCGTGCCGGGCACGTATGTTGGGGATCACCGGCAGCAGTACCGCCCGCAGCCGCGGCTCGGCACGGCGGGCGGCGGCCAGGAAGCGGCGGACGTTCTCCAGGGTGCCGTCGGCGCCGGTGTAGAAGCCGAGGTCGATCAGGCCCAGGGAGACCAGCAGGGTGTCGGCGCGGTGCTCGCGCACCACGTCGCCGACCAGCGGCGCCATGTGCAGCCAGCCCTCGCCCCAGCCCGCCAGGTGGCGGCGGGCGGGCGCGGGGAAGTCCGGGTCGGCGTAGTCGTGCGAGACGGGCGCGCCGGCCGCCGCGTCGTACAGCGTGTCGCGCGGGCCGACGACCTCGTACGCCTCGCCGAGGGGGCCGTGCGTCCGCTCCAGATGGCGCCACATGCGGTGGCGCCAGGTGTGCTCACCGGCGCCGCCGATGGTCATGGAGTCGCCGACGAACAGAACGCGCATCGGCACATCCTGCCGGAAGGCGGGTGTGACCTGCGGTGTGATGCCTGTCACGGGGAGCCGGGACGGGGGCCGCCGGCACGCCGGCGGCCCCCGCCCGGGTCACTGGGCCCCGGCCTCCCGGCGCAGCTCCACCAGCGCCCGCAGGGCGTTGCTGTACATCTGCACGCTCTTCTCGCTGTGGGTGTCGATCGCGGTCCTGACCTCCTTGAACGCCTTGGCGATGGTCTCGTCCAGCTCGTTCGGGTCGACACCGTTCACACCGCTCATACCGGCTCTCCTTTCTCTTTTCTCTGGTCTTCCCGTGCTTCTTCTCTCTTCTTCCCGGCCGGTCCGGTCAGCCCGGTCAGTCCCGGCTGACGGGCCACCACGTGATGCTCTGCCAGGCGCCGCAGTCCGCCGTGCCCGTGGTCCCCCGGCACACGGCGAGCGAGCCCGTGGTGGTGGGCAGGTAGGACTGCCGCACCTCGACCCCGGTGGTGCCGGGCCCGCAGATCTCCGCCTGCTTGCGGGCCGGCGCGGGGGCGAGGTCGTACACGAACCGGGTCCACACGGAGTAGCACTCGCCGCCGGTGTTGATCAACTCCCCGTCGAGCACCAGGACGCGGAAGAAGCCGGTGCCGGTCGACTCGGTCCAGCGTTCCCCGGCCGCCGTGGCCGTGCCGTGCCGGGCCGACCACTCCACGGCGGCCGGTCCCGCGGCCGTGGTCTCCGCGGCGCTCGCGGGCACCGCCGCGGCGGCCAGCAGGGCGCCGGTGGCCGCCGCGAGGGCGGCGCGGACAGGTCTGCGCATCAGATGGTCTCCTCCTCTTTTCTCTTCTTCCCGGTCTCCGTCCCGCCGGCTCCCCCGTCGGTCCGGCCACCGGCCCGCCCGCTCCCCGGCGACAGGTCGGGGGACCGCCGCAGGCCGTGGTGGTGGCGGAGGGCGGACAGGGCGGCGAGATGGCCGCACATGCCGTGCACGGACGGCCCGGGCGGGGTGGCGGCCGAGCACAGGTACACCCCGGGCAGCGGGGTGCGGTACGGGTTCCAGCGGGCGGCGGGGCGGGCCAGGGACTGGCGCAGGGTCAGGGCGCCGGCCCCGATGTCGCCGCCGGTGTAGTTGGGGTTGTAGGTCTCGTACGCGGCGGCGGGGATGCCGCGGGCGGCGACGACGGTGTCGGTGAAGCCGGGCGCGTACTCCTCGATGCGGCGGCGGACCAGTTCCACCGGGTCGCGGGTGTCGCCGTTGGGGACGTGGGCGTAGGCCCACACCGGCCGCCGTCCGCCCGCCTCGCGGGAGGGGTCGGTGACGGCGGGGTCGACGACCAGTACGAAGGGGTCCGGCACGGGCCTGCCGGCGGCGGTGGCGTTCTCCTGCCGCAGGATGTCGGCCCGGGTGCCGCCCAGGTGGACGGTGCCGGCCCGGCCCACCAGCGGGTTCCGCCAGGGGATCGGCGCGGAGACCAGGAAGTCGGCCTTGGCGGCGCCGGGCCCGTAGCGGTAGCGCTCCAGGGCGCGGCGGTAGCGGGCGGGCAGCCGGTGGCCGGCCAGGGCGAGGAACTCGCGAGGGCCGACGTCCAGCAGGACCAGCGGGATGTCACCGAGTTCGGCCAGGTCGCGGACGTGGTGGCCGGTGTGGAGGGTGCCGCCGTGCGCGGTGATGTCGGCGATCATCACCTCGGCGATGCGGCCGCTGCCGCCCTGGGGCAGCGGCCAGCCGGTGCTGTGGGCGAGATGGCCCAGGAGCAGCGCGATCGCCGCCGCGGGCAGGGAGGGCAGCCGGCCGACCGCGTGGGCGGCCACCCCGGTCAGCAGTGCCTCGGCCTCCTCGGTGGCGAACCGGCTCCGGCCGGTGGCCTGGGCCGGGACCCGCAGCGCGAGCCGCAGTGCTGCGAGCGGGTCCCGGGGTACGGTGCGCTGACCGGACAGCAGCAGGTCCACCACGCCCTCGCTGCGGTCGGCCAGCGGTTCCATCAGCTGCCGCCAGCGGGGCCCGTCGGCGCCCAGGTGTCCGGCGGTACGGGCGAGACCGCGCCAGGCCGCGGCGGCCCGCCCGCCGGGCAGCGGGTGGGCGTAGGGGACGGCGGGCTGGAGCAGCCGCACCCCCCGGGCGGGCAGGTCGAAGCGGCGGAAGAAGCGCGAGGCGGCGGCCATCGGGTGGACGGCCGAACACAGGTCGTGCGTCACGTCGCGGTCGAACAGCGGCGCGGTGCGCAGGCCGCCGCCGGGGGTGTCCGCCTTCTCGAACAGCGCCACCCGCAGCCCGGCCCGGGCCAGGGTCACCGCGGCGGCCAGCCCGTTGGGCCCGGTGCCCACGATCGCGGCATCGGTCACCGTGCGGCCTCCGCCGGCGCGAGCCGCTGCCCGGCGCCCTCCTCCGGCTCCGGCCTCGTCTCCGGCCGCGGTTCCGTCTCCGGGTTCGCCGCCACGGGGGCGAGCTGCTGCCCGGCCAGCCGGCGGTAGGTGTCGTCGGAGGCCATCAGGTCGGCGTGCGTGCCGGCGGCGCGCAGCCGTCCGTCCTCCAGGACGAGGATGCGGTCGGCGTCCACCACGGTGGAGATGCGGTGCGCGATGGTGAGGACCTGGCAGCGGGCGCCCACGGTGGCGATGGCGGCGCGCAGCGCCGTCTCGGAGTCGGAGTCGAGGTTGGAGGTGGCCTCGTCCAGCAGGAGCACGTCGGGCCGGGCCAGCAGGGCGCGGGCGATGGCCAGCCGCTGCCGCTGCCCGCCGGACAGCCCGATGCCGTTCTCGCCGAGTTCGGTGTCCAGGCCGCCCGGCAGGGCGTCGACGACCTCGGCGAAGTGCGCCGCCTCGACGGCTTCCCGGATCTCCCCGGCGGTGGCGTCGGGGCGGGCGTAGGTGAGGTTCTCCCGTACGGTGCCGCGCATCAGCGGCGCCTCCTGCTCGACCAGCGCGACCCGGGCCCGCAGCTCGTCCAGCGGCAGGGCGGTGACATCGGCGCCCAGGACGCGGACGGTGCCCCGGTCGGGGTCCTGGAAGCGCTCGATGAGCTGGAACAGGGTGGTCTTCCCGGCGCCGGACGGGCCGACGATCGCGGTCACCCCGGTGGCGGGCAGCGAGAAGGACACTCCGGCCACCGCGGGGGCGGAGGTGTCGGGGTAGCCGAAGGTGACGTCGTCGAACTCGACGGCCGCGGTACCCGGGGCGGTGGCCGCGGCGGCGCTTCCGGCGGGACGGCCGGGGGTGTCCCCGCCGGTGCCCTCGCCGCCGTCGGTGGTCTCCTGCTCGACGGCGGCCAGTTCCCGGACCCGGTCGATGGCCGCCCGGCCCTGCTGGAACTCCCCGAGCGCCATGAACAGCATCACCAGCGGGGAGACCAGGTAGAACAGGTACATGATGAACGCGGTGAGGTCCTCCAGGGACAGGCTCCCGGTGGCGGTGCGGGCCATGCCCCAGGCGATCACCACGGCCAGCGACACCTGGGTGCCGACGTTCATGGCGGGCATGAGCATCGCCGACAGCCGGGTCACCCGGATGCCGCTGCCCCGCGCGGCGTCGGCGAGCTCCCGCAGCCGCTCGGCCTCGCGGGTCTCGGCGCGGGAGGCCTTCACGGTGGTCAGCGCGCCCAGCACCCGCAGCAGCCCGGAGCCGTAGGCGCTGGTGTCCTCCCGGTTGGTCACCGCCGCCCGGCGGACCGCGCGGGCCAGGGCCAGCGCGACGGCCGAGGCGGTGCCCAGGCAGCCGACGGTGACCAGCAGCATTCGCCAGTCGAGCCACGCCATGACGGCGACGCAGCCGACGGTGGTGAACCCGGCGGTGATCATCTGCGCCACGGAGGAGGACAGCGCGATCCGGGCGATGGCGGTGTCCGCGACGGTGCGGGTGAACACGTCACCGTGCTCGAGCCGGTTGAACGCCCGGATCCGGGAGTGGAGAAGACGGCCGGTCAGGGTGGTGCGCATGTCGAGGACGATGTTCTCCCCCGCGCGGCCGATCAGGTAGAAGTGCGTGGCGGCCAGCAGCGCGTCGGCGGCGAACAGCGCGGCGATCAGCACGATCGGCCGGGTCACCGGCTCGTCCAGGGCGACGGCCTCGATCAGGTCGCCGATCAGCAGGGGCTGCAGCAGGGTGGCGGCGGTGCCCGCCAGGCCGAGGAGCGTGCCGACGGCCAGCAGCAGCCGGTGGCGGCGGACGATGGCGGATATGTTCATCGGAGTCCTCCGGACGGGGCGGTCGGCGGTGGAGCGGGAAACCCGGCGGGCGGCGGCTGGAGTCCCCCGCCCGCGGGCGGGGAAGGGGGTCAGGGACCGTCCTCGCCGAAGAGGACCGCGGCGAGCAGGGCGAGGCTCGCGGCGGAGCCGAGTCCCTTCGCCCAGGTCTCCCGGGTGAGGGGACCGTCCTTGAACATCACCAGGGCGAGCGGTGTGGCGATGGCGAGCGCGGTGGTGAAGCACGCCACGCGGTGTGCGGTCGGCACTGTCGGCCCCTTTCCGTGCGGTTGCGCGGCTGCGCGGTCACGCCGCGGCGCGTGCGACGTACCAGTCGTAGGGCGCCGGCCCCTCGGCCGGGGTCACCCGCTCGACCTCGAACCCGGCCCGCCGCAGGCAGCCGGTCACCTCCTCGCGCCCGACGAGGAGGATCCGCTCGGCGAACTCCACCGGCGGCCGGTCCTCCTCCTCGACCCGGGTCGCCATGGTGAGCAGGTCCGCGTCGTCGAGGGTGGTGGTGAAGGTTGCGGTGCCGGTGCCGTTCGGGGTGGGCATCGTCACCGGGCCGGCCTGGGCCAGCGGCCGGTAGGCGGCGGTGGCGTAGTACTCCATGGACAGGGTGGCGCCGGGCTCCAGCACCTCCCGGACGTGGGCGAGGGCCGCGGTGAGCTCCTCGCAGGACTCGACGCAGGCCAGCGAGCCCATGGTGGCGTACGCGGCGCCGAAGCGGCCGGTGAGCGGCAGGGGGCGGCGGAAGTCGGCCTGCACCAGTGTCACGTTGGCGGGCACGCCCTTGGCGCGGAACCGCTCCAGCATCGGCCCGGAGTTGTCCACGCCGACCAGTTCGGCGGCCAGCGCGGCGACGGGGACGGCGACCCGGCCGGTGCCCACGCCGACCTCCAGTACGCGCGCGCCGGTGACGTACGGGCGCAGGCGTTCCACGTCCGCGCCGGTGGGCATGGCGGACGCGATCATGGAGTCGTACACGGAGGCGACGGCCGCGCCGTACTGCGCCGCCCGGTCCGCCGTCGGGTCCGCCGTCCGATCCGCCGCCGGGTCCGCGGCCGGGATGGTGTGCTGGCTCAAGGGGTCACCTTCTCGTAGTCCAGGACCAGGTCGTACTTGGGGTCCTCGCTGTGGTCGTAGCCGGAGTAGCGCACGAGCATCACCTGGAAGAGCGGGTAGCCGGGCTCGGGGGTGATGCGCTTGCGGACGAAGTCGTTGACCAGCCGGTAGGCGGCCTGCTTGGCCTCCTTGTGCAGCGGGGTCATCGCGGCGGTGTTGTGCACCAGGGTGGAGGCCACGTCGAAGATGGCCTTCTCGATCCGCCGGCCGGGGAACCAGACGGCGTGGACCAGCCTGCGCGGGGTGACGGGGTACACCTCGCGCCACTCGGTGTGCTCCGTGCGGTCCTCGCTGGCCAGCCGGTACAGGAAGTGCTGGTCGTCCGTGGCCGGAGTGGGCGCGAAGAACCGCCAGTTGGGGATGAGGATGCCCGCACCCGTCTTGTCCATGTTGCGCAGCTTGTCGTAGCTGCGGTCGGGGTACTGGCTGAGCACCGTCGCCACGAACCACCCGGCGAGGACCGCGGGGACCGACCGGCTCAGCGCCGTGCGCACCATCACGCCGCCTCCTTCCGCCCGGTGGATTCGGCGGGCTCGTCGGACCCGTCGGGTACGGCCCGTACGGCGGCGCCGTGGACGGCCTCCTGGAGGACCTCCTGGATCAGCTTCGCCGTCAGGGGCGCGTGGTCGGGGCTGCCGAGCACCGACAGATGGCTGGAGCCGGGGACGGTGGAGATCCGGCCGCCGGTGCCGGAGGCGAGGTACTCCTCGTACAGGTCGTTGTGCTCGGGGGTGCCCGTCATGGTCGACTCGGCGGCCACCACCGAGACGGGGACGCCCAGCCGGTCCAGGGGCCGGCCGCCGTCGAGCATGAACGCGTAGGAGTAGTTCCACTCGCGCAGCGCGGTGCGCCACACGCCGGGGACGGAGCTCTCCAGCCGGAGCTTGCGGTAGTGGGGGCTGCCCTCGGCGTAGGCGAACAGGCCCTTCTTGTCCATCAGCAGGCCGGAGCCGAGCGTCGCCGCCAGCGGGCCGAGCTTCATCGTCAGGTTCACCCCGCGCGAGCCCTCGCGCTGCTTGCGGGAGTGCAGCAGTTCACGGGGGTGGGTGGGGTCGACCAGGACCAGTCCGTGCACCCGGCCGGGCAGCGCGGCGGCCGTACGGTGGGCGAGGTAGCCGCCCAGGGAGTGCCCGGCCAGTACGCAGGGCGTGCCGTCGCCGACGGCGCCGGCGACGACCTCGGCCAGGTCGCAGACGGACTCGCGGAAGGAGTAGTCCTCCGGGCAGCGCCGCAGCGATCTGCGGTACCCGGCCCGGTCGTACAGCACCACCGAGACCGAGGGGTCGAGGTGGTCGGCGATCAGCAGCCAGGCCGAGGAGGTGTTCATCAGGCCCGCCTCGCACACCAGGGTCGGGCCGTCCGCCGCGCCGCGCCGCACGTGGTAGGTGACGATGTTCCCGCTGGCGCAGCGGAGCCGGTGCTGCTCGAAACCGGTGTGGCCGGCGAGCGTCCGCACGGCGGCGTACTTCTGGTGGACGAGTCCGGCCGCCAGACAGGCCGCCAGGCCGGCGACGGTCAGCCGGGGGAAGGTCGGCTCGTTCACGCCGCCTCCCCGGTGCCTCTGGCCAGCGCCCGCACGGACGGGTAGGTGGAGACGAACGCCCACACGAAGCGGGACAGGCCCATGAAGCGGGCGTTGGCCAGGTGGAAGGAGCCCATCGCGGCCAGCCCGGCGTCGATGTACCTGCCCCGCCCCAGCAGCAGCAGCGGGAAGCCGCACTCCAGGGCGAGGACGGCGTGGCAGAGCGCGCGGGAGGCGGCCGGGTACCGGCTGAGCTGCTTGAAGAACCACTCGTCGCCGTAGGTCTGGGTGCGCATGATCTTCACCAGGGCGTCGCCGGAGCGCCAGGCGTCACCGGGGAGCTTGGCCCAGCCGGAGGCCCCGTAGGACAGGACGGTCTGGGCGCCGATGAACTGCACCGCCGCCCGGCGGCTGGCGTCGGTGCCGCCGGCGCGGCCCAGCGCGGCGGCGGTCTGCACCAGGAACGACACCTGGTCGGAGCCGTCGGTGCCGAACAGGTGGCGGGGGTAGACCAGGACCTGGCTGGCGGACAGGTAGGCGTTGGCGGCCATCCGCACCGTGTTGTTGCGCACCGGGGAGATGAGCACCGCGGCGGCCACGGCGCGGGTGCCGTGGATGGTCTGGGTGACCGCCTCCCGGGCGATGAAGTCCCTGACCTTGCCCATCACCCTGGTCTTGGCCGGGACCTGGGCCCGGGTGTGGGTCCAGTCGTTCAGGCCGCCCGGCTCCCGGTCGACCTTGCGGACCATGTACTCGAGGCTGGACAGCAGGTGGGTGGCGGCGGAGAGCCGCTCGGCGGTGGAGAGCGGTCTGGCGCACGCCGTGTCTACGGCCTTGCGGAGACGTGACAGCATGATCTGCTCCTGGGCGGGCGTCCCACGGGTGGTGGTGGGGCGGATCGGGCTGGCGGAGGAGGGGGCGGGCGTAAGGGCCGGGGAGGGAGGCGGGGAGCCCCGGAGCCGTGCCGGGGCTCCCCGCTCACCCGGTTGCTTCCGGGCGCGTTACTTCTTGACGGCCGCACCCACGGCGGCGCCCACACCGGCGGCGGCGACGAGCGCGCCGGCGGCCTTGGCGCCCGCCACGACGCCGGCCACGAACGCGGCCGGGGTGGCCATCACCGGGGCGACGGGGTCCTCGGTGCACTGACCGGCACCGGAGTTGACCTTCTCAACGAGCACAGACATGATGTTTTCTCCACTGTTCTGGCACATCGGACAGTGTCCGGTTCCGGCAGGCAGTCGAGGTGTCTGCCGGAACCCGTGGGTCTCCGTCTCCGGAGAGCCGGCCGGCGAGGTCCCGGGCGGTCCCGGGCGTGCGGGATCCCGGTGCCGGGCTCCTGGGCGCCGGCCTGGCGCGGATCAGTTGATGACGGCCCGGTACGCCGCGTAGGCGGCACCGGTCACGGCACCGGCGCCGACCACCGCGCCGGCGGCCTTGGCGATCGCGGGGGTCGCGATCAGGGCCGGGGTGGCCATGACGGGGGCCGCGCCACCGAGGGGGGTGCCGGGTTCCAGGGCACCCGCCAGGGACGTGTTGGCGTTCACCTTCTGCGTCAGCACTGTTTCCGTTTCTCCTTTCAGGGAAGTGATTGTGGGCAGGGGCATCCCACCACCCGTTCTCCATAGGTGGACGGTGGGAAGTCTCACTGTCCCCGGAATTCCGGAAAAGGGAATCCCGGGCGATTTTCCCGGCAGCGGGGAAACCTCTTCTCACCGGCGGGCCGACGCGCTTGTGGCGGTCGGCGTCTCACCGATTCCCGTGCTGCGCGATATTTTCCGGGCTGTCGGCCGGTGGCCGGCGGGACGGCCGGTACCGGTAAAGCCCTCGCATATGTCCGGTGCGGATCCGACACGGAGAGCGGTGAAGGAGCGGGCCCGGCCGCGGCAGCCGGACTGTGCACCGTTCCGGCTCCGGGACCCTTCGTCGCTCTCCTGTACTGACAACTCCGCGGACCCCGTCCGTGTATGACCGGACGGCGGGAAAATTTTCATCCGGTCCGGACCGGCCCGACCATCTCCCGCATGGCGCGCAGACCGTGCGTCCGGGCCCGGGAGACCGTCCCGCGGTGGACCCCGAGCACCGCGGCGGCCCTGTCGATGGTGTAGTCCTGCACGTCGACGAGGAATATCGCGGCGGCCTGCTTGCGCGGTACGGCGGACAGCAGCCGGCGGACCTCCCAGCCGGCCTCCCGCTGGGCCAGCGCGTCGCCGGGGTGGGCGCGGTCGGGGACCTCGCCCACGGGCGTGTCCCTCGTCTGGCGTCGTGACATGTCGTAGGCGGCGGTGGTGACCGTGCGGACCGCGTACGCGACCGGGTTGGGATGGGAGAGCCAGGACTCGGAGGTCCTCAGCAGTTTGAGGCACGCCGTCTGCACGGCGTCCTCGGCGTCCTGGCCGAGAATGCGGGACGCCTGGCGGCGCAGCAGCGGCAGCAGATCATGGATCAATGCCTCCATGTCTCTTTCGCCCCGAGCGTGGGCATGGGCATGGTTCGGCATGGAAGTACCCCCCGATGGCGACCCTTCGGAAAGAACGGCTGCATTGGTGCCGCTTGTCGCGCGCCGGTCAAGCGCGAGCGGCCCGGTCACTGTAGGCACAGCCGACTGGATCCCGGCCTTCCGGGTTCAGCATCTGAGGAAGATTTGAGGGTTACCGTCCGTACTCTCCGGAGGGGTGTCCCGATTGCCGTACCACGCCCGGGTGATTCGCTTTTCCGGATCTCCCGGCGGATGGGTAGGGAGAAACCGACCGATTGCCGCGGTGTTGAAACGGAGAGTGTTTCGGGGAATGATTGACCGGGCGTTTGGAATCGTCGAACCGGCCCGCGCCGGAATTGCCTCCGGCCGTTCCAGTCCGAGGAAGGACCCATGGCAGCAGCGGAAAGCAGCCACATTCACGCCCAGGACGTCTGGCGCCGTTACGGCAGCGGGAGGAAGACCTTCGACGCCGTACGCGGGGTCAGCTTCACCGTCCGCCCCGGAGAGCTGTTCGCGCTCCTGGGCACCAACGGCGCGGGCAAGACCTCCACCGTCGAACTGCTGGAGGGGCTCGCCGCCCCGCACCGCGGAAGCATCCGCCTGTTCGGCGGCCTGGACCCGGTGGCCGACCGTCCCCGCATCCGCCCCCGCACCGGCACGATGCTCCAGGAGGGCGGCTTCATCTCCCATCTGACGGTGCGGGAGAGCGTGCAGATGTGGGCCGAGCTCACCTCCCGGGCCCGCCCCGTCGACCAGGCACTGGAGCTGGCCGGGCTCGCCCACCGCCACGACGTGATGGTGCAGAACCTCTCCGGCGGGGAGAAGCGGCGCCTGGACCTGGCGGTCGCCACCCTCTCCCGGCCCGACCTGCTGTTCCTGGACGAGCCCACCGCCGGCATGGACGCCGAGGGGCGGCGTGCCACCTGGGAGCTGATCCGGCGGCTGCGGGAGCGGGGCTCGACGATCCTGCTCACCACGCACTACCTGGAGGAGGCCGAGTCCCTCGCCGACCACCTGGCGATCATGCACCGGGGCACGATCGCCGCGGCCGGCACCGTCGCCCGGATCGTCGCCGACCACCCCTCGACCCTCTCGTTCACCCTGGACGACCGGTGGACGGCGCGCGACCTGCCCGTGGCCGGCACGGAGGCGGAGGAGCACGGCGGCCGGGTGACGATCACCACCGGGCAGCTCCAGAAGGACGCCACCCGGCTGCTGACCTGGGCCGAGGAGCACGACGTGGTGCTGGAGCGGTTCACCGCCCGGCCCGCGTCCCTGGAGGAGGCGTTCATCAGGATCGCCGGACGTGACGAGGCCCCCGGGGCGGGGGAGGAGGATCAGTGAACGGCCTGGCCGCACAGCACATGAGGACCCTGTTCCGCATCGAGTGGAAGCTGTTCAACCGGATCAGGGCCAACTACTTCTTCGTGGTGTTCGTCCCGCTGATGATCCTGGTGGCGATGCGCTCCGTGCAGGAGCAGCTCGACCTCGACCGGTACGGCCTCAACCCGGGCCCGCTGATGGTGGCCACCTCGGTCGGCATCCTGCTCATCTTCTCCCTCTACTCCTCCGTCACCGGCCTGTACGTGGCCCGCCGGGAGGAACTCGTCCTCAAGCGGCTGCGCACCGGAGAGGTGTCCGACCCGGTGATCCTCGCCGGCGGCGCGTCCATGTACGTCGCCGTCACCGTGGCGCAGATCGCCGTGGTGGCCGCGGTGCTGTCGGTGATGTTCGACGCGGCCCCGCGCCAGCCGCTCTCCGCCCTGGCCGGGCTGCTCACCGGCATCGCGCTGATGACCGCGATGGCGGCCGCCACGGCGGCGCTGTGCCGCTCCGTCGAGTCGGTGATGGTCGCCACGCTCCCGGCGGTCTTCGTCCTGCCGATGGCCTCGGGGATCTACATCCCCCGCGAGGTGCTGCCGGACGTGCTCGGCGACGTACTGCTGTACGTGCCGCTGTCCTCGACGGTCGACCTGGTCCGCTCGGGATGGACGGCCGAGCTGGGCGCGGCCGGCGCGCTGGGCCGGTGCGCGCTGGCGGTCGGCTGGACGGCCCTGTTCGCGTGGATCGCCGCCCGGCGGTTCCGCTGGGAGCCCCGCGTCTGAACCGGCCCGGCCCCGGTGGGGCGGGGCGGGCGGGCCGGTCCTGTCCGGGATGGCAGTCTTGGAGCCATGCGGAGGCTTGTGTGCGCCCTGGGCGCGGCGGTGGGGATCGTGCTGGGGACGGCCTGTTCGGCGGGGGCCGAGGGGCCGGCCGCGGAGGGCTTCACCATCGAGGACGAACGGATCACGGAGTCCAGCGGACTGGCCGCCAGCCGCGCCCACCCCGGGGTGTACTGGACGCACAACGACAGCGACGACGGCCCGTACGTCTACGCGGTGGACGGCGCCACCGGCCGCACGGTCGCCACGGTCACCCTGACCGGTGTCGATCCGCGGGACGTCGAGGCCGTCTCGGTCGGTCCGGACGGCAACGTCTACGTGGGCGACATCGGTGACAACCTCGGCGGCACCTGGCCCGAGGTGTGGATCTACCGCTTCGCCGAGCCGGCGGAGCTGGCCGACACCGAGGTGGAGACCACCCGCTTCACCGTGCGCTACGCCGACGGCCCGCGCGACGCCGAGTCCCTGGCCGTCCACCCCGGCACCGGGCGGGTGTACATCGTCAGCAAGAACGAGGACGGCGGCGGGCTCTACGCCGGCCCCGAGGAGCTCTCGGCCTCCGGCGCCAACACCTTCACCCGGACCGCCGGCATCGACCTGTGGGCCACCGACGCCGCCTTCTCCCCGGACGGCACCCGGCTGGCGGTGCGCGGCTACTTCGGCGGGAGGATGTACGCCTGGGAGGACGGGAAGCCGCGCGAGCTGGGACGGCTGAGCGTGCCGGTGCAGCGGCAGGGCGAGTCGGTGACCTTCGCCCCGGACGGCCGGACCCTGCTCTACGGCACCGAGGGCGGGCGCAGCGAGGTGCGGCCGATGGGGCTGACGGACGACCAGCTGCCCGAGAAGGCCCGGCAGGAGGAGCCCGGCGGCAAGGAGCGGGAAGCCGCCTCCGGCGGGGACGGGGCCGAGGGCACGGCGTCCGGCGGGGACACGGCGTCCGGCGACGACGGGGACGGCGGGAACACCGTACGGACGGGCCTCACCCTCGCCGCGGGCGCCGCCGTCTTCCTCGTGCTGCGCCGGCTGCTGGTCCGGCGCCGGGCCTGACGGGCCGGCCGCCCGCCGGGCTCGCCTGTCACGGCCGTCCCGCAGCCGGCCCCGGCCGCGGGACCGTGCGGGAGCCGCCGACGGGGCGCCACCGGCGGGGCGGCGCGCTCAGCCGTCCGTCTCCCCGGGGACGCACTCCCCGCGGGTGACGCCTCCGGGCCCGTCCTCCGCCCCGTCGTCCTCCAGCTCCCGGCCGGCGCGCCCGGCGGTGCGCGCGGCGAGGAACTCCTCCAGCCCGTCCAGCAGCCGCGCCAGCCCGAACGCGAAGAGCCGCTCGCCGGGGACCGCGAAGGTGTCCTCCGCGAGGGCGGCGACATGCGGGTACGCGCCGCTGTACATCGCCTTCTCCAGGGTGGGCGCCTGGGCGGACCAGAACTCCTCGTCGCTGATGCCGGTGTGCCGCGCGGCCTGGGCGGCGTTGACATGGGTGCGGGCGCAGCCGGTGACATAGCCGTCGAGGGCGGTGATGAACCCCAGCCTCTCGCGGTCGGTGAGATCCAGACCGGCGAGGGCGGCCAGGGCGTAGTCCAGGCCGGCCACCGCGTTCGGCCCGAGCACCGGCCGGGCCACGTTGACCTGGAGCAGCCAGGGGTGGGCCAGGTGCATCTCCCAGGTGCCGCGGGCCACGTACTCCAGCACCGCGCGCCAGCCGCCGTCCCGGGGGCCGTCGGTGCCGGTCGTCATGCCGTA
Source organism: Streptomyces rubellus (assembly GCF_036323805.1). Classification (NCBI taxonomy): domain Bacteria; kingdom Bacillati; phylum Actinomycetota; class Actinomycetes; order Kitasatosporales; family Streptomycetaceae; genus Streptomyces; species Streptomyces rubellus. The sequence continues at coordinate 87,473 of NZ_JAZDCX010000002.1, forward strand.
GACCTGGTCGATCATCAGCTCCAGCAGCTCGGCCTTGCCCGGCACGTAGCGGTAGAGCGACATCGTGCCGACGCCCAGCTCGGCGGCGACGCGGCGCATGGAGAGCGCGTCGATCCCGCCGGCGTCGGCGACCTCGATGCCCGCGGTGACGATGCGTTCCAGGGTCAGGCCCGGCTTCGGGCCGCGCGCGGGGCGCCCGTTCCGGCCCCACATGAGGTCCAGGCTGCGCCTGAGGTATCCGCTGTCGCTCTGTTCGCTCGTCATCGTGGTGCCCATCCTAGGGGGGACCGAAAAAACCGGGTACGGCGTACGCGCTGTCGGGTACGGTGTACGCGTAATCGAGTACGCCGTACCCACCGAGGAGGAACGCGCCATGCCGGCACCCCGGGACAGCACCGGACGCACCACCCCGCCCCAACCGCCGGAGCACGCCGTGCTGGCGGAGGGGCTGACCAGGCGGTACGGCGACAAGCGCGCCCTGGACGGCTTCGGCCTCGCCGTCCGCCCCGGCACCGTCCACGGCCTGCTCGGCCCGAACGGGGCGGGCAAGACCACCGCCGTACGCATCCTGGCCACCCTCGCCCGAGCGGACGGCGGCCGCGCCACCGTGGCGGGCCACGACGTGGCACGCGAGCCCGCCCGGGTGCGCCGTGCCATCGGGCTGGCCGGGCAGGACACGGCGGTCGACGAGATCCTCACCGGCCGCCAGAACCTGGAGATGTTCGGCCGGCTGTTCCACCTGGGCGCCCGGCGCGCCCGGCTGCGGGCCGGGGAACTGCTGGAGCGCTTCGGACTGGCGGAGGCCGCCGACCGGTCCCTCAAGGACTACAGCGGCGGCATGCGGCGCCGCCTCGACCTGGCCGCCTCCATGATCCTCGCCCCCCGGGTGCTCTTCCTCGACGAGCCCACCACCGGACTGGACCCGCGCGGCCGCAGTGAGGTCTGGGAGGCGGTGCGCTCACTGGCGGCGACCGGCACCACGGTGCTGCTGACCACGCACTACCTGGACGAGGCCGACCGGCTCTCGGACCGGATCACCGTGGTCGACCGGGGACGGGACATCGTCGAGGACACCCCGGACGGACTCAAGCGGGCCGTCGGCGGGGACCGGATCGAGGTCGTGGTGCGCGACACCGCCGATCTGGCCGCCGCCGAGCGGATCGTCGCCCGCGCCGCGGTCGGCGGCGCGGTGGAGCGCGACACCGAGCGGCGCCGGGTGCACGCGCCGGTGGCGGACCGGGTGGCCGCGCTCACCGAGGTGGCCCGCACCCTGCGCGACGACGGGCTCGACGTCGAGGACCTCGGACTGCGCCGCCCCACCCTCGACGACGTGTTCCTGCACCTCACCGGCCGCCCCGCCCACAGCGCCGACGGCGCCGACGGCACCCGGAAGGAGCCCCAGCCGGCATGAACACCCCCACCGCCCCGCCCCCCACCACCCCGGCCGGACCGGAACGCCGCCTGTACTGGGCGCTGGCCGACTGCTGGACGATCGTCCGCCGCGACCTGCTGCACCTCGCCCGGCAGCCCTCCATCGTCGCCTGGCAGCTCGGCTTCCCGATCGTGTCGGTGCTGCTGTTCGTCTACGTCTTCGGCAGCGCGATGGAGGTGGGCGCGGCGGACTACGAGGCGTACGCGCTGCCCGGCATGTTCACCATGACCATGGCCTTCGGCTTCATGAACACCGCCATGGCCGTCACCGTCGACAAGGAGCGCGGCATCACCGACCGCTTCCGCTCCATGCCGATGGCCCCCTCGGCGGTGGTCACCGGCCGCGGCGTCTCCGACGTGCTGCACGCCGGGCTGGACCTGCTGATCCTCGCCCTGATCGCGCTGGTGGTCGGCTGGCGCTCGGACGGCGGGGCACTCGCCACGCTCGCCGCCTTCGGGCTGCTGCTCCTGCTGCGCTTCGCGCTGATCTGGGTCGGGGTGCTCCTCGGGCTGCTCGTCCCCAACCAGGAGGCGGCGGGCAACCTGTTCGCCCTCGCCTTCCCCTTCGGGATGGTCTCCAGCGTCTTCACCCCGCCCTCGCTGATGCCCGACTGGCTGGGCGCCGTCGCGATGTGGAACCCGGTCTCCTCCACCGCGAACGCCGTACGGGAGCTGTTCGGCAACCCGGTGCCCGGCGGCGGCAGCTGGATCGAGGAGCACGCCCTGCTGATGGCGGTGGTCTGGCCGCTGGTCCTCACGGCGGTCTTCCTGCCCCTGGCGGTCCGCCGCTTCCAGCGCCTGACGCGCTGACCGCACGGGCCGCCGGGGGCGTTCCGCGCCGCGCCGCCGGAGCCCCCGGGCACGCCCGTGCGGTGCGCGGACGGCCCGCCCCTCCCGCGGTTCCTCCCTGCCGCCCGGCGGGGAGGAACCGGCGGCCGACGCGCGCTCCCCGGCAGGCCCTCCCGGCCGCGGTGCCGGCCGTGCCACCCCGTGTGACACACCGTCCGGCGGGTACCACGGACGGGACACACCGCTCTCTTCGTCCGGAAACGCGCACCCGGACAGAGCTCACGGAACGCACGGGGAACAACGGAACGCGGGACGACAGGGAAAGGGAAGGAGCCGTCGATGCCGGACCGGAACCAGCAGGTGGTGGTGGTCACCGGAGCGAGCGCCGGAGTCGGCCGGGCGGTGGCGCGGGCCTTCGGCGCGCGGGGCGCGAAGGTGGCGCTGCTGGCCCGGGGCGAGAAGGGGCTGGAGGCCGCGGCCGGGGAGGTGCGCGAGGCGGGCGGCACCGCCCTGCCGGTCCCGGTGGACGTCGCCGACCACGCGGCCGTGGACGCCGCCGCGACCCGCGCCGAGGAGGAGCTCGGGCCGGTCGACGTATGGGTGAACAACGCCTTCTCCTCGGTGTTCGCCCCGTTCACCGAGACCGGTCCGGAGGAGTTCGAGCGGACCACCGACGTCACCTACCTGGGGTACGTCAACGGCACCAGGGCGGCCCTGGACCGGATGCTGCCGCGCGACCGGGGCACGATCGTGCAGGTCGGCTCGGCCCTGGCCTACCGGGGCATCCCGCTGCAGGCGGCGTACTGCGGGGCCAAGCACGCCATCCAGGGCTTCACCGAGTCGGTGCGCTGCGAACTGCTGCACGACCGCAGCAACGTACGGATCACCATGGTGCAGCTGCCCGCGGTCAACACCCCGCAGTTCGACTGGCTGCTCTCCCGGCTGCCGCGCCGCGCCCAGCCGGTCCCGCCGATCTACCAGCCCGAGCCGGCCGCCCGGGCGGTGCTGCACGCCGCCGACCACCCGCGGCGGCGCGAGTACTGGCTGGGCGGGCCCACGGTGGCCACCCTCGTCGCCAACCGGCTCTTCCCCGGCCTGCTCGACCGCTATCTGGCCCGCACCGGCTACGACTCCCAGCAGACCGACGAGCCCCGCGACCCGGACCGGCCGGTCAACCTCTGGGAGCCCGCCGACGGTCCGGGGGGACGGGACTTCGGCACCCACGGTTCCTTCGACGACCGGTCCGCCGACCGCAGCCCTCAGCTGTGGGCCGTCCGGCACCGCGGGCTGCTGACCGCGGCGGGCACCGCGGCCGCCGCCGCGGGCGCGGTGGCCGTACGCGCCGCCCGCCGCTGACCGCCCGCCGTCGATCGGCCGCCCGGCCCGGCGCGGCCGCCGTGCCGGGCCTACCGGCCCACCTCCCGCAGCTCGTACAGCGCCGACCCGCGGGACAGCCGGTGCCCCAGCGGCACCAGCACCCCGCGCAGCGGGTGCCGCCTGGCCAGGACGGCGGCGGCGTGCCGGGCCTCCCGGCCCCGCAGCCGCCGCACGTCCACCTTCAGCGGGGCGCCCGCCGGTGTGCCGCCGAGGGTGGCGGGGGAGACCTCCGCCTCCGGCCGGCGGCGCAGCCTCTCGGCCGTCCCCGACCGGGCGGGCACCCGTACGTACGCCCGGTCCCCGTCCACGGCCAGCGCGGTGGCCGTCCCCGTCGGGGAGCCGTCCCGCTCGTAGGTGGCCAGCCAGACGCGCGGTTCGCCGGCGAAAAGCCGCAGTCCGGTGCTGGGAGTGGTCATGCGCCGCCGGGTACCACGGGCGGCGGCACGGGAAACGACGGATCCGGGCCACCGGTGCCTCCGGGCCGGAGCAGGGCTCCGGGCGGTGTGCTCGGGAGGGGTGCTCAGAGGCGCTCGGCGACGTAGTCCACGCAGGCCGTCAGGGCCTCCACGTCCGCCGGGTCGACGGCCGGGAACATCGCCACCCGGAGCTGGTTGCGGCCCAGCTTGCGGTACGGCTCGGTGTCCACGATGCCGTTGGCGCGCAGCACCTTCGCGATCGCCGCCGCGTCCACGCCCTCGGCGAAGTCGATCGTGCCGACGACCTGCGAGCGCTTGGCCGGGTCGGCCACGAAGGGGGTGGCGAAGGAGGACTTGTCCGCCCAGCCGTACAGCCGTGAGGAGGAGTCGGCGGTACGGGAGACCGCCCAGTCCAGCCCGCCCTGCCCGTTGATCCACTCGAGCTGGTCGGCCAGCAGGAAGAGGGTCGCCAGCGCCGGGGTGTTGTACGTCTGGTTCTTGCGGGAGTTGTCGATCGCGGTCGGCAGGTCGAAGAACGCCGGGATGTGCCGGTCGCCCGCCGCGATCCGCTCGGCCCGCTCCAGGGCGGCCGGGGAGAACACGCCGATCCACAGCCCGCCGTCCGCGGCGAACGACTTCTGCGGGGCGAAGTAGTAGACGTCGCTCTGGGTGATGTCCACCGGCAGACCGGCCGCGCCCGAGGTGGCGTCCACCAGGACCAGCGCACCCTCGTCCGCACCGGGCACCCGGTTGATCGGCATGGCGACACCGGTGGAGGTCTCGTTGTGGGTGAAGGCGTACACGTCCACGCCCGCCTCGGCCTCGGGCTGCGGGTGCGAGCCGGGGTCGGCGGAGATGACGGTCGGCTCGGCCAGCCACGGCGCCAGCTTGGCGGCCTTGGCGAACTTCGAGGAGAACTCGCCGAAGGACAGGTGCTGGGACCTGCTCTCGATCAGACCGTGGGTCGCGATGTCCCAGAAGGCGGTGGAGCCGCCGTTGCCCAGGATCACCTCGTAGCCCTCCGGGAGCCCGAAGAGCTGCCGCACACCCTCGCGCACCCGTCCGACCAGGTTCTTGACCGGAGCCTGGCGGTGCGAGGTGCCCATCAGGGAGGTGCCGGTGGCGGCCAGGGCGCTCAGCGCCTCCGGACGCACCTTGGACGGGCCCGACCCGAAGCGTCCGTCGGCGGGCTTGATGTCTGCGGGAATCTGGAGATCGGCCACGCTGCGAAGGGTAGCCCTTCCCCGTCGTGTTCCCCGTGCGCCGTCCATCCCGCGAGACACATCCCGGAAACATGCGGCCGGTGCGGGTGGCGGCGCGGGCACCGGGGGCAGGCTGGTGCCATGGGTGACACGGCACGGGACGCACAGACGCAGGCACGGGCGGCGCTGACGACGGCCGAGCGGGCCGCCGAGTGGGAACGGACGCGCTCGGCGGTACGGGCACTGCGCGCCGCCGTACGGGGCGGGGCGGCCGACGACGCCGCGAGCCGCGCGCTGGTGACGATGGACGCCTCCAACTACCGGCGCGTCCCGGTCGCCGTCGTGGCGCCGCGCGACGCCGAGGACGTGGCCGCGGCGCTGGCGGTGTGCCGGGAGCACGGGCTGCCGGTGGTGCCGCGCGGCGGGGGCACCTCCATCGCCGGGCAGGCCACCGGGACGGGGGTGGTGCTGGACTTCACCCGGCACATGACCGCGGTCGAGTCGGTCGACCCCGCCACCCGTACGGCCGTCGTCCAGCCGGGCGTGGTCCTGGACGACCTGTGCCGGGCGGCCGGCGCCCACGGCCTGACGTTCGGCCCCGATCCCTCCACCCACAGCCGCTGCACGCTCGGCGGGATGATCGGCAACAACTCCTGCGGCTCCCACTCGGTGGCCTGGGGCACCACCGCCGACAACGTCGAAGCCCTGGACGTGCTGACCTACGGCGGCGAGCGGGCCCGGCTCGCCCCCGGCGGCGACGGCGTGCCCGAGCGGCTGCGCGCCGGGGCGCGGGCGCTGGTGGACGGCGAACTCGCCCTGCTGCGCACCGGCTTCCCCGAACTGCCGCGCCGCATCTCCGGCTACGCCCTGGACGCGCTGCTGCCCGAGCACGGCCGCGACTGGGCGCGGGCCTTCATCGGCAGCGAGGGCACCCTGGGGGTGCTCACCTCCGCCACCGTGAAGCTGGTCGAGCGGCCCGGCGCGCGGGTGCTGGCGGTGCTGGGCTACCCGGACGAGTCCGCGGCGGCCGAGGCGGCGGTGACGCTGCTCCCGTACGGCCCGCTGACGGTGGAGGGCATGGCGAGCGATCTGGTGCCCGAGGCCCAGCGGGCCCTCCTGCCCCGGGGCGGCGCCTGGCTGTTCACGGAGGTCGGCGGCGCGGACACGGCCGGGGCGCGGGCGGCGGCCGAGCGGCTGTGCCGGGCCGCGACCGGCGACGCCGCCACCGCCGTCGACCACGTCCTGGTCACCGACCCGGCCGGGCAGCGCGCCCTGTGGCGGGTCCGCGAGGACGCCTCCGGCACCGCCACCCGCATGCCGGACGGCAGCGAGGCGTGGCCCGGCTGGGAGGACTGCGCGGTGCCGCCCGAGCGGCTGGGCGCCTATCTGCGGGACTTCCGCGCGCTGCTGGCCGAGCACGGGCTGCGCGGGCTGCCGTACGGGCACTTCGGGGACGGCTGCGTCCACGTCCGCATCGACTTCGACCTGGTCCACGAGGCGGGCATCGCCCGCTTCCGCCGCTTCTCCACCGAGCTGGCCGCGCTGGTGGCCGCGCACGGCGGCTCGCTGTCGGGCGAGCACGGCGACGGCCAGGCGCGCGCCGAGCTGCTGCCGAGGATGTACGGGCCGGAACTGGTGGAGCTCTTCGCCCGCTTCAAGGACCTGTGGGACCCCGACGGCGGACTCAACCCCGGCATGCTGGTCCGCCCGCACCGGCTGGACGAGAACCTGCGCTTCGCGCCGCTGCCGCGCGAGCCGCTGCCCGTCGTCTACGGCTACCCCGGCGACGGCGGGGACTTCCCGGCCGCGGTGCGGCGCTGCGTCGGCGTCGCCAAGTGCCGCAACCCGGCCGGGAGTCCGGGCGTGATGTGCCCCTCCTACCGGGCGACGGGCGAGGAGAAGCACTCCACCCGGGGCCGGGCGCGGCTGCTGCACGAGATGCTGGCGGGCGAGGTGATCACCGACGGCTGGCGCTCGGCGGAGGTCCTCGACGCGCTGGACCTGTGCCTGTCCTGCAAGGGCTGCCGCCGGGACTGCCCGGTGGAGGTGGACATGGCCACCTACAAGGCGGAGTTCCTGCACCACCACTACGCGGGCCGCCGCCGCCCGATGGCGCACTACTCGATGGGCCTGCTGCCGCTGTGGCTGCGGGCCGTCTCCGCCACCCGCACCGCACCACTGCTGAACCTGCTGGCCCGCACCCCGTTGGCGGCGGTGGCCAAACGGCTGGGCGGCATCGCCCCGGAGCGGGAGATCCCGCCGCTGCCGCGCGCCCCGTTCCTGCGCCGCCGGCGCCGGGAACCGCGCGGGAACGGGGCGCGCGGCGGGCGGAAGGTCGTGCTGTGGCCGGACACCTTCACCAACCACCTCTCGCCCGAGGCGGGCACCGCGGCCGTCCGGGTGCTGGCGGACGCGGGACTGGCGGCCGTACCGCCGCCGGGCGCGGGGCGGGTCTGCTGCGGCCTGACGTGGATCTCCACCGGGCAGCTCGACGGCGCCCGCCGGATGCTGCGCCGCACCCTGGACCGGCTGGAGCCGGTGCTGGACGCCGGGCTGCCGGTGGTGGTCCTGGAGCCGCCGTGCGCGGCGGCGCTGCGCACCGACGTGCCCGAGCTGCTGCCGGACGACCCGCGCGCGAGGCGGCTGGCCGCCGCCGTCCGCACCTTCGCGCAGACGCTGGAGGAGTACGCCCCCGACTGGACCCCGCCGCGCGTCGACCGCCCGGTGGCCGGCCAGACCCACTGCCACCAGCACGCCGTCCTGGGCGACGCGGCCGAACGGCGGCTGCGCGAGCGGGCCGGGCTGACCGGGGCGCTGAGCGACGGCTGCTGCGGGCTGGCGGGCAACTTCGGGTTCGAGAAGGGGCACTACGAGGTGTCCGCCGCCTGCGCCGAGGAGAAACTGCTGCCCGCGGTGCGCGCCGCCGCCCCGGGCACTGTGCTGCTGGCCGACGGCTACTCCTGCCGCACCCAGCTCGCCCAGCTCGGCGGATACCGCGCCCGCCATCTGGCGGAGGTGCTGGCCGAGGCGCTGGCGGACGACGGGGCGGAGGGGCGGGCGGCCGACGGCCGGGGGTGAGGCGGCGGGGCCGGAAGCGTGTGCGCCCACGTCACGCCTGAAGGCGACAGCGGCGGCTGTCACCGGCCGCTGCGGCGGAGCGGCGCGTACCGGACGTGCCAGGTCCCCCGGGGCCCGGCAGCGGCGCCGGGACCACCCGGCGGAGGCGGGGAGCCCGGCGTTCGCGCTGTCCGGACCGGGGCCGGTCCCGCCGTGTCCCGGACGGCGTACGGCCCCGGGAACGGACGGGGTCCGTTCCCGGGGCCGTACGCGCGGTGGTCGCGGTGTGTCGGGGCGCGCGGTGCGCCGGGGTCAGCGGGCGATCTCGGTGTAGCCCTCGATCTCGCGCGGGCTGCGCGGCCCCGGGCCGATGTAGCGCGCGGAGGGCCGCACCAGCCGCCCGGTGCGCTTCTGCTCCAGGATGTGCGCCGACCAGCCGGCGGTGCGGGCGCAGGTGAACATCGAGGTGAACATGTGCGCCGGGACCTCGGCGAAGTCCAGCACGATGGCCGCCCAGAACTCCACGTTGGTGGCCAGCACCCGGTCCGGGCGCCGGTTGTGCAGTTCCTCCAGCGCCGCCTTCTCCAGCGCCTCGGCGATCTCGAAGCGCGGCGCGCCCAGCTCCCTGGCGGTACGGCGCAGCACCCTCGCCCGCGGGTCCTCGGCGCGGTAGACGCGGTGGCCGAAGCCCATCAGACGCTCGCCCCGGTCCAGGGCCTGCCTGACGTACGCCTCGGCGTCCCCGGTCCGCTCGATCTCCTCGATCATGCCCAGCACCCGGGAGGGCGCGCCGCCGTGCAGCGGACCGGACATCGCGCCGACCGCGCCCGACAGCGCCGCCGCCACGTCGGCCCCGGTGGAGGCGATGACCCGGGCGGTGAAGGTGGAGGCGTTCATGCCGTGCTCGGCGGCCGACGTCCAGTAGGCGTCCACGGCCGCGACGTGCTTGGGATCGGGCTCGCCCCGCCAGCGGCGCATGAAGCGCTCCACGACGGTCTCGGCCTTGTCGATCTCCTTCTGCGGGACCATCGGCAGGCCCTGGCCGCGCGCCGACTGGGCGACGTAGGACAGCGCCATCACGGCGGCCCGCGCCAGGTCCTCGCGGGCCTGCTTCTCGTCGATGTCCAGCAGCGGTTTCAGGCCCCACACGGGTGCGAGCATCGCCAGCGCGGACTGCACGTCCACCCGGATGTCACCGGAGTGCACCGGAATGGGGAAGGGCTCGGCCGGGGGCAGGCCGGGGGTGAAGCCGCCGTCCACCAGCAGGCCCCACACGTTCTCGAAGGAGACATGGCCCACCAGGTCCTCGATGTCCACGCCCCGATAGCGGAGCGCGCCGCCCTCCTTGTCGGGCTCGGCGATCTCCGTCTCGAACGCGACGACACCTTCGAGGCCGGGTACGAAGTCGGACATGAGGCGGCTCCTCGTATGTGGTTCGGCGGGAGGGCGACGACGGGTGCCCGTAAGGGCCGGGTCGGCTCTCGGCGGGTGTACCGGAGCGGTTCCGCCGCCCGGGGGGAGGCCGGCGGTCCGGGCCGGTACCCGGGTCATGCCCCGCTGCCGGTGGTCACCGACAGCGACTGGTCGGACACGATAGCCCGCGGTGTGCGGTGGCCACAGTCGTCCAGCCAGCGATTCTGTCGGGTTCAGCAGATGCGGGGAAGGGTGAGATGCGGCACACTCCGCATTCCGCCGACTGCAGGTGTGAGGAAAGCGGGGAAAGGGCAGAATGGGCCACCGCGATCCCGGGTGGGCGGCGGTCGTGCGGCAAGATGAACATGTGCCCGAAACCGACGACGCAGCCCGTGCGGCCCTCGCCCACCGCCCGCATCTCGACCCCGCCGACATGCGGGCCCAGTACCGGGCGGAGGGCCTGGAGGAGACCGACCTCGCCGCCGACCCGTACGAGCAGTTCCTGCGCTGGTTCGAGGACGCGGTGACCGGCGGTCTGCACGAGCCGAACGCGATGGTGCTGTCGACGGCGGACGGGCGGGGGCGGCCCAGTTCCCGCACGGTGCTGCTCAAGCAGTTCGACCAGCGCGGCTTCGTCTTCTACACCAACTACGGATCCCGCAAGGGGCGCGACATCGAGGCGAACCCGTACGTCTCGCTGCTCTTCCCCTGGCACGCCGTCGCCCGCCAGGTGATCATCGGCGGTACGGCCGAGCGCACCGGCCGGGACGAGACGGCGGCCTACTTCCGTACCCGGCCGCACGGCTCGCAGCTCGGTGCGTGGGCCAGCGAGCAGTCCGCGGCGGTGGCCTCGCGCGAGGAGCTGGACCGCACCTACGCGGACCTGGCGGCCCGCTACCCCGAGACCGAGGGCGTCCCCGTGCCGCCGCGCTGGGGCGGCTACCGGGTGCGGCCGGAGACGGTGGAGTTCTGGCAGGGCCGTCTCAACCGTCTCCACGACCGGCTGCGCTACGTCAGGACGGGCCCGTCGTCCTGGACGGTCGAGCGTCTCTGCCCCTGAGAGTGGTCCCGCCGGGGGCACGGCGGTGGGCTCCGGGCCGGTGGGCTGCCCGGTCCGGGTGCGGCCCGGTCCGCACGAGCGTGGGCGGCCCGTGCCCTCGGGAAGGGCGGCCGGCGTCGCGGGGCGTTCGCCGATCCCGCCGCGGTGAGGGCTCGTGCGTTGCGGGAACCGGGCCGGGGCCGGGACGGGTGACCGGTGCCGGGCGACCGGGCCCTCGGCTCCGGAGGCCGGCGTCCGCGTCCCTGGGAGGCGGGGCTGCGGGGGTTCCGCGAGGTCGCCCGCCGCTTTTCGCCCGGTGCCGGGTGCGGCCGGTACTCCGGTGACCCCGGTGGTCGCCGGCCGCGTTCCCCGGAGAGGGCGGACGCCCTGGTGGCGGCGGGCGGTCCCGTCGGCGGGGATCGTGTGCCGCCGGGCCGGGGGGGGCGGCGGTGAAGGGCCGGGCCGTCGGCCGCGCCCCTCGGGACGCAGGTCCCGAGGGCGGTGTGCGGGCCCGACGCGGGGGTCCGCGCGGCGTCCGTGCCGGGCGGGGAGCGCCGGTCGTCCCCGCGGCGTCCGCGGGGCGGGGCCGCGGTGTCCCGGCGGCACCGGTACGGTGCCGGGTGCTCGCGGTGCCGCCCGTGGAACCCGGCCCCGCGGGCCGGAGACGCAGGCGACCCGCGGGCCTGGCCCCGGTCGCGTGAGACGCGAAGGGGGTCGGTCGGACGTACCGACAGCCCGCGGGTCGGGTGACTGCTTGGGATTGGCCGGCGGTGCCGGCATCACGCTTGTGACATCGGCCCCTAGGCCGCAGCCACCTCACGCGTCCGGTATTCACTCATTAGTCCGAACCACCTCCCTTCTCGTGTACCTCGCACGTTATGCGCCGCACCGCCGGACGGGCAAGCGAATTTCAGGGGAACAACGATTTTCCGGAACTCCGTGTGTGCCCGGTCACGTTCGAGTTGAATGATCGGGAGTGCAGTTGCGCGCAGCGTCCAGCCGGGGGTGCCAGGTGACCGCTCAGTCCGAGACCCACTTCGAACACGGCGCCGGTGACGGAGGAGAGCTCGGCGGCGCCGCCGGGGCCGTTCCGCCGCAGCTCGCCGACTCCGGGGACGAGCAGCTCCTCGCCGCGCTGCTGGACGGCATGGACGCGGCGCTGTTCGCGCTCGACGCGGACGGCACCGTGACCCACTGGAACCGCGAGGCCGAGCGCATCCTGGGCTGGACCCAGGAGGAGGCCGTCGGCCGCCGGTGGCTGACCGGCTGGGCGGTCCGCGCGGCCGACGCCGATGGCGTCCGGGCGCGGCTGCTCGGCGCGATGAAGGCGCCCGGCCGCCAGGTCCACGAGTTCGCGCTGCTGCGCAAGGACGGCGGGCGGGTGCTGGTGCGCATGCAGTCCTCCGGCGTGCGCGGTCCGGACGGCCGGCCGGCCGGGGTGTACTGCGCGTTCAGCGAGGTGCGCACCCAGATCGACCTGGAGCGGTCGATCGCCCTGAGCGAGGCGCTGTTCGAGGACGCCGGCTGGGGGGTGGTGCTGGTCGACGCCGATCTGCGGCCGGCCGTCGCCAACGCCCACGCCGCCCGCGCGCTGCGCGTCGGCCGTACGGCGCTGCTCGGCCGGCCGCTGGGCGAGCTGGTGGACCAGGGTGTGGAGGAACTGGAGAGCGCGCTGCAGCAGGTGCTGGCGGAGGGTCCGCAGCCCGGCCCGGCGGAGCTGTGGGTGACGCTGCGCGCGAACCCCCGCGCGGGGGGCGAGGCGGACGCGGCGGACGGGGGAGGCCGGACGGGCCGTGAGCCCGGCGGCGACCCGGGCCGTGACCTGCGCCGCTGCTGGCGCAGCGGCTTCCTGCGGCTGGTGTCGCCGATGGCGGAGGAGACGCCGGTGCCGCTGGGCGTGGCGTGGTTCTTCCTGGACGTCACCGACACCAGACGGACCGAGCAGGACGCGGCCCGGTTCCGCTTCCGCGGCAACCAGCTGCACCGGGCGGCCCGGGCGGCGGCCGAGTGCGAGGACCCGATGGAGTCGGCGGCGGTCCATCTGGACTTCGCCCTGGCGGGCTTCGCCGACCACGCCCTGCTCGACCTGGTGGCGGGCGGGCCGGACGGGCCGGGCGGTGCCGACGGCGCCCCGGTCCGGCTGGTCCGCACCGCCGAGGCGCCGGCCCTCGGCTCGGCGGCGACGGGCGTCCCGGTCCGCTATCCGGAGGGTCACCCGGCGCTCCAGGCGTACGAGCGCTGCGGCCCGGTCCGCACGAGCGTGGGCGGCCCGGCGGTGGAGGGCTGGGCGCGGGCCCGCAGGTGGCCGGAGGGCACGGTGCACGGCCTGTGCGTGGTGCTGCGCAGCCGCGGCCGGTCGCTGGGGGTGCTCACGTTCCTGCGGGGGGCGAGCCGGCGCGGCTTCGACCGCTCGGACGCCGCCTACGCGGAGAGCGTCGCGGACCGCGTCGCCGCCGCGGTCGACCTGGCCCGCGCCCTGGCCTGAGCCGGTCCGGGACCCGAGCGGGCCGGACGGGCCCGGTGCCGGGCGGTCAGCGCCGGTAGAGGATGCGGTCCGCGTACTCGGTCATCACCCGGTCGTTCCACTCGTGGCCGCCGTCCACGTTCCCGGACCGCAGCAGGGGCGGTACGGTGCCGCGGGCGGCCAGCTCGCCCGCCGCCGAGGCGGTGACCGCCTGCATGATCGCGCTCGTCACCACCGTCGAGGCCGGGGCGAAGGGGGCGTCGATCCCGTCCGCGGTCAGCTCCGCGTCCCCCACCGCGATCTTGCTGTCCACGACGACGTCGCAGTGGTCCTTCAGGAAGGTGCCCGAGGCGTTGCGCGGCGTGGTGGCCGCCGCGTACGCGACCGAGGTGACCCCGATCACCCGCAGACCGAGCTCCCGGGCGTGGGAGGCCATCTCCACGGGCAGGGCGTTGCGGCCGGACAGGGAGATCACCACCAGGACGTCCCCGGCCCGCACCGGCCCGGTGTCCAGCACGGCGGACGCCAGCCCGGACACCCGCTCCAGCGCGCTGCCCAGGGTGGCGGGCACCACGTCGACGCCGGTGGCGCCGGGGACGGGCAGGAGGTTCAGCACGGCCAGGCCGCCGGCCCGGTAGACCACGTCCTGGGCGGGCAGCGAGGAGTGCCCCGCGCCGAAGGCGAAGATCCGGCCGCCGGCGGTGAAGGCGTCGGCGATCAGCCTCCCGGCCGCCGCGATGGTGTCCGCCTCCTCCGCCCGTACCCGCGCCAGCAGGCCGGCGGCCGCGTCGAAGAACCGCTCGGCCAGGGTGTCCTCGCTCATCTCCGGTCTCTCTCCTCGCTCTCCGGCGCTCCCCGGCGCTCCCCGGGCGCTGTCCGGGCACCCGCCGGACACGGTCCGCGCGCCGTCGCCGGTCCGGGCGCACCGGCTCACGGTGAGGTCTGGACCACTGCGCTGTCAATGCGGCCGCCGGTGGTGTCCGCCCGGCCGGGCACGGTTGCCGCCCTCATGCGTCAGAATTGAGTCCGGAGCACCGCACGACCGACGAGGGGCATGCATGTCCGGACTCATCGACACCACGGAGATGTATCTCCGCACCGTCCTCGAGCTGGAGGAGGAAGGTGTGGTGCCCATGCGTGCCCGGATCGCCGAGCGGCTCGACCAGAGCGGCCCGACGGTCAGCCAGACGGTGGCGCGCATGGAGCGTGACGGGCTGCTCACGGTGGCCGGTGACCGGCATCTGGAGCTGACCGAGGAGGGCCGGCGGCTGGCCACCCGGGTGATGCGCAAGCACCGGCTGGCCGAGTGCCTGCTCGTCGACGTGATCGGGCTGGAGTGGGAGCAGGTGCACGCGGAGGCGTGCCGCTGGGAGCACGTGATGAGCGAGGCGGTCGAGCGCCGGGTGCTCGAACTGCTGCGGCACCCCACGGAGTCGCCGTACGGCAACCCCATCCCGGGGCTGGCGGAGCTGGGCGAGAAGGCCGAGGCGGCGCCGTTCCTGAGCGACGACATGGTGAGCCTGTCGGAGCTGGACGCGGGCTCCGACGGCAAGACGGTCGTCGTGCGCCGGATCGGTGAGCCCATCCAGACGGACGCCCAGCTGATGTACACGCTGCGCAGGGCCGGTGTGCAGCCGGGCGCGGTGGTCAGTGTGACGGCCGGGGCGGGGGGCGGTGTGCAGGTCGGCAGCAGCGGGGAGGCCGCCGAGCTGACCCCCGACGTGGCCGCGCACGTGTTCGTCGCCAGGCGCTGAGCGGGCCGGACGGCCGTCCCGCCGGCCGTCCCGCCCGTGGCCGCGGGGATCCGGCGGATCGCCGGAACCCGCCGGGGTCGCCGGGGCGGCCGGAGTTGGCCGGAACGCGAGCGGTGGACGCGGTGGCATGGCAGTCTTTCGGGGTCGCGCGCACGAGGCCGGGACGCGTCTGACACGAGGTGAGGGCCGGAGCGGAACGCCGCACTTGAACACCGAGGCGGAAGGGGAGCCGTCCATGGGACTGTCGGACCGTCGGGGTCCCGGCGCTGCCGTCCGCCGGGGCCCCGCCTCCCCGTGGTCCCCCCGCCCGCTTCCCCCTGGTGCGACCCCGAGCCCCGAACTCCCGGGGTCGCTCCCCGCGGGCCGTAGTCCCCGAGTGGCCCGCCTCCCGGTAGCTGTCTCCCCTCGCTCCGGCCGGACGACACTCGCTGACCGTCACTCAAAAGAGGGGTATTGCACGTCAGATGGGCTTGTTCGAATAGAAGTTCGATAGCGTGGCAGCGGCAAGCGGACGGAGCGGACAGGAGGAATGGGGGTGCCAGGACGCATGGTTCGACGTATCAACGTCACGGGAGCGGGTGGTCTGCGGCTCGCGGCCTGGGAGTTCGCCGACCCGCCCAAGGGCGGGCCGCCGGGAGCCGAGGGGCAGGCGCCGGGCGTGCTGTTGCTGCACGGCCTTATGGGCCGTGCCTCGCACTGGGCGGCCACCGCCCGCCGACTCTCCGGGCGCTACCGTGCCGTCGGGCTGGACCAGCGCGGCCACGGCCGCAGTGACAAGCCCACCGACGGACCGTTCGACCGCGACACCTACGTCGCCGACGCCGAGGCCGCGATCGAGCAGCTCGGCCTCGCCCCCGTGGCGGTGGTCGGTCACGCCATGGGCGCCCTCACCGCCTGGCAGCTGGCCGCCAAGCGCCCCGATCTGGTCCGTGCCCTGGTGATCTGCGACATGCGGGCCTCGGCGCTGGGCGCCCGCTCCCAGCGCGAGTGGGAGCAGTGGTTCGCGACCTGGCCGGTGCCGTTCGCCACCCTGGCGGACGTCCGCAGGTGGTTCGGCGAGGAGGACCCGGTCCTGGAGCGGCCCAACCCGGCGCGCGGCGAGTTCTTCGCCGAGGTGATGGCCGAGCGGATGGACGGCTGGCGGCCGGTGTTCTCGCGCCGTCAGATGCTGATGATCCGTGAGACCTGGGTCCATGACGCGCACTGGGAGGAGCTGACGCAGGTGGAGTGCCCGGCCCTGGTGGTCCGCGGCCTCGACGGCGAGCTGGGCCGGGCGGAGGCGCAGGAGATGGTCCGCGTCCTGCCCCGGGGCTCCTACGCGGAGGTGGAGGACGCGGGGCATCTGGTCCACTACGACCAGCCGGAGCGGTGGCAGGAGGTCATCGAGCCCTTCCTGCGGGACGCGCTCCCGGCCTGAGCGCCCCGGGAGCGGGGGCGCCCGGGCCGGGAGCCGCCGCTTTCCCGGGGCCGGTGGTTTCCGGTCCGGTGGACGTGACCGGCGTGACCGGCGTGACCGGGTTGCCGGTCGTCCGGTGCCCGGTGTTCCGGCGGGCGGGGATCAGCGCCCGGTGGCCGCGGCGAGGTCCCGGCCGCAGGCGTACGCCAGCGCGGGGACGATCTCCTCGGCGTCGGGGAGCCAGCGGTTGGCGTCCGTGGGTTCCCGCACCCACAGCACCGGGCCGCGGGTGCCCAGCCGGGTCGGCGGGGCGGCCACCCAGGAGCCCTCGCCCAGCGCGGTCAGGCCGATGGCGGCCGGCGGCAGACCCAGTCTCCGCACCAGGTCCGGGATCCTGGCGGCGGCCCCCGGCAGCACGAGGAACGTCATCCGCCCGCCCGGTGCGCCGATGACCGGGCCGGGCCGCAGCCCCTGGCGCTCCATCCGGGCCAGTGCCAGGCAGCCGGCGGTCTCGGACACCTCGACGGCGTCGAAGGTGCGTCCGGTCGGCAGCAGCACGGACGCCTGCGGCCGTTCCGCCCACATGCGGCGTGCCGCCGTCGCGCTGCCCGTCGCCTCCGCCGCCCAGCCGGGGCGCACGGGGTGCGCGCCGGGCGCGTCGCAGCCCGCCGCTCCGCAGGAGCAGCGCGGTACGCCCTTGTCGATCTCCAGCCAGGTGCCCGGGAACACGTCCCAGTGCCGTTCTCCCGCGTAGCGCGCCGCGTGCTCGGTCAGGTCGGTGACTTCGCCCTTCACGGCCGTCCCGGCCGTCGGGCCGGTACCGGCGGGCGGCATCGGCGTCGTTGTCGTCATGGGTGTCGGTGTCGTGATGTCCATGGCCTCCTCTTCCACGATCATCACAACTTCTGTAGTGACCAAGGGTTACGGCTTGGTCATGGATTCACGGAGAAGCATTGTTCCGGCACGCAGGGCGCATGGGTGCACTTGTGGGGGCGCGTGCACGAACCGGCGGCTTCGGGTGGGTAGTTCCCTGTGCGGCGCACTGCCGGAATTCTTGGCATATGCGCCCGACCGGACCGGCAGGGGCGTGCGGGGGTGCCCCGGCCGTCCGGTCGTCCAAGGATCCCGGCCGCGCCGGGCGCCGCCCGGTGCCCGGCCCGGCCGGCCACACCGGGAGGGGGACCGTATGGCCGCGAGGCCGTTGGTCGCACGGCAGCCGAACGAGCGGCTGCAGGCGCTCATCCAGGAGGCGGGCTGCTCCAACGCCGGACTGGCCCGCCGCGTCAACATGTGCGGTGCCGAGCAGGGGCTCGACCTGCGCTACGACAAGACCTCGGTGGCCCGCTGGCTGCGCGGCCAGCAGCCGCGCGGCCGGGCCCCGGCCGTCATCGCCGAGGCGCTCGGCCGCAAGCTCGGCCGGACCGTCACGGCCGAGGAGATCGGCATGGGCGGCGGCCGGCACATGGCCGCCGGGGTCGGGCTCCAGTTCGCCGCCACCGTGTCCGGCGCGGTGGAGCAGGTGTGCGAGCTGTGGCGCAGCGACGTGGGGCGCCGCGATCTGCTCACCGCCCAGCCGGCGGCGTTCTCGGCGCTGGTCGAGCCCAGCCGGGACTGGCTCATCACCGGCCCGGACCCGCAGGTGGCGCGGTCCTCCGGGCCGCGGGTGGGCGCCTCGGACGTGGCGGCCGTGCGGGACACCACGGCGGCCCTGGCGGAGCTGGACCACCGCTACGGCAGCGGCCATGTGCGGCCGGTGGTGGTCCACTACCTCAACAGCGTGGTCTCCGGGCTGCTGACGGGCTCCTACGCCGAGGCGGTGGGACGCGAGCTGTTCGGCGCGGTCGCCCGGCTCACCGAGCTGGCCGGCTACATGGCCGTGGACACCGGGCAGCCCGGCCTGGCGCAGCGGTACTACATCCAGGCGCTCCGGCTGGCCCAGGCCGCCGACGACCGGGCGTACGGGGGCTATGTGCTGGCCGCGGGCATGAGCCACCTCGCCGCCACGCTCGGCACCCCGCGGGAGATAGCCCAGCTCGCCCGCGCCGCCCAGGAGGGCACCCGGGGACGGGTGACCCCCAGGGTGCAGGCGATGTTCCACGCGGCGGAGGCGCGCGGCCACGCGCTGCTGGGCGACGCCCGCGCCTGCCAGCTCGCCGCCGGGCGGGCGCTGGCGGCGTTCGACCGGGCCCGGGCGGCGACGGACGCGGGCGACGACCCGGAGTGGATCGCACACTTCGACGCGGCCTATCTGGCCGACGAACTCGCCCACTGCCACCGGGACCTGAACCAGCCCACCCCCGCCCAGCGCCGTGCCGAGGAGGCGCTGGAGGGACTTCCGGAGCGGCGGGCGCGGCGGCGCGCCATCGATCTGCTGCTGCTCGCCACGGCGCGGTTGCAGCAGCGTGAGCTGGAACACGCCTGCCACACGGCCGCGCAGGCGGCCGAGCTGCTGAACGGCCTTCGCTCGGACCGGGGTTCGGAGTACCTGGACGACTTCCGGGGGCGGCTCGAGCCGTACCGGGAGGAGCGCGTGGTCAGGGAGTTCGGCGAGCAGCTGGGGGCGGCGGCGTAGCGGGGGGTGGGTGCGGTGGGTGCTGGGATCGGGGCCGGGTGCACCGCCGTCGTGTCCGCGGTGGTCCTCGCCGCCGGACGTCCCGACGCGGGCACCGTGCCCGGGCCCGCCGAAGAGGCTCAGGTCCTGCCGCCGATTCCGGCCGGGGACGTGGTTCTCGCGTGGCGGTCGACCGGGGTTTCGCCAGGGGCGGGAGCGGGGAGAATGCGCGGCTCTTCCGGGTGCGTGGTCGAGTGCGTGTGCCAACCGGTAGCGTGAGCCGACGATTGTGGCAGTCAGGCGAACGAGGAGTCCCGGTGACGAGGCACAGCCGACAGGGCGACGAGCCGCGTGAGGGTGTTGTCCTGCCGTCGAACGGTGGTGAGCCGTGGTTCCCCGGCCGCGACGAGCCCCGGGAGGGCCGGCAGCCGGGTCCGTCGGCGGGGCAGCCCTGGGACCGGCCGTGGGGGCCGCAGGCACAGACCGGGCAGCCCTCGCAGCCGGGATTCCAGCAGCCGCCCCCGCCACCGGAGGTTCCTCCGCGGCCGCCGGCCGCGGGCGCCGGGCCCGCCGACGAGACCCAGGTCCTGCCGCCGTTCCCCGCCGGGGACCCGGCCGGGGGGAGCGGGGGGGCCGACGACACCCGGCGCATCCGGGCTGTCGGGCGGCACGCCGAGCGGGACGTCGAGAGCACCACGGTGCTCCGCAGGCTGCGGGCGCCCGGTGGTGCTCGGCAGTCTGCCGGGGCCCCGCAGGGGATACGCCCCTCCGGGGAGCGTCCCACTCCCGCGGACTTCGAGGGGCTGTTCCGGTCCGGTCCGCAGCCGGGGGAGCAGTCGGCCGACGCCACCCAGGTGCTGCCGCCCTTCCCCCAGGCCGCGCCGCCGCAGGCGGCCCGGACGGTTCCGCCGGGTCCGCCCGGCGGTTACGGCGGGCACGGCCCCCTCGGGAGCGCCGTCCCCGGTGGCGGGCGGCGCGGGCTGCCGCGTGCCGCGCTCGTCGGGCTCGCCGTCGCGGGGCTGGTGGCGGCCGGGCTGGCCGCCGGGGCGGCGCTGGGCGGCGGTGACGACAACGCCGCCGAGGCACGGCCGCAGACGAAGGCGTCGGCCCCCGCCGAGGGGGCGGAGTCGGCGCCCGCGTCCCCCACCGCCGATCCGGCCGAGGCCCAGGCGGAGGCGCTGGACAAGCTGCTCGCGGACAGCGGCGCCAGCCGCAGCGCGGTCATCCGGTCGGTCGAGAACATCCGCAAGTGCGAGAAGCTGAAGCAGGCCGCCGCCGATCTGCGCGACGCCGCCCGCCAGCGCAACGACCTGGTGACCAGGCTGGGCGAGCTGGAGATCGACGAACTGCCCGACCACCGGGCGCTGGCCGACTCGCTCACCGAGGCGTGGCGGGCGTCGGCCGAGGCGGACGACCACTACGCGGCGTGGGCCGACCAGGTCGCGGGCAAGAAGGGCTGTCGCAAGGGCAGGGCCCGCGACACCGGCCGGACCGCCCAGGGCAACCGGGCCAGCGGTGAGGCGACCGCCGCCAAGAAGGAGGCGGCCGGACTGTGGAATCCGACCGCCCGGAAGTACGGACTGCCCGAGCGTCAGTTCAGTGAGCTGTAGCCGGGCGGGTCAGCCGATCGGCGCGGCCTCCATGATCTCCCGCATGTCGGCGAACTCCTCGCTGACCGCGACCAGCCTGCCGTTCTTCACCTGCTGGAAGGTCACCATCGAGTTGACCAGCCGGGGATGGTCGCGGACGGCCAGCAGGTCGTCGTAGCCCCAGCTCAGCTCCGGTGTCAGCCCGTCGGTCTCCACCGGGGGCATGTCCTCCAGGGCGCGCTGCACGGACCGCGCGGTGACCGGGCCGTCCGCGTGCTCCAGCGCGGCCCGCAGCACCGTGTAGGCGATCCAGGTGGTCTGCACGCCCGGGTCGGCCGGGTCGATCCGGTTGTCGCCGAAGGCGTGCTCGCGGATGACGTCCCGCATCGAGCCCCAGCGCGGGTCGGTGGCGACCGGGTACCAGCCGGTGGCGTACGCGCCCTCCCACTGGCTGTCCGGCCCGCCCGTGGCGTCCACCAGCGACTGCTGCACGCTGCCGAGCACCGAGGCGATCCGCACCGGCCCGCCGTCCTGGCTCAGCCGCCGGAAGGAGTCGAAGAAGGTGCCCGTACGGCCGCCGAGCACGGCCGTGACGCAGGCGCTCCCGGGCTTCCCGCCGTTCTTCCCGGTCACGCCGGCCAGCGCCTGCCGGGCGTGCGGGGTGTAGTCGGAGGCGTCCTCCGGGGCGCGGATGTCGGTGGCCGGCCCGCGGTCGCCCACGGCCAGCCCGGCGTTCAGCAGCCGGGGCAGCTGGTCGCCGGCGACGGTGTCGAGGCGGACGAGGGAGACCCGCTCGCAGCGGTCGGCGAGCTGGCGGCCGTTCCCGGCGATCAGGGTGGCCTGGCCGCCGTTGACGGGGTACGAGAACGGACTGGTGAACTCCTCGTCCGTGAGGCCGTATCCGCCGATGTAGGGGATGCCCGCCGACTCCAGGGCCGTCATGAACGTACTGCCGTGCTGACTGTACGAGCCGACCACCGCCACCGCGTTCTCGGCGCGGGCCCGGTCGGCGCAGCGGCCGACGCCCTCGGCGGTGTTCTCGTCGTTGCAGGTGAGAACCCGGAGTTTCCTCCCGTTGATCCCTCCGGTCGCGTCGACCCAGCGTGCATATGCCTCCGCCATACCCGGCATGCCCGGCATGTTGGTTGCCTGCGTGTCCTGCGGGGCCCATGTCATCACGGTGACGGTGCCCTCGTCCCCCTCGTCGGCTCTGGCGTCACCGGGCAGCACACCACAGCCGGTGAGGAGCGACGCGCAGACTCCCATGGTGGCGGCAAGGGTGGTCAGAGTCCTTGCGGAATGTTTGCGGCGCCATGCGGTCATGGTCCGACACCCTCCCGCCCCGGCTGTAACGTGTGAGTGATGAACGGGCAACGCCGGGTGACCGGGAAGTGAACACCGGGGGTCCGGGTGATCACCGCCGGGATGGGACGTACGATCGTTGACCGTGCACCAGTCGGAGAGGTCTTCCCGCCACGGCGGTCGTTCCAGCACCATGGACGGCATGCCGTGCAAAGACATGCCGTGGTGGCGCTGGCGCACCAATGTGCGCTCGGCGCTGCACATGCTCTCCGATCCCGTCTTCCAGCAGGAGTGCTGGCTGCCGGGCCGCCCGGGATACGGCGACGTCACGGACGCCGTCTACCGCCTGGTCGAGGACACCTGGCTGGACAACTGGTCCGCGGACAAGTACATCGGCACGATCTTCCGGGACGCCCAGGAGGCCGCGCTCGTCGACGTCGCGGTGCTGCGCGTCCTGCGGATCATGCACCAGGTCGGAGCGGACGCCCCGGTGGCGGCGTACCTGGCGCACCACGGCTGGCCGGAGGCCGTCCGCGCGGCCCGCGACGCCCATGTCCTGCTGTCCGGGAACGACGGCGAGGACCCGGACGGGCCGCCCTGCTCGCTGGATGTGCTGTCGGTCATGCTGAAGGCCGCCTGAGCGGTCCGCGGGATGTGCCAGTCTTGGCCCATGAGCCAGCCGCAGCCCGCCTCCGCAGCCCCGCAGTCCGACCGGCCCGAGGAGCGCGACCAGTACGTCCTGACGCTGTCGTGCCCGGACAAGCAGGGCATCGTGCACGCCGTCTCCAGCTATCTGTTCATGACCGGCTGCAACATCGAGGACAGCCAGCAGTTCGGTGACCACGACACCGGGCTGTTCTTCATGCGGGTGCACTTCAGCGCCGGTGCGCCGGTGACCCTGGAGAAGCTGCGGGCGAGCTTCGCGGCGGTGGGCGACTCCTTCCGGATGGACTGGCGGATCCACCGCATGGGCGAGCGGATGCGCGTGATCCTGATGGTCAGCAGGTTCGGCCACTGCCTGAACGACCTGCTGTTCCGCACCCGTATCGGCGCGCTGCCCGTCGACATCGTGGCCGTGGTCTCCAACCACACGGACTTCGAGGAGCTGGTCGGCTCCTACGGCATCCCCTTCCACCACATCCCGGTGACGAAGGACACCAAGCCGCAGGCGGAGGCGCGGCTGCTGGAGCTCGTCCGGGACGAGGGCGTGGAACTGGTGGTGCTGGCCCGCTACATGCAGGTCCTCTCCGACGACCTGTGCAAGGAGCTGTCGGGCCGGATCATCAACATCCACCACTCCTTCCTGCCCAGCTTCAAGGGCGCCCGGCCGTACCACCAGGCCCACGCCCGCGGTGTGAAGCTGATCGGCGCCACGGCCCACTACGTCACCGCCGAGCTGGACGAGGGCCCGATCATCGAGCAGGAGGTGGAACGGGTGGGGCACGAGGTCACGCCCGAGCAGCTCGTGGCGGTCGGCCGCGACGTGGAGTGCCAGGCGCTGGCCCGCGCGGTGAAGTGGCACAGCGAGCACCGCGTCCTGCTCAACGGCCGCCGCACGGTGGTCTTCGCCTGACGGCGCCGCCGCGGCTGAGGAACGCCCGGCCGTGGGACGAGGGACACGGGCCCGTGCCCGGGGCCGGCCGCCGGGCGGCCGCGGGCGCCTCTGCCGGGTGGGTGTGGCCCGGTGGCGGTCGTCCTCCGGGAGGGGACACGTCCCGGGACGGGGGCGGGTTCGGGTTCGGGCCGGGTGCACCCGGCCGGGGCGGGCCCTACAGCCGGGAGAGGGAGGCCACGGCCCGCAGGGTGTCGCCGGTCGCCTCGCGGTCGCCCTCCTGGCCCGCCGCCGCGTCCCGGGGCGGTACGTGGCCCGCCGCCAGCCGGCAGAACTCCACGTCCTCCAGCACCAGCCGGGCGACCGTCCGCTCCGGGGTGGCGAGGGCGGCCGGGGAGTCCAGCGGCAGGTACCACTCGCCGCCGCCGCGGCCCTCGATCTCCAGGAGGAGGGTACGGCCCGGGGTGCCCGCCGCCGTCAGGGAGCGGGCCGGTGCGGCCAGTCCGGCGCGGCGGCGGTCCGCGAGGGCCGCGGGGACGCGCCGCACGGCCAGCTCGACCATGCCGGCCAGATGCCCGGGCGCGGGCGGCTCGTAGGGGTAGTCGACCGCCGCCGCGATGTCGTCGGCGTGGATCCAGCACGCGAACGCCCGGCCGACCAGCGCGTCGCGCACCGGCCGCCGGAACTCGGCGAAGTCCACCGGCAGGTCGGCCACGGCCGCCGCCTCCCGGGCCGCCGTGCGCACGATGCTCCGGGTCTGGGCGCGCCATCTGTCCCGCACGAACGGCGCCTCGTGCCGCAGGCAGTGCTCGATCGCCGCCTCCGTGCGGTCCGCCACGGTGCGCGGGGCACCGGGGCCGAGCGGGTCCGCCAGCCCGAGCCGGACGGCCACCAGGCCGTCCGCGCAGCCGAGATGGGCGAGCACCCCGCACAGGGTCAGGACGCGCTCGCCGCCCGTCCAGCGCAGCCGTACCGGGGTGTCCCACTCCGTGTCGCCCATGTCGCGCAGCAGCGCGTCCAGCCGGGCGGTCTCCGCGTCGTACGGGGCCGCCCACCGCGGCAGGGGCACGGCCGCCGGACGGCGGCGCAGGCATTCCTCCATCGTCCCGGAGCGCAGCTCCGGGCCGGGGTCCAGCGCGTCCTCACGCCGTATCAGGCCCACGGCGTCCCGGAGCCGCCGCGCCTCGTCGGCGCAGGGCGGGCAGTGGGGCAGGTGCGCCTCGACGGCGGCGGCCTCCTCGGGCGAGCAGACCGCCAGCGCCCACGCGCCGAGCAGCGATCCGAGGGTGGGGTGGTCGTGGTCGTCGGAGCCGCCCGGGCCGTCCGGCGTGCCGCCGCCCGGGGCCGGCAGGTCGTCGGCGGGCGGGCGCGGTGCCGGTATGCGGGGCCTGCCGGCTCCGGGGCCCTCGGCACCGTCTCCGCCGGGCGGCCGGCCCGTGGGACGGCTCACGGGGCACTCCCGGCCCCGGGCCCCGCGGCGGCGGACAGCAGCCGCAGCCCGAGCCGCAGCCGCCGGCGCGCCTCGGCCTCGCTCATGCCCAGCTCGGCGGCGGCCTGGCGGTAGTCCCGGTGCCGGACGTACGCCAGCTCCAGCACCGTGCGCAGCCCGGCGGGCAGGGCGGTGACCGCGCGGTCCGCGCGGACGGCCGCCTCGGCGGCGCGGAGCCGCTCCCCGGCCCGTGCGCGGGACTCCGCGCGGGTGTCCGTACGGGCGTGCTCGCGCAGCCGCCGCACGGCGTGCCGGTGGGTGAGCTCCCGGAGCCACGGGCGGAGCGGGCCGCGCTCCGGCGCGTACGCCTCCGGGGCCTGCCACAGCTCGGCGAAGACCTCGGTCATGACGTGGCCCGCGTCCTTCTCGTCGGCCAGGAACCGGTGGGCCAGGGCGTGCACCAGCGGCGCGTACAGGTCGTACAGCTCGGCCAGGGCGGACTCCTCGCCCCGCGCCAGCCGTCCCCGCAGCCCGTGGTCCCAGTGGGGCTGTGTGCTGTTCGGTGCCTGCGCCGTCATTCCCACCCCCGGCCCTCCGTTCATCCCGAATGTAGTGGCAGGAACTGACAACATGCCCGTCTTTGGACGATGTCCGGCTTGAAGTGACCGAGTGTGATCACGTGTGGCCGCGGATCCGTCACATCACGGCGACCCTCGGTGAAGGACGGTTCGATCCTGTCCGGATCTGGGGGTGCGTTATGGGGGTGTGACCGGAAGTGGGGGGAGGCGGAGACCTCGGGCGGCATAGGGTCGTGGTCCGCGGTGACTCCGGGTGGTCCGGAGGGGGCGGCCGGCGCGGAGGAGAGGGAGCGGGGGAACGGGGCCGTTCCGGCGGACACCGGCGGACGAGACGAAGGGACTTCGGACAGGTGTCGTTGAAGGTGATCGAGGAGGACCGGGGAGAGTGGGCCGTCCTGCTGGTGTCGGGTGAACTGGACCTCGTCACCTCCGCACTGGTCCGCCAGCACGTGCACGACGCCGTGGCCGACGGCCGCCGGGACCTGGTGCTCGATCTGTCCCGGGTGCTGTTCTGCGACTCCAGCGGTGTCGGCGTCCTCATAGCCTCGCGCCGGCTGATGCGCTCGTGCGCGGGCCGGCTGCGGCTGATCCTCCCGGCCCAGGGGGCGGTGGACGGCTCGCACGTCAACCGGGTCCTCACCGCGCTCGGTGTCCGGCGGCTGTTCGACTGCTACCCGGACCTCGACGCCGCCACGGACGACGCCGCCGACCCGCTGAGCGCCTGACGGCACACGGCTCCGGGCCCGGGGCCCCGGAGGACACGCGTCAGCGTGCCGGCCGCCGGCCGAGGGCCCGCGGGCGGGCGCCGGCCGTGTCCCGCGGCTCGCCCGCGTACCGGGCCGCCGCGGTGACGAAGTCCTCGACGGCCTGCTTCGAGGACGTCCGCCGGGCGTCCGGCCCCGCGCGGTCCAGTCCCTCGTCGTGCAGTCCGGTCACCGCCTCCAGCGCGGACCGCGCGGCCTCCTCCAGCGCCGGGTCGCGGGTGAGCAGCCGCATCCGGAACAGCGCCTCGTGCGCCTCCGAGCGCAGCCGGTGGATCTCCCGCAGCAGGTCCGGCATCGGGCTTGGGGAACATCGGTACAGCGGTTGGCGCTGAGAACGATCATGCAGTGAGCGGTGAACTCCTGGCACGGGTGGTCTGCCTCGTGGGGTCCTTCGGCCAAAGATCCACGGTCTGTAGTGACTGGTGGTTGTCTCCGTCGCATGCCGGTGGAATTTCTGACGGATGACCAGGCCGAGGCGTACGGGAAGTTCGTCGAGGAGCCGACGCGTCCGGAGTTGGAGCGCTTCTTCTTCCTGGACGACGTGGACCGCGATCTGATCGCGCTGCGGCGTACGCGGTACCACCAGTTGGGCTTCGCTCTGCAGATGTGCACGGTGCGCTACATCGGCAGGTTCCTCCCCGACGATCCGCTGGGTGTGCCGTGGCCGGTGGTTGAGCACCTGGCCGAGCAGCTCGGCATCGAGGACGTCTCGGTCGTGAAGCGGTACACCGAGCGTCCGAAGACCGCGTACGAGCACGCGTGGGAGATCCGGGACGCGTACGAGTATCACGAGTACGACGACCCGGAGCGGGGTCGGAAGTTCCGGACGTTCATGCACGGGCGGGCGTGGACCGCGCATTCGGAGGGGCCGAAGGCTCTGTTCGACTACGCGGTGGGCTGGCTGCGGAAGCACCGGGTGCTGCTGCCCGGGGTGTCAGTGCTGGCGCGGCAGGTGTCCGAGGTCCGCGAGATCGCGGACAAGCGATGGCACACCACGGTCGCCAGGGCGGCCTGGCGGGCGGACCGGTCGCTGCCCGCCGACTTGGTGGCGTTGCTGGAGACGCCGGAGGGCAGGCGGTCGCCGAGTACGGGCGCATCGCCAAGACCCTGCACCTGCTCCAGGTCGTCGACCCGGTCGACGACACCTACCGGCGGCAGATGGGCAAGCAGCTGTCCGTCCAGGAGTCCCGCCCCACCCTCGCCCGGGACATCTGCCACGGCAAGCGGGGCACCATCCACCAGGCATACCGGGACGGGACGGAAGAACAACTCGGGTCACTGGGGCTGGCCTTGAACGCCGTCGTGCTCTGGACGACGAAGTACATCGACGCCGCGGTCGCCCAACTGTGTGCCGAGGGCCACGAGATCAGCGATGAGGATGTCGCCCGCCTGTCCCCGCTGAAGTTCAAGAACCTCAACGTCCTGGGCCGCTACAGCTTCACTCCCTCCACCCCGCCCCAGGGCATGCGCCCGCTGCGCGACCCGGACGCACCCGAGCTCGACGAGGACGACGACGGCGAGAGATGAGCAGTCGTATTCCGGTCATCATCAGGGGCGGTAGGACGCGCGTCCGAGGGTGGCGGGGTCACTTGGATTCGAGGTGTCCCAGCGGGTGGCCGCACGCGAGGACCGTTTGGGCGTTCTTCCAGTCGGTGTGGTCGGTTCCGGTGATGTGGCGCAGGTAGGCGAGGGTGACCTGCTGGACGAGGGCGACACGGTCGGGGTTCTCGTCGGTGGTCTCCGCTGCCTGGTAGCCGGAGATGCCGCCGAGGAAGTGCTCTCCGTCGTGGACAGTCAGGAGGCTCTTGTTGCCGTGGCTAAGGCTGTAGGGGTCGGTTGTCCAGGCCGGGCCCCGAGTGGAGAGCGGGAGGTCGTCCTTGTCTCCGGCGACGACGAGGCCGGGGGCTGTGATGTGGGAGAAGTCCTGGTCGCGCAGCCAGGGGAGGTTGTCGTGGGCGAAGGGGGTCAGCTCGTCGCCGCCCTTGCCGGCGGTGGCCAGCTGGATGCTGGCCATGACTCGGGCATCGGAGAGGTCCTCGGCGGCGCCGGTGCGCGGGTCGGTGACGCGCAGGCCCACCAGGATGCCGGCGGTCTGGCCGCCGAAGGAGTGCCCGGCCGCGACGATGCGGCTGGGGTCCATGCGGCCTGACAGGCCCGGCACGGCCGCCTCCAGGGTGGTGAGCTCGTCGAGGATGCGCCGCATGTCCTGTACTCGGTAGCGCCACATCTGGGGCCAGCGGGGGTCATCGGCGGCCAGGGCGAGCCGCTTGGAGTCCAGGTGGGTGGCCTGGATGACGACGAAGCCGCCGGATGCCCAGTGGTCGACCAGGGGCGCGTAGCCGTCCAGGTTGGAGCCGAAGCCGTGGGCGAAGAGCACAACGGGCAGGCTGGTACCGGTGGTGGGGGCGGTGATGCGGACGTGCAGGTCCTCACCGCGCTGTGGGGCGCTCAGCACGAGCGGCTTGACGGACACGGTGGTGGTGAGGGCAGGGCCGACGAGGCCGGTCGTGGGATGCGTGGTCATGCGTGTGTCTGCCTTTCAGCGGGAGGCGGTTCGGGGGAGGCCGAGAATGCCTTCGGCGTTGAAGTGGCCGAGCTTGTCCCGGTCCGGTTCGGTGAGATGGGCGTGGTCGACGAAGGTGCGGGCGCCGCCCGCCCCGCCGTTACGTGCCGCGGGAGTCGACGCCGCCGAGGCCCCGGTCGTCCTGGCCGTCGCCGGCGGTGGGGGCGCCGTAAGGGGAGTCCGCGCCGAACATGACCCGGTCGGGGCCCAGGACGTCCACGGCCGCGCTGAGCATGCGGTGGCTGTAGAGGCTGCCGGCGGTGACGGCCAGGTTGCCGGTGATGTAGTCCAGGACGCGGCGCTGCAGGTGCGGGGCTGCGGTACTGAGCAGATCGGCGCGGTCGGTGAAGGGCACCAGCATCTCGCCCCGGTGCCCGAGGATGATCTGCAGGTCCGGGTGTCGGTCCAGAGTTCCGGCGAGGATCAGCCGCAGAGTCGCCAGGCCGGCTTCCGAGTGCCATCCCCACCCTCCGGTGGACAGCAGCAGGCCCGTCATCTCGTCGAAACCGCTGTAGGCGGCGTCGATGAGCTTTCGGGCGGCATGGCCGGGTGGATGTACAGCGGCACACCGAGGTGAGCGGCCGCCTCGAACACAGGGCGGAAGCTGACGTGGTCGAGGAACATCTCGCCGGTCCGGGGGAAAAGCATCGCGCCGACATGCCCCAGACCGGTGACCGCGCGCTCAAGTTCCGCGGCGGCGGCCTGCGGATCGGACATGGGCAGCGTCGCGAAAGCTGCGAAGCGATCGGGGTGGCGGCGTACCGCATCGGCCAGTACCTCGTTGGCCTCCCGGGCGAGCGGTACGGCGACCTGCGGCGGCAGAGGCTGGGTCCCAGGAGTCGTGACCGACAGGACCTCCATGTCCACGCCACTGGCATCCATCCGGGCCAGCCGTTCCTCGCCGACGTCGAGCAGGCGCAGGTTGACCTCCCCCCGACTGCTCATCCTGTTGACGGTCGCGTCACCGCCCCACCGGAGAAGGGCGGCACGCAGTTCCGGGGTCCAGGCGTGTTCCTCGACGCCGATCACCCGCCGGGCCGGTGCAGTGTCCTCACTCATAGACACTCCGTTCGTCGTTCAGCTCACCCCAATACGGGGTCCAATCGGACTGTTCGCCCACTGGTGGGCACATGAGCTACCGTAAAACTTGACGTTGACGTAAAAGGCAAGTGCGTGTGAGCCGCAACACATGAAGGAGAGGGGGCGGGAATGCGGATCGGGGAACTCGCCCGCCGCACGGGCGTCACCACCCGGGCCCTGCGGTACTACGAGGAACAGAGCCTGCTCACCGCCGAGCGCAGCGGCAGCGGCCAGCGCCACTACACGGAGAGCGCCGTCGACCGGGTCCACCTCATCCGCCAGCTGTACGCCGCCGGACTGAGCAGCAAGGCCATCGCCGAACTGACGCCCTGCGTCATCGACGGCAAGGCCACCCCCGAGCTCCTCCAACGCCTAGCCGCGGAACGCGAGCACCTCGACCGGCGCATCGCAGACCTCGCCCACGCCCGCGACCGACTCAGCTCCGTCATCGACGGTGCCTCGTCCAACATGCACACCGGTGCCCCCTGCCAGCGGGACGCGTAAGCATAGAGCTGCATCGACTCCTGTCGGAAAAGGATCGTTTGACGACAGGCAGGCGGCGCGTCCAATGAACCCGTGCAATCCGGGGGTTCGCGGCGGTCCGAATCCAATCAGATCCGATGGTGATTGCTGACAGGGTTTGACGGCAGACAGGGGCCGATCCTCCGTACGGAAGGGGCCCTCGGTGGCGAACCTGGTCTACAAGCGGGTCCCGACCGATCAGCAGTCCACCGCCCGGCAGGACCTCGTCCTGGACGAGGCCGGGATCGAAGACCCGGTCGCCTTCGAGGAGGACCCGGGCACCTCCAGCCGCCTCCACCCCCTCCAGCGCGCGAAGTTCCGCGAACTGCTCACCTACGCGCGGCCGGGCGACACCGTCCACATCTCCGAGATGTTCCGCCTCGTTCGCGGCAACCAGCACATCCTCGACGCGCTCGACGTCCTGCACCGCGACCGCCTCGCCTTGCGCATCCACGACGGCGCGTTCTCCGCGATGGACCTCACCGCCCGCCACCCGCGCACCGGCGAGCTGCTGTCCACCGGGAAGTTCACGGTGCAGACCCTCGCCGCTGCCGGCGAACTCCAACGCGACCTCCAGCGCGAGCTGACCTACGACGGACTGCGCGCCGCCGAGGCCAAGGGCAGCAAGGGCGGGCGCCGCCCGGCCGTGGCAGCCTCGAAGACCGACGCCGTGCGCGCCGCGTACCTGGAGGGCCGCTCCATCGCCGCTCTCGCACGCGACCACGGCGTCAGCCGCGGCGCCATCCGCACGGCCGTCGCCGACCTCCTGCCCGACCACACCGCCATCGAGGAGGACGCCGCCGCCCCGGAGCTGCCGGTCACCCTCGACATGCCGGGCAAGGTCGCCGACTTCCTCCGCACCACCGAGCTGGAGCCCGCCGAGCGCGCCGCGCTCGATCAAGGGGCGACCGTACGGCGCGGCCAGGGCTACACCCTGCGCGTCAGCACCGTCCCCGCCGTGCACCGCCAGCTCCTCGCCCGCTGCCAGCCGCTCGACGGTGGCCAAAGCGTCCCCGCAGTCCCGGCCCAGCGCAAGGCCCGCCGTGAGTACGAGAACCGGGTCAGCGTTCTCACGCCCTGACCATGATCGTTCTCAGCGCCAACCGCTGTACCGATGTTCCCCGAGGCCGGGCATGTCCTCCTCGCCGGGCCGCTCGTGCTCCGCGAACCACCGGTGCACCAGCATGCGCCGGTAGTCGTGCAGCGCCCCCGCGTACGTGCAGTACGCGGCGGGCCGGTTCCTCGCCGTAGGCGGTGGTGCGGCGCTGGAGGACATGGGTGATCCCGGAACCCAGCAGGTGCCGAGGACGGCGATGAGCGCGGCTACTGCTTCCACGGCATCCAGTCGATCACACAAGTCGCCTTTCCGGGGCGGGTGTTCGACTCCCGGGGCCGGGCATCGCACAGTATGCGCTACGCCTACTCCTTTGCGCCGGAATATGCCTGAAGCGCTTGTTGCCGGGCCCCGGCGTCCAGCAGGCTGTGCCGCACCGGGGGAAAGGACAGCGGTCGCGTGCCCGTACGGGCACGCGACCGGATGCTCCCGGTCAGGGATGGTGAAGGGTGCGGATGCGTCAGATGCAGCTGGAGGTCGGAACCGATCCCAGGGAGGTGGGCAGAGCCCGCGGCTGGGCCCGGTCGCGGCTGGCCCGGTCGGGGCTCGCGGCGGACGAGCCCCTGGTGGAGACACTGGTCCTGCTGGTCTCCGAACTGGTCACCAACGCCGTGGTCCACACCGGCCGCCCCGCCCGGCTCCGCATGCTGCTCTCCGGCCGCCTCGCCGCGGGCCGGGGCACCGTGCGGATCGAGGTCGCCGACACCTGCGCCTGTCCGCCGCTGCGGCGCCGGGCCGGGGACGACGACACCGGCGGCCGCGGTCTGGAACTGGTCGGCGCGCTCGCCGACCGCTGGGGCTGGCGGCCGGAGGACACCGGCAAGCGCATCTGGTGCGAGCTGGACCGGGACGCCGCGGCGCCGGGCACGGACCCGGCGGGCGATGGCGGCGCCCCGGCGGGGACCGTATCCGGTGAAACGGTTCTGGCGAGGACGCGGAGCCGGCCGGGCGTCCGGACACCCGGCGGCTGACGCCCGGCCACTTCCCGGCCGCCGGGCGTCAGTCGCTCGTCGTGCGGGCGACGGCCCGGGCCGTCTTCCGTGCCTCGATGCCCAGTTCGCGGAGCATGCCGCTGATGGGATTGGTGTAGCCGGTGAAGTACAGGCCCGCGGCGGTGGGCAGGGTGCGGTGGCCCCGCGCGCGGGGCCGGCCGCGCTCGTCCAGCACGCCGAGGTGGCCGACCAGCTCCTCCAGCCCGCGGCGGTAGCCGGTGGCGGCTATGACGGTGTCCGGGGCGATGGTGCTGCCGTCGGCCAGGACGACCTTGGGTCCGTCGAGGGACTCCACGGCCGCCACCGGCTCTATCCGGCCCCGGCGGACCGCCTTGACGAAACCGGTGTCCTGGACGGGGATCGCGCCCTGGCGCACCCGGGTGTAGAGGCCGGTCTCCGGGCGCGGCAGGCCGTGCTTCGACAGGTCCGGCAGGGACACCTTCGCCAGCCCCCGGGCCATGACGTCCACCAGCCGCACCGGCAGGTGCCGTACCGCGATGCCGGTGGCCTGGGCGGGCCAGCCCAGGGTGGAGCGGCGCACGATGTGCGGCGGGGTGCGGACGGCGAGCCGCACCCGGGACGCGCCGCCCTCGGCGAGGTCCAGGGCTATCTCGGCGCCGGTGTTGCCGGTGCCGACGACCAGGACGTCCTTGCCCGCGTACGGCCCGGGGGCGCGGTAGTCGCGGGCGTGGAGCAGCTCGCCCGCGAAGGAGTCGCGGCCCGGCCAGTCGGGGACGTACGGGGTGTGGCTGTAGCCGGTGGCCACCACGACCACCGGGGCGTTCAGCACCCGGCCGCCGTTGGCGCGCAGTACCCAGCTCCCGTCGTCGGCCCGGTCGATCCGGTTGACCTGCACCCCGGTGGCCAGTTCCAGCCGGTGGTGCCGGGCGTACTCCTCCAGGTAGCGCACCAGGTCGTCCCGGCGCACCCAGCGGCCGTACGAGCGCGGGATGCGCAGGCCGGGGAGCGCCGAGCGGCGGCGGGTGGTGTGCAGCCGGAGCCGGTCGTAGTGGCCGCGCCAGGAGGCGCCGACCGCCTCGGACCGCTCCAGCACGACGGAGCGGATGCCGCGTTCGCGCAGGGCGGCGGCGACGGCCAGCCCTCCGGGCCCCGCTCCGATGATGTGCACGGGTCTGCTGTCGTCGGACATGTGCATGCCGATGAGTGTATGCCCCGCTTCCTCCCCCGTGGCGTCCGGTTCCCCCCGGGGATCCCGGGGACCCGCCTCGTCGGGGGCGGTCGGCGGGACGGCCGGGCGTCCTTCCGCTACCCCGGATTCACGCCGGGAACCACGTCCGGGGTCACAGATCACACGGGGAGTCAGGACCGGAGCCGGGCGGGGCCGGGGCCTGGGAGGGGGAGAGGCCCGGGTGGGGAAGCGAGCGGCGCGGATGAGGGCCGCCGGGTACGGGAACCCCGGTGGCCCTCATCCGTTGTGCGGGGAGGCATCGCCGCTCGCTTGTTTCACACCCCTTGTGCCTTTTCGCATCTTCCTCCCCCGGACGCTCGGTGCCCTGAGCGCGGGACCTGCGCTCTGGGGCCCGAGCACCGGGATCGTCGTCGCCCGGGCCCCGGCGGTACGCGGCATTCGGTGAGACCGGCCGAATGCCGGGCCGTGGTCGCACCACGGGGAAGGACGACGTGCTGTTCACCGGCCGGGGTTGCGAACCGCCCGGCGAACGCGCATGACCTCAGTTCTACCCGAGGCCCGGGGCGGCCGGTGGCACCCGGAGGACAGCGGCACTAAGGTGCCAGGGCATGAGGCGTGACGGAGGTGAGGGGGCCTCGCAGGAGCCGGGTCCCGGTGACTTAGCGGCCCATCTGACGGCACTGGGAGTGGACGAGCAGGCCGTCGCCCTGTACGTGGCGCTGCTGTCGGGCGACGAGGCGGCCCGGCGGCCGCCCGGGTCCCCGCGGGCGGGGGAGGCGCGGCGGACGCTGCTCGGCCTCGGGCTGGCGGCCGAGGTGCCGGACGGGGCGGTGGGCGCGGACGGCGCCTCCCTGGTGGCCGTACCGCCCGCGTCCGCGCTGGAGCTGCTCGCCCGGCGGGAGGCGCTCCGGCTGGAGGAGGCCCGCTCGGCGGTCAGCCGGGCGTACGAGCGGTACCGGCGCCGTACGCCGTCGGCCGTGGGCGACCGGGTCGCCGAGGAACTGGCCGGCGGCGAGATGGAGCGGGTGCTGGGCGAGGCGGTGGGCGGGGCGCGGCGGGAGGTGCTGCGGTTCGACTCGCCGCCGTACTTCTGGGACAGCGAGCGCGGCGCCAAGGAGGAGGTGGCGCAGCTGCGCCGGGGCCTGCGCTACCGGGCGGTGTACACCCGGGCCTCCCTCGCCCATCCCCGCTACATCACCGAGAACGTCCAGCCGTGTCTGGACGCGGGCGAGGAGGCGCGCGTCGTACCGGAGCTGCCGGTGAAGCTGATGCTGGTGGACGACCGGATCGGCTTCGTGTCCATGTCCATCGTGGACGTCGACATGAACCGCGGCACGCTGGTGGTGCGGCCGGGCGCGCTGCTGGCCGCGCTGCGGGCGCTGTTCGAGGCCTACTGGGACCGGGCGCTGCCCATCCACTCCCGCAACGGGAACACCGCGGTGACGGGCGGGGGGCGGCCGGGACCGGCCGAGCGCCGCATCCTGGCGATGCTCGTCGCGGGAGTGCCGGACAGCCAGATCATCCGCGAACTGGGCATCAGCCGCCGCACGTTCTTCCGCCGCATGGAGCTGTTGATGGCACAGGCCGGTGCGGCCAGCCGCTTCCAGCTCGCCCTGCAGGCGCAGCGGCGGGGCTGGCTGTGACGGCACCGCCGGTGCCGCGCCGGTGACGGACGGTCAGGCGGCCCGCCGGGCAGTGGTTTTCCGGGTGCGGACGGATGCGACGGGAGGGCCGCCGCCGCCCCGATCCCTGAGTACTCTCCATGCGGAACCGACCGGGCAGTAAGAGACAGCAGAAAGACTCACGCGTGAAGAAACCGAAGAGACCCCGCATAGCCCTGGGCGCCGCCGTGGCGGCGCTCGTCCTCACGGGTGCCACCGCCGCCACCGCGGGAGCCGCCGCTCCCGATCCCGGCTCCGCGCCGCTGGGCACGGTCCGGGGCGCCGAGGCCCCGGACACGGTGGACGGCGAGTACATCGTGGTGCTGAAGGACTCCGGCTCCCGGGCCCGGCAGCTCCGGGCGGCCGAGGGCGTGCGGGACAAGGCGGAGGAGCTGACCGACACCTTCGGCGGCCGGCCGGACCGCACGTTCGACTCGGCGCTCAAGGGCTTCTCGCTGAAGGCCACCGAGAAGCAGGCGCGGCGGCTGGCGGCCGACCCCGCGGTCGCGTACGTCGAGGCCAACCGCGTCGAGCGGGGCGACGACGTCCAGACCGACCCGTCCTGGGGCCTGGACCGGATCGACCAGCGCGACCTGCCGCTGGACGCGAGCTACACCTACCGCGGCACGGCGTCGAACGTCACCGCGTACGTGGTGGACTCCGGCATCAACATCTCCCACGAGGACTTCGGCGGCCGGGCCTCGTACGGCTACAACTTCGTGGACGGCAACCGGACGGCCGAGGACTGCCACGGGCACGGCACCCATGTGGCGGGCATCCTGGGCAGCGGGACGTACGGGGTGGCCAAGGGGGTGAAGCTGGTCGCGGTGAAGGTGCTCAACTGCAACAACTTGGGCACCACGGCGGCCCTGCTGGCCGGCTACGACTGGGTGGCCGAGAACGCCGTCAAGCCCGCCGTCGTCAACGTCAGCATCGGCGGCAGCCCGAGCGACGCCAAGAGCGCGATGATCCGGAAGCTGGTCGACGCGGGGCTCACCATCACGGCCTCGGCGGGCAACAAGGGCACGGACGCGTGCGCGCAGTCGCCCGCCCTGGAGGAGTCCGTGATCACGGTCGCCGCGACGGCCCGGGACGACTCGAAGCCGAGCTGGTCGAACCACGGCTCCTGCGTGGACGTCTTCGCGCCGGGCGCGTCCGTCCCGTCCCTGGGGATCGACTCGGACACGGCGGTGAGGACGATGAGCGGCACGTCGATGTCGGCGCCGTACGCGACGGGTGTCGCGGCGCTGTACGTCGCGGAGAACCCGGGGGCCACCCCCGACCAGGTGAGCCGGGCGCTGCTGACCGGGGCGACCGGTGACCGGGTGACGGGGGCCGGCGCGGGCTCGCCGAACCTGCTGCTGCACAGCGGCGAGTGATCCGGAAGCACTGATCCGGAAGCACTGGTCCGGACGGCGCCGTCCGGCGGACCCGATCGCCCGGACGGCCGGTGACAGGAGCCGGCCGTCCGGGCGCGGGGCGGCGGGCTACCGGCTGGGTTTGCGGCCCGTCACGCCCAGATACAGGAGGAAGGCGAGGTTCGGCTTCAGCTCGGCCCGCTTGGCGCCCCAGCTCTGGACGCTCTTCTGCTGCCCGGCCACCGAGGCGAGCATCGACACCAGGGAGCCGGCGACGGCGGCCGGACTGACGCCCTGGTCGGCCCGGCCCTTGGCCTGGAGCTTCTCGATGGACTCGGCCAGCGGGCCGATGACATTGCTCAGGACCCTCGTGCGGATCTTGGAGAAACGTTTGTCCCCCTCGGCGGCGCCCAGGTCCACCACCCGCAGGATCGCGTCGTTGCGCTGCCAGAAGGAGAGGAAGCCGTCCACCAGCTCCTCGGCCGTCTGCCAGCCGGCCTTCCCGGTCCAGGTGCGGCCGGTGGCCAGGTCGGCGAGGTCCGAGCCCTCCTTCGCCATCGTCTCGGCGAGCTCCAGGACGGCGCCCTCCACGTCCGGGAAGTACTGGTAGAAGGTGGCGGGAGAGGTCCCCGCGCGCCGTGCGACATCGATCACCCGGACGTCGCGGTACGGCGAGGAGCTGAGCATCTCGTCCAGGCAGGTGAGCAGTTTCTGCCGTGTCGCCTGGCCGCGGTGCCCGGCCACCCGACCGTCAACAGTTCGTACTTGTCCTGTCATGTCGTCAGCTTACCGAGGGATGATCGGCCCGCGATTCGACCGACCCCAAATGGGGTGATCCCCTGCACACGAGGTGATCCGCGGATAGCGTTCCCGTATCGGGACAGGACACCGCGGAAGGAACCGGATGATGGGCTCTGCCGAAGCGATTCCCCGAACGGCCTTCGCCGAGGGAGTGCCCTGCTGGACCGATGCGATGCTCCCCGACCTGGAGGCCGGCAAGCGCTTCTACGGCGCGCTGTTCGGCTGGACGTACGGCGATCCGGCACCGCCCGCGCGGGACTCCTACACCGTGGCGTACCTGGACGGCGAACGGGTCGCCGCGCTCGCGCACAAGCCGGACGGCCGGCTGCCGACGGCCTGGACGGTCTACTTCGCCACGTCCGACGCCGCGGCGGCCGCCGGACGGGTCCGCGCGGCGGGCGGACAGCTGGTCACCGAGCCGGTGCCGGTCGGCCGGGCCGGGACGATGGCCACGGCCGTCGACCCGGGTGGCGCGGCCTTCGGACTGTGGCAGGCCGGTGCCCTGACCGGCTTCCTGGCGACGCGCAGGCCGGGCGCGTACGTGTGGACCGAGCTGTTCACCCGGGAGAGGGAGACGGTGGACGCCTTCTACACGGCGGTCTTCGGATACGGGATGTACCCGGCCGGCGGCGCCGGGACCACCCGGACCGCCGGTGAGGGGACGGCCGGGAACGGCGACGGGGCCGCTGACGGCGGGTCCGGCGACGGTGGCCCGGAGACCGGCGCGGAGACCGGCGGAGAGGCCCCGGAGCTCATGGTCTGGGTCCCGGCCGGGGAACCGGCCGACGACGAACACGCCGTCGGCGACCGCACGATGATCGACGACACGTATCCGGTGGAGATGCCCGCCCACTTCCTCGTCTACTTCGCGGTCGCCGACTGCGACGCCGCGGCCCGTACGACCGTCCGGCTGGGCGGCCGGGTGGTGGAGGAGCCCCGGGACACCCCCTTCGGGCGCCATGCCGTTCTCGTGGACAACCAGGGCGCGCGCTTCGGCGTCCTCGCTCCTGCGGAACCCGTCGCGGAGCCCGCCGCCGATGCCGTGACCGATGCCGTGACCGATGCCGCTACGGAGCCCGCGGCGGCGGAACCGGCCGCCTGACGGGGCGGTCGGCGGCGCGGGCCCGCACCCGGATCGGGCGACTCACCGGCCCCGGGTTCGCAACCGCGGGCTTCGCCAGGAAGAATCGCAGTCGGACCGCGGGACCGGTACGGCGGTGGGAAGCTGCACGGGGCCGCATTCGTTGTGGGCCCTACGGGGAGGTGGCAGGCAAGTGGTGGAGCAGCTGACGCAGCACGATCCGAGACGCATCGGCCCGTTCGAGGTGCTCGGCCGGCTCGGCGCCGGAGGCATGGGGCTGGTCTACCTGGCCCGCTCGGCCTCCGGGCGGCGGGTGGCGATCAAGACGGTGCGCACCGAGCTCGCCGAGGACCAGCTGTTCCGCGTCCGCTTCACCCGCGAGGTCGAGGCGGCCCGCGCGGTCAGCGGCTTCTACACGGCCGCCGTCGTGGACGCCGACCCGCGTGCCGCGGTGCCGTGGCTGGCCACCGCGTACGTGCCCGCGCCGTCCCTGGAGGAGATAGTCAAGGAGTGCGGGCCGCTCCCGGCGCAGGCCGTGCGCTGGCTGGCCGCCGGGGTCGCCGAGGCCCTCCAGTCCATCCACGGGGCGGGCCTGGTCCACCGGGACCTGAAGCCGTCCAACGTGCTGGTGGTGGAGGACGGGCCGCGGGTGATCGACTTCGGTATCGCCTCCGGGGTGTCCAACACCCGGCTGACCATGACCAACGTGGCCGTCGGCACCCCCTCCTACATGTCGCCCGAGCAGGCCCGCGACTCACGCAGCGTCACGGGCGCCAGCGACGTCTTCTCCCTCGGCTCCACCCTGGTCTTCGCCGCCACCGGCCACCCGCCCTTCCACGGCGCGAACCCGGTCGAGACGGTCTTCATGCTGCTGCGCGAGAGCCCGGACCTGGAGGGGCTGCCCGGCGAGCTGAGACCGCTCATCGAGTCCTGCATGCGGCCGGAGCCCGAGCAGCGGCCCACTCCGGCCGACCTCCAGGCGCAGCTCGCCCCCCACCTGTTCGCCTCCGGCGGGGACGACAGCGGCACGGCCTCGGCCTGGCTGCCGGCCGGCGCGGTGGCGCTGATCGAGCGGCACCGGGGCGGCCGGTCGCGCCCCGTACGGCCGCCCGAGCGCGAGCCGCGGCCCGAGCCGGGGCAGGCCCCCGTGCCCGAACCGCCGGGGCCCGGGCACCGCTCCGCGGCCCGGCACCGGGCGCCGGAGCCCGCCGCGGCCGCGGCGGGCGGCGGTCCCGGCGCCGACTGGCGGCCCCCGGCCGCCGATCCGCGCGGCGGGGGCGTGCCCGCCGCGCCCGGGGCGGCGCCCCGGAACGCGCCGGTGGTCCCGCCCCCGCCGTCCGTACCGCCGCCCCCGCCGGCTCCGCCGCGGGCCGGCCAGGACGGGGCCGTCCGGCTGCCGGGCGCCCAGCTGCCGATCGGGCCGGGGCCGCGGCGCGCCCGGGGCCGCGATCCGGAGATCGGCGGCGGCACCTCCTGGGTGCTGCGCCCGCCGGCCGGCGCGGGCGGCGCGGGCGGTACGGCCGCCGCCACGGTGGCCCACACGCCCTCTCCCACGCCGTCCACCGCCGCCTCTCCCGCCCCGGCCCGGGAGGACGGCGCCGCGCCGCCGCGCTGGCGGCCCTGGCGCTTCCGGATGTCCAACGACGTGTGGGGCACCCCGGTCGTCGCCGACGGCCTGCTGTACGTCACCTCCTTCGAGGTCCACGCGCTGGACGTGGCGACCGGGCGGCGGCAGTTCAAGACCCGCGAGGTGGCGTGGTCGATGGCCGTCGACGGCGGCCGGGTGCACGCCTCCGACGGCCCCGGCCTGTACGCCCTGGGCGCCCGGGACGGCACCGAGCACTGGCGGGCGGGGACGGACGGCTGGGTGTACGCCCTCCGGGCCGACCGGGGCACCGTCGTCACGGCCACCCGGGGCGGCGGCGTCCAGTCCTGGGAGGCGGCGACCGGGGAACGGCTGTGGGAGCTGACCGGCGCGCAGAGCGACTTCGAGACCTCCGACGCGGCCCCGGTGCTCGCGGCGGGCACGGTGTACGTGTGGGCCGACGGGCGGCTGTACGCGATGGACGCGCGCACCGGCGCCGAGCGGTGGTCGTACCCGGTCGGGGACACCTCGGTGACCGGCGGCGTCCCGGTGCGGCCGCTGCCCGCCGGCGACGGCGCGGTGTACGTGAGCGCGGGCTCGCGGGTCTTCGCGCTCGACGCGGCGAGCGGCGCGGAGCGCTGGCGCTTCGACGCGCCCGCCGCGTTCCTGTGCCCGCCGGTGTTCGTGCCGGGCGCGGCGATCGCGGGCGGTGGCGTCTATCTGGCGGACTACCTGGGCACGGTGTACGCGCTGGACGCGGTCAACGGTCACGACCGCTGGCGGATCGCCACGGAGTCCCGCCAGTCCGCCGAACCGCCGGTGGTGGCCGACGGACTGGTCCACCTGGGCAGCGG
Source organism: Streptomyces rubellus (assembly GCF_036323805.1). NCBI lineage: Bacteria > Bacillati > Actinomycetota > Actinomycetes > Kitasatosporales > Streptomycetaceae > Streptomyces > Streptomyces rubellus. The sequence goes on from NZ_JAZDCX010000002.1 coordinate 128,337, forward strand.
CGGGGCGCTCTACACCCTGGACGCGGTCAGCGGCACCCCGCGCTGGCGCTTCGCGACCGGCGGCGAGATCACCGGAGCCCCGGTGGTGGCGGACGGCCGGGTGCACTTCGGTTCGGCCGACCACTGCCTGTACACGCTGGACGCGGTCGGCGGGCAGCTGCGCTGGAAGCTCGCCACGGAGGGCGAGATCACCGGTTCGCCGGTGGTGGCCGACGGTGTGGTCTTCGCGTGCAGCCGGGACCGCTGCGTCTACGCGCTGGACGCGGCCAAGGGCACCGGCCAGGCGCGCTCCTGAAGGTGCGCCGGCGGGCGCCCCGGCGCACCCGGCGGTGCGGGGGCACCCCGGCCCCTGGTAGAAATGGCGCGCGCCCGCAGGGAGTTGCGGGCGCACACCATGCGTACCGGGGGAGAGTGGGATGAGACGCCATCTGAGACTGACAGCGGTCGTCACCGTCGTGGTGCTGGCCCTGTCCGGCTTCAGCCAGGCCCGCAGTTCGGGGGGCAAGGGCGGCGGCAGCCGCAGCAGCGGTGGCGGCGGGGGAGGCTGCGGCAAGGACAGCAGCAGCTCCAACTCCTCCTCGCGCTACCGGGGCGGCTACGACAGCGACGGCGGGTCCTCGTCGAGCGGCGGCAGCGGCGGCTCCTCGTCGGCGTCGTCCTCCCGCAAGCCGGACGCCCGGGTCGTCAGCTGCCTCGGCAAGGACGGGAAGACCGTGGTCGAGCTGAGGTCCAGGGGCCGCACCGACACGTTCATCGTCTACGTCGACTTCCGCGACGGGACCGGCGGCCTCGTCGAGAGCGTGCGGACGCAGACGAGGCTGAAGGCCGGGCAGACCAAGCGCGTCGAGCTGCGGCCGGAGGACCCGGCGGCGACGGGCCGGGCGGAGGAGTGCGACCTCAGGTCCGTCTTCTGAGACTGCCGGGCCGGACAGGGAACCGCGCCGGGGTCCGGCGCGTGATTGCGGGGTGTGTCCCGCTGCCGCCCGGCGGCCGTCCGGCCGCCGGGCGGGCAGGGGCGTGACACACCCGGTTCCGTGCCCGACGGCACTCTTCTCACGGGGGGATGAGACGTGAAGCTTCGCCATGTCCGGACGGTCGCCGTCACCGCTGCCGTCCTGGTCGCGCTGACGGGCGCCCGGAAGTCCGATGGCGGCGGCTGCTCCGGTGACGACGACAACGACCGCTCCTCGTCCGTCTCGGGCGGTACCGACGGCGGGGGCTCGTCCGGCGGCTCCGCCACCGGCAGCAGCGGCGGCAAGGGCGTCAGGAAGGACATCACCGTCCTGAGCTGCGAGGTGGACTCCGGCGGGCGGATGACGGCCCGGCTGCGGATCACCAACCGCAAGGGCCTGGACGCCGCCTACGACGCCACCGTCGCCTTCCGGACAGGGACCCGGGACCACGGCACGGCCACGGTCTCCGGCGTCGAGGTGCCCGCCGGGGAGAGCTTCACCACCGAGGCGACGGGGACGCACTCGGACACCGTGGACGGCACGGAGCGGCCGCGCTGCTCGGTCACCGGGGCGAGCCGGACCACCCTCTGACGGCACGGCACGGCACTCCGTACGCGAACACGCGAACGGGGGCGGGACCGGTCTCCCGGTCCCGCCCCCGGCGGGTCGTACGGACTTCCCGGTGGTCCGCGTCAGTCTCCGAGGTGCACCGGAAGCGGGCCGGGCAGATGACTGTCGGCCAGCGCTGGGGCCGTACCGGCGCCCACCACCGCCACCGCCACCGCCAGGACGGTGAGGAACTTCTTCACGCGGGTCATGCCAACTCCTCGTCGAGAACCGGAAGGGAAGTGTTCGGAGCTTCGCGGAAGCGAAGAAGCGATACTCCTGGGTGTCTGTGTTCTTCCGCAGGTGACCGTCCGGTAATCGCTTCGGTGTACGTACCAGGGACCGGTCGCGGCGACTCCCCCTCCTCGCCGCCGAGACCGGTCCCCGGTGTGTCCCCCGTAAGTCACGGTTCGTCACTCACGGTCTGACGCTCACTGCCTGGCGCTCACTGCCTGTCGCCCTCGGGGAGCCGGGGCTCCTGGGCAGGGAGCTCGGCACCTTGAGTACCGTCGGTCTTCGGCTTCGGCTTGTCCTCACCGGGAGCCGGCAGGTGGTTCTCCAGCTGCGGGCCGTCCTTGTGAATGTTCCTGGAAATCTCGCTCATCGGGCCAACTCCTAAATACCACTGGTGGCCGGGGTGGTCCCGGCACGCCCGGCGGCTCCCCCGAACACCGCCGGACGCGCCTTGGGCCGCTCATCCCGGGTCGCGGGATGCGGGGCCCGCCGATCCGCCTGCCCCCCGACGCGACGGATCGACATGCATAAGCATCCCGGAGAGCGATAAACAATCGATGAACGTCCGCTGCCGGGGGGCGAGGTTCCCTCCCCATCGGGCTCTGACCAGCCCGGAAGGGGCCTTACGCGGCGGTGGGGGGTGCCAGCAGGCTGCGCGCCTCGGCGGCCTCGGGCGATTTCCGGGCCTCGAAGATCCTCAGCGCGTCCTGCCAGCAGGCTCGGGCCCGGTCCGTCTGGTCCAGCGCGTCCAGCGCGCGACCCAGCACCATGAGCACGTTTCCGCGCCGCCAGTCCCCACCGGTCACCCGCAGGGTGAGGGCGTGTTCGGCATGGGTGGCGGCCTGCGCGGGACGGTGCGCGGTCAGATGGGCCTCGGCCATCCGCAGATGGGTGGCCCCCTCCCACATCGGCTGGCGGCTGTCGTGGAAGATGGCGAGGGCCTGGGTGAGCTGGTCCAGTGCCTCGTCGGTGCGCCCGGCCCCGGTGAGGGCCATCGCCAGGGCGTAGCGGGCGTTGGCCAGTCGCATGGTCCGGCCCATCTCCTCGTAGATGGCTACTCCCTGTTCGGCGAGCCGGATCGCGTCCTCGGTCTGTCCCAGGGCCAGCCGGGCCCGGGAGAGGTTGCACAGCACACTGGCCTCACAGGGACGGTTGCCGTCCGCGCGGAACGCCTCCAGGGCTTGTTTGCAGTACCGCTCGCCCTCCGCGTAATGCTGGCGGAAGAGCGCGATGATACTGCGGTCGTTGAGAGCGTAGCCGCGCACCATCGGGTCTTCGGTGGACCGGGTCAGCTCAAGCGCGCGCTCCGCGTTCCTCTCCGCCGCCTCCAGGTCGCCGCTCACGCTCTGCGCATGAGTGAGCATGATCCGGGCGCGGCTCTCGGCCCGGGCGTCCCCGGCGGCCTGCGCGGCTTTCCGGACGGCGGTGGCGGCCCGCTCGTAGCGCAGCGAGTGGATGCCGGAGTCGGCCAGGTCCTTGGCGGTGATCAGCAGATCGGCCGCGCGGCGCAGGCCGTCGCCCTTCGCGGACTGCTCCACACCGGCCAGCAGGCAGTCGGCCTCGGAGAACAGCCAGTCCAGCGCGGCGGCGCGGTCCTCGAAGGCCAGCCCGGGGTACTCGGTGGCGGCCAGATGGGCCACGGTCCGGTCGCCGGGACGGGCCAGGGCGAACACCCCGGCCGCGGTGGCCAGGTAGAAGTCCAGCAGCCTCGACAGCGCCGCAGTCCGTTCGGCGGCGGGCTCGTCGCGTTCGGCGCAGGCACGCGCGTAGAGCCTTACCAGGTCGTGGAAGCGGTAGCGGCCCGGGGCGGCGGACTCCAGCAGGGAGATGTCCACCAGGGACTCCAGCAGGTCCTCGGTCTGTTCCGGGTCCCGGTCCAGCAGCGCGGCGGCGGCGTGGACGGAGACGTCGGGGCCGTCGGCCAGGCCCAGCAGCCGGAAGGCGCGGGCCTGCCCGTCCTCCAGCTGGCTGTAGCCGAGTTCGAAGGTGGCCTTGACGGCCAGGTCCCCGGCCTGGAGTTCGTCCAGGCGGCGGCGTTCGTCGGCGAGCTTGCGGGCCAGGGTGGAGACCGTCCAGGTGCGGCGGGCGGCCAGCCGGGCGGCGGCGATGCGGATGGCCAGCGGCAGGAAGCCGCAGGCGGCCACCACGTCCATCGCGGCCTCGCGCTCCACCCCGACCCGTTCGGCGCCGACGATCCTGGTGAACAGCGTCATGGCCTCCTCCGGGCTCATGACGTCCAGGTCCACCAGGTGCGCGCCGGCCAGGTCCACCATCCGCACCCGGCTGGTGATCAGCGCGGCGCAGCCCTCGGTACCCGGGAGCAGGGGGCGGATCTGGGCGGCGTCGCGGGCGTTGTCCAGCAGGAGCAGGACCCGGCGGCCGGCCAGCAGCGAACGGTACAGCGCGGCCCGCTCCTCCACCCCGTCGGGGATCGCCGGGTCCGGGGTGCCCAGTGCCCGCAGGAACGCGCCCAGCACGGCCTTCGGCTCGGCCGGGCGGTGGCCCGCGCCCTGCAGGTCGGCGTAGAGCTGGCCGTCGGGGAACCGGTCGCGGGCGGTGTGGGCCACGTGGATGGCCAGGGTGGTCTTGCCCACCCCGCCGATGCCCGCGACCGCCGAGACGGCCATGATCCGGCTCTCGGCGGTGAGGAGCTGGGCGCTCAGCTCGGCGACGAAGGCGGCCCGGCCGGTGAAGTCCGGCACGGTGGCCGGGAGCTGGGCGGGCCGTACGAAGGCGGCCGCGTGCGCCGGGGCGGTCTCCTCGGCGGGCCGGGCCAGTTCCTCGTCGGCCCGCAGGATGCGCTGCTGGAGTTCGGCCAGTTCCGGGCGGGGGTCCACGCCCAGTTCCTCGGCCAGCAGCCGGCGGGTGTCGGCGTAGACGGCCAGCGCCTCGGCCTGCCGGCCGGCGCGGTACAGCGCCAGCATCAGCAGCTCGCGCAGCCGTTCGCGCAGCGGGTGCGCGGCGGTCAGCGCGGTCAGCTCGCTGACCGCCTCGGCGTGGGAGCCCAGTTGGAGGTCGAGGCCGAGGCGGTGTTCCAGCAGGGACAGCCGCCACTCCTCCAGCCGGGTGCGCTGGTTCTCCGCGTACGGGCCCGGCACCGAGGCGAGCGTCTCGCCGTCCCAGCAGGCCAGCGCCGCGTCGTACAGCTCCCGGGCCCGGGCGCGGTCCCCGGCCGCGGTGGCCTTCTCCGCCTCGGCGGCGCGGGCGGCGGCGGTGTCCGCGTCCAGTTCGGTGCCCGGGCCCAGCCGGATCGCGTAGCCGCCGGACTCGCTGATCAGGGCCTCGGCGCCCAGGGCCTTGCGCAGCCGGGAGGCGTAGGTGCGCAGCGCGGCCAGCGCCCGCTGCGGCGGCTCCTCGCCCCACAGCGCGTCCACCAGCTCCTGCGCGGTGGCGGTCTGCCCGCGGCGCAGCAGCAGGGCGGCGAGCAGGGCCCGCTGCTGGGGGGAGCCGGCGCCGGTCTGCTCACCGTCGCGCCAGGCACGCACCGGCCCGAGCACGGCGAAACGCAGCCGGTGCCGGCGGCCGTCCGGCTGCAGTCCCGCGCGTGCAGTGTGCCCCTCGGCGTCCATGGTGCCCCCTGCGAAGTGTTCGACCCGCAGCGGCCAGTGTGCCCCGGGGAGGGCGGGTACGTCAGCCGTGCACCCGTCCTCTCCCCACGGTCACCGCAAAGCCGCGACACAACCCCGATGACCGGCGCCCGCGGAGGGCGCCCCGCCATCTGATGCTTCGACATGCACCGGCCACGGTACCGGTGTTGCCCGCCGATGGTGCCAGTCCCCGCCCGTCCTCCGCACCGGGAGCGGTGGGGCGGGGCACCGGTCCTCGTGGGCTGGGAACGGTGTACTCGGCCCTCCTTGCCGGAGGAGCCGTCTGGACCGCCGGGGTTCCCGCCGTGCCGCTGCCGGAGGAACGGTGCCGCCCCGCCGGGGACCCGCTGCCGGGGCCGCGGCTTCCGCCGCTGCTCCCGCGCATGCCCGGGCCGCCGGAGGACCGGTGCGGGGCCACGGCCCGCCCACCGCCCGGCCCGGCCGCCCGCCGGTGCGCCGGACGCGGCAGGGCGGGAACGGCCGCGATCCGCGCGGCTCCGCTCCGGCGGTCGGCCGGCCCGGCATGAGCGGAAGGGCGGCGGCACCGGAACGGAACGCCCGGGGAAAGGCCGAATCACGCCCGGGGAAAGTCCGGAACACGACGGCGTAACACGACGGCGGAACACGGTCACCGGGGTGCGGAGACCCGGCTCGGGGACACGCGGGACGCGGGATGCCGGGCGAGGGCGCCGGGGAAACCGGGGGAACCGGCGGGACCGCCTGTTCCGGCCACCCGGACCGGAAACGGAGCGGTGCGGCCCCCGGACTCCGCCCGTCCGGCGCCCATGGGCGCCGGACGGTGTGAGAACGCTCTCCGGCGGCGGTCCCGGCACCCGCCGGGGGCCGCTCGTATGCTCGCTCCATGACTTCGTCCGACACCCCGGCCCGGCAGGCAGCCCCCACCCCCAACGCCATGCGACGGGCCCTGCGCAGGGCCCGCGACGGGGTCGCGCTGGACGTGGCCGAGGCCGCCGTGCTGCTCCAGGCGCGCGGCGCGGACCTCGCCGATCTGACGGCCTCGGCCGCCCGGGTGCGGGACGCCGGACTGGCCGCGGCGGGCCGCCCCGGGACCATCACCTACTCGAAGAGCGTGTTCGTCCCGCTGACCCGGCTGTGCCGCGACAGGTGCCACTACTGCACCTTCGCCACCGTGCCCGGAAAGCTGCGCCGGGCGGGGCACGGCGCCTTCCTGTCCCCGGACGAGGTGCTGGACATCGCGCGGCGCGGCGCCGAACTGGGCTGCAAGGAGGCCCTGATCACCCTCGGCGACAAGCCCGAGGACCGCTGGCCCGAGGCCCGCGAGTGGCTGGACGCGCACGGCTACGACGACACCCTCGCGTACGTGCGGGCCGTGGCGATCCGGATTCTGGAGGAGACCGGGCTGCTGCCGCACCTCAATCCCGGGGTGCTGTCCTGGACGGACTTCCAGCGCCTCAAGCCCGTCGCCCCGTCCATGGGGATGATGCTGGAGACCACCGCCACCCGGCTGTGGAGCGAGCCCGGCGGCCCCCACCACGGCTCCCCCGACAAGGAGCCGGCCGTACGGCTGCGCGTCCTGGAGGACGCGGGCCGCTCCTCGGTGCCGTTCACCAGCGGGCTGCTCGTCGGGATCGGGGAGACGTACACCGAGCGCGCCGAGTCGCTGTTCGCGCTGCGCCGCGTCGCCCGCGCCTACCACGGAATCCAGGAGCTGATCATCCAGAACTTCCGCGCCAAGCCGGACACGGCGATGCGCGGCATGCCGGACGCCGAGCTCGACGACCTGGTGGCCGCCGTCGCCGTCGCCCGGCTGGTCATGGGGCCCACCGCCTGCCTCCAGGCGCCGCCGAACCTGGTGGACGGGGAGTACGGGCGGCTCATCGGCGCCGGGATCGACGACTGGGGCGGCGTCTCGCCGCTGACCATCGACCACGTCAACCCCGAACGCCCCTGGCCGCAGATCGACGTGCTCGCCGAGCGGTCCGCCGAGGCCGGCTTCCGGCTGGCGGAACGTCTCTGCGTCTACCCGGAGTTCGTCCGGCGCGGCGAGCCCTGGCTCGACCCCCGGGTGCTGCCGCACGTCACCGCGCTGGCCGACCCGGACACCGGCCTGGCCCGCGCGGACGCCGTCCCCCGGGGCCTGCCCTGGCAGGAGCCCGACGAGCCGCTGACCGCCACCGGCCGCACCGAGTTGCACCGCACCGTCGACACCGACGGCCGCACCGGCGACCGCCGCGCCGACTTCGACGAGGTGTACGGCGACTGGGAGGCGCTGCGCGAGAGTGCCGCGCCCGGCATGCGCCCCGGTCCCGAACGCCTGGCGGGCGACGTGCGCGCCGCGCTCGGCACCGCCGCCGACGACCCCACCCGCCTCTCCGACGAGCAGGCCCTCGCCCTGCTGCACGCCGACGGCCCGGCGCTGGACGCCCTGTGCCGCGTCGCCGACGACCTGCGCCGCGAGGTCGTCGGCGACGAGGTGACGTACATCGTCACGCGCAACATCAACTTCACCAACGTCTGCTACACCGGCTGCCGCTTCTGCGCCTTCGCCCAGCGCCGCACCGACGCCGACGCCTACACCCTCTCCCTGGAGCAGGTCGCCGACCGCGCGCGGCAGGCCTGGGAGGTCGGCGCGGTCGAGGTGTGCATGCAGGGCGGCATTCACCCGGACCTGCCGGGCACCGCCTACTTCGACCTCGTCCGCGCGGTGAAGGAGCGCGTGCCGGGCATCCACGTGCACGCCTTCTCCCCGATGGAGGTCGTCAACGGCGCCACCCGCACCGGCCTGTCGATCCGCGACTGGCTGACGGCCGCGAAGGAGGCCGGGCTCGACACCATTCCGGGGACGGCCGCCGAGATCCTCGACGACGAGGTGCGCTGGGTCCTCACCAAGGGCAAACTGCCCGCCGCCACCTGGGCCGAGGTGGTAACCACCGCCCACGAACTGGGCATCCGCTCCTCGTCCACGATGATGTACGGGCATGTGGACCAGCCGCGCCACTGGCTCGGCCATCTGCGGCTGCTGGCACGGATCCAGCAGGAGACCGGCGGCTTCACCGAGTTCGTCACCCTGCCGTTCGTCCACACCAACGCCCCGGTCTACCTCGCGGGCATCGCCCGCCCCGGGCCGACGGCACGCGACAACCGCGCGGTGACGGCCATGGCCCGCCTCCTGCTGCACCCGCACATCACCAACATCCAGACGAGCTGGGTGAAACTGGGTGCCGAGGGGGCCGCCGAGATGCTGCGCTCGGGCGCCAACGACCTGGGCGGCACCCTGATGGAGGAGACCATCTCCCGGATGGCGGGCTCCTCTTACGGCTCCCACCGCTCGGTGCGGGAGCTCACCGCCATCGCCGAGGCCGCCGGCCGTCCCGCCCGGCCCCGCACCACCACCTACGGCACGGTGCCCGAGGAGCGGACCCGGACCGCCCTGGCCCACGACGGCCGCCTCCCGGAGCTGCTGCCGGTGCTCGGCGACCGATGACAGACCGATGACCTGCCGGGGACGGGAAACCGGGAACCGTACCCGGTCCCGGCCGGACACCGATGTCTTTCGGCCGTCTCCACGGGATCTCCCGGCTCCCGTCGGACGACGTTCCCCCGTCCCGCGGGCGGTCGATTACAGTGCCGGACGGTGCGGACGGGGACGGCGCGGGCGCACCGGCGGACACCCGGCGGTACGGGAGGGGGCAGGACAGTGACCGCGACGGCGGGCGGTGTGTGGGGCCGCGCCGAGCAGCAGGACTTCCGCAGCCGGGTACGGGGCTGCCTGCTGGGCGGGGCCATCGGCGACGCGCTCGGCGCGGGCATCGAGTTCGACTCGCTGGAGGCCATCCGCGGCGCGCACGGCCCCGACGGGGTGACCGACTACGTGCCCGCCTACGGGCGGCGCGGCGCCGTCACCGACGACACCCAGCTGACCCTGTTCACCGTCGACGGGCTCATCCGCGCCCATGTGCGGCGCGACACCGGCGCCTGGCACCCGCCGACCGACGTGCACGCCGCGTACCGCCGCTGGGCCGCCACCCAGCGCGACTGGGGGCCGGACGAGCGCCGCAAGGAGGACGGCTGGCTGGCCCGCCAGGAGTGGCTGTACTCCCGGCGCGCCCCCGGCCGCGCCTGTCTGATGGGGCTCGCCGACGACCGGATGGGCACGCCGGCGGCGCCGAAGAACCCCGACTCCAAGGGCTGCGGCACCGTGATGCGCTCCGCGCCCTTCGGGCTGCTGGTCGGCTGGGAGCCGCAACTGGTCTTCCAGCTCGCCGTCGAGTGCGCCGCCCAGACCCACGGCCATCCCACCGGCTGCCTCGCGGCGGGCGCCTTCGCCGTCATCGTCCACACCGTCGCCCGGGGCGACAGCCTGGACGCCGGGGTGCAGCGCGCGCTGGTCCACCTGGCCACCAGGCCCGGCCACGAGGAGACCACCGACGCCCTCAAGAAGGCGCTCGGCACCGTACGCCAGGGGCTGCCGACCGCGGAGCGCGTCGAGTCGCTGGGGGAGGGCTGGACGGCGGAGGAGGCACTGGCCATCGGGGTGTACTGCGCGCTGGTCGCCGAGGACGTGCGGCACGGTCTGCTGCTCGCCGTGAACCACGGCGGCGACTCCGACTCCACCGGCTCGGTCTGCGGCAACCTGCTGGGCGCCATGCACGGGGAGACCGCCCTGCCGCCGAACTGGGTGGCCGAGCTGGAGGGCCGGGCCACGATCCTGGAGCTGGCCGACGACTTCGCCATGGAGATGACCCAGGGGCCCGCCCTCCACAACCCCTCGGTCCCGGCCGGCTCACCGGGCTGGCTGACCCGCTACCCGCGGGCCTGACGTCTCACGCACCCGGGCACGGACGCGGTCCCGGACAGGGCCGAGCCCCCTCGGCCGGGACGGCGGACCAGACGAGAGGGCTCCGATCGGCGGGCGGCGGTGCGCCGTGCCGCGCGGCCACGCGGTGGGCGGAAGGCTCAGTCCCGGGTGAACGCGCCCCGGCCGACGGCTCCCACGAACGCCGTCCACGACCGCGGGACGAAGGCCAGCGACGGCCCCTGCGGCGCCTTGGAGTCGCGTACGGCGACCGCCAGCGGTGCCGGGGACCTCACCTCCACGCACGCGCCGTTCCCCGTCGAGTGGCTGGACTTGGTCCAGCGGTCGGTCATGCCCTGTCGGATCGCCATTTCTGCTCCGGATCTCTGCCAGAAGGTGAAAACGGTGGAAAGTGTCGGGCAAACCCCCGACGTGCGGCTGACGCTACCCGTCAACCACGCCTGTCCAGCGCGCTGTTCACTCGTCCGAATGGCATATTCCAGAGGGCTCTTCACACCGGCTGTGGCGCGGTGTACGTTTACGCGCCGCGCTCGCCGTGTACCGTCGTGCGGCCGTACGGGACCCCGGGCTCAGCCCCGGGTGTACTCCTTGGCGATGCCCTCGACGAACTCCCGTGTCCGGTCGGCGCTGAGCGCCTGCGCCCGCAGGTGTTCGTACATCACGCTGTAACTGTGCACGTCCCCGGCCTTCTCCAGATAGAGGTCGCTGGTGACCCCTTCCAGATAGACCACCGTGGAGTCCGCCGCGTCCGGGAACTCCAGGATCGCGTACTGGCCGTTGACCCCCGGGTGCGCCCCCACGTCGAAGGGCATCACCTGCACCGTCACATGCGGCAGTCGGGAGAAGTCGATCAGCTGCTCCAGCTGTTCCCGCATGATCTGCCGTCCGCCGACCCGCCGGCGGAGCGCGGCCTCGTCGATCACCGCCCACAGCCGCAGCGGGTTCCTGGTGTCGTGGATGCGCTCCTGGCGGCGTATCCGCACCTTCACCCGCTTCTCGACGTCCGCCGCCGAGGCCTCCGGCAGCGCGCCCGCGACGACGGCCTCCGCGTACGCCCGGGTCTGCAGCAGGCCCGGCACCACCTGCGGTTCGTACACCCGCAGGGAGGCCGCGTCGGTCTCCAGACCGATGTAGACGCTGTACGGGATGTCGCCGAACGCATGCCACCAGCCCTGCTGTCTGGACTCCTTGGCCATCTGCATCAGCGACTCGACTATGCGCCGGTCCTCGACCTCGTAGACCCCGCACAGATCCCGGACGTCCCGCTGGCTGATGCTGCGGCGGCCGTTCTCCAGCCTGCTGATCTTGGACTGGGAGACCAGCAGCCGCTCGGCGACCTCCTCCGCCGTCATGCCCTTGAGCTCGCGGAGCCGGCGCAGCTCCTGGCCGAGCCGGCGACGTCTGACGGTGGGGTTGACGTTGGACGCCACAGTGCGCGCACCTCCGCTGATCCTCAACAGGACTGTTTCTCAAGCAGGTTGCCACCAACGATGACGGTTCCGCCGGGAAATGGCCACAGAGGGTACGTGCACACGAGCGCGGGGTGGCGGTCCACCGGCCGGAAACGGCCGTGGACCGCCACCCCGCGCTCGTCGCTCCCGCCATCGGGCCCGGCCGGAATCCACGGAGGGAATCCGGCGCGTCGCACCGGTGACGGACGTCGGGTCAGCGGACGCCCGCGCGGGCCATTCCGCCACGACGTGCCTGCCCGGGCAGCTGCGGTGGCGCGGACGCCCTCGCGACCGACCGGCCGCCCGGACCACCCGCGCCGCCCGGAGCACCCGCGCCGGCCCTGCCCGGAGCGGTGCGGCGCGGCTGCGCCGCCACTCCGTTCTGCACGTCCATCACGGCGTGCGCGACAAGGCCGCCCATCGGGTCGTGCCTGATCAGATCCCGCAGCCTGGAACGGGAGGACCGCCCCTCGTTGCCGGGATACAGGTGCTTGCCGAGACCGACCGCGTGAGCCAGGGCGGCGAGCGCCGCGGTCCGCGGGTCCGGCGGAACGCCGGTGCGGATCGCGCTGTCGAGCCGGGCCTTTATCTCCCGGCTGACCACGTTGTCCGTCGCCTGGTAACGAGTCGTGGGCAACACCCCGCACATCTGGCTCGAAACGGCATGCACCATGCCGCAGCGCTCCAGGTGTGTGAGATAGGTTTGGCGCAGCCCGAGCCTGGGCCCGCCGATCCAGTGGACCGCGCGTACGGGGCTGCCGCGCCTGCGCAGCAACTCCAGCGCGGAGTCCAGTGTCGGATCTCCGGTCGGCCGTGGCAGCACCACGGCGATGCGATCCCCGTCAGGGGCTATCCGTCCTGCGAGAGCCAGCTCGACGAGCTGGGCCCCGGCCAGGCCGAGGTCGAGCGACTGCGGCTGCGCCGTGGTACCCGTGGTCGGGTCCAAGGCCAGCAGCAGAAGCTCCTCCGGAAGTGTTCTGCGGCTCCTGCCCATCCATGCCTCCCCGCGTGGATGCATGACAGGGTGACCCCTCTCACAGAGGTCTGTCGAGAGTGCCTGAGTGGTTTGTCATGGAACCGGTAGGTATGTCGTTACCGTCTGGCAATTTAGCGGCCCTCCGGAGCCGCGAAACGGTGCCCGAGTGCCGGGGGAGGAACGGCGCTCAGGACACTGTTTACTGATATGACGAGTGGCCAACGGCAAGCAGGAGGTCTCGGTGGCGGGCAAGTCCCCCGACAGGTCGGAGCAGCAGATGTCGTCGGGGGAGAAGACGACGGAGAGGGTGGGAACGGTTCCCAAACCGGCGCGTGATCCTCGCATCGCGTTGAGTCAGCCCTCTCCGGACGCGGGGGAGACCGGCCCGGACGCCGGAAGAGCCGGGAGCGCCGGTGCCGGTGCCGGTGACGACGAGGGCGAGAGGCCGGCGCCGAACGGCGCGGTGTCCACGAGGACCGCCGGCGGGCCGGACGAGGAGACGGCCGGGGAGACGGCTGAGGAGGCCGCCGGGGGAGAGGCGCCCGAGGAGACTCCCGGCGAGGGGGCCGGGGACACCGGGAGCGGGAGCGGCACCGACGACGGTGCCGTCTCCGACGGAGCCGGTGAGGACGTGGGGGCGGCGGATGCCGCGGACCGCGACGCGTCCGAGGGTGCAGAGGGCGTCGCCGGGGACACCGGCGGGACCGGGGACGAAGAGTCCGGTCCGGAGGGTTCGGAACCGGTGGTGGACCAGAGGACGGCGGTCTTCCGGGTGCCGCGGGACCGTTCGGAGGTGGACGGCGAGGACCCGGACGGGGGCGCCGCCACCGAGGACGGTGCCGCCGGGGACACCGGCGGGACCGAGGACGTGCCGGAGGCCGCCCCCGCGGACACCGGAACGGTCGACCAGCCCACCGCGGTCTTCCGGGCAGTGCCTCCCGCAACCGGCACCGCAACCGACGCCGGACCGTCCGCGGAACCGGATAAGGAGGGGAAGGCGGAGACCGGGGCGGAGCGGACGAGCCGGTTCGTACCGCTGAAGTCCGCCGACGGACCCCGGACGTCCGGGCCCGCCGCGGTGACATCCGGGGAACCCGGGAAGTCCGGGGAGCCCTCGGACACCGGGCTGCCGGAGGCCGAGCGGACGAGGCAGCAGCCGCTGCCCCCGCACCGCCCCCTGGAACTGCTGGCCGAGCTGACGAACAAGCCCGCCCCGCCGCCGACCCCGCTCCGTACCGCCCTGCGGCGCCTCAAGATCTGGTCGCCGCTCGCCGTGCTGCTGGCGATCGCCTTCTGCGTGGCGCAGCTGCTGCGTCCGCTGCCCGCGCCGGAACTGGTCCTCACCGCCGACCCCACCTACTCCTTCGAGGGCGACGAGCCCTCCCTGGCCTGGCCCCCGGAGGGGCAGGCCGTGGTGGAGGTCGAGGGGCTCGGCTCGCTCGGCTCCTACGGCGAGGAGAAGCCGGTGCCGATAGCGAGCGTGGCGAAGGTGATGACCGCGTACATCCTCCTGCGCGACCACCCCTTCGAGGAGGGGACGGAGGGCCCCATGATCCCCGTGGACGAGAAGGCCGAGGAGGAGGCGGGGCTCAGCGCCGAGGGCGAGTCCACCGTGGAGGTCGAGGCGGGCGAGGAGATCTCCGCCAAGGAGGCGCTCAACGCCCTGATGCTGGCCTCCGCCAACAACGTGGCGCGGCTGGTGGCCCGCTGGGACGCGGGTTCCGAGAAGGCGTTCGTCGAGAAGATGAACGACACCGCGAAGGAACTCGGGATGACCAACACCACCTACACCGACGCCAGCGGGCTGCGCAAGGACACCGTCAGCACGGCCGCCGACCAGGTGAAGCTGGGCAAGAAGGTGATGGACTTCGAGCTCTTCCGGGAGGTCGTCAAGCAGCCGTCCTACACCGACCGCAACGGCACCGCGCACAGCAACTGGAACCGCCTCGTCCCGTACAACAACGCCGTGGGCATCAAGACCGGCACCACCACCGCGGCCGGCGGCAACCTGCTCTTCGCCGGTGAGAAGGAGATCGGCGGCACCACCCAGCTGATCATCGGCGCCGTCTTCGGGCAGCACAAGCCGCCGATCATCGACACCGTCGTCAGCGAGAGCCGGGAGCTGCTGGTCTCCGTGCAGGGGGTCCTGGAGGCGGAGAAGATCGTCGCGAAGGGCGATGTGGTCGGCTACGTGGACGACGGCCTCGGCGGCCGTACCGAGGTGGTCGCCACCGAGGACGTCACGGCGGTCGGCTGGCCCGGTCTGGAGGTCGAGCTCGGCCTGACCGACGGCGGCAAGGCCGTGCCGGGCGAGGCGGCACCGGGCGAGACCGTCGGCGTCCTGACCGTGGGCAGCGGGCCGGGCCAGGTGAAGGTGCCGGTGGCGCTCCGGGAGGAGCTGGCCGAACCGGGCACCGGGGCGCGCCTCACCCGCGTCCTGTAGGGCGCGTACGCGATGCGCCCGGCGCGCACGGTGCGCCCGGGGCGAGAGGGACGCTGTGGTCCGGGGCCGGGTCCGGCCCCGGATCCCGGCCGGCCGCCGCCGGCGGGGGGAGACCGAGACAGGAGTTACGGGACGTGGTGAGCGAAGCGGGGCCCCTGCGCCCGTACCGCACCCTTCGGCGGTTCCTCGCCGAGGCCGCCGGCCGGGCCCTCCGTACCGCGCGCGTCGCGGGCCCGGCCGGTACGGCGACGGTCGTCGGCACGCTGCTGTTCGCCGCCGTACTGCATCTGCTGTGGTTCCTGCTGTTCGCCAACAGCGGCGGCGACCTGGCCGCGCAGGACGCCTGGGCGGAGTTCGTCGGCCGGTATCCGCGCTCCGCGTACAACCTGGCCTGGTACGGGGGGATGCACCCGGTCTCCTACAGCGTCCTCTCGCCGTATCTGATGGCGGTCCTCGGGGTGCGGGCCACCATGATCGTCGCCGGGACGCTCTCCGCGGGGCTGCTGGCGCTGATCCTGGTCCGCTCCCCGCTGCGCCGGCCGCTGCCGGTCGCGCTGTTCGGCGCCTTCGCCCTGACCTGCAACGCCGTCTCGGGGCGGGTCACCTTCGGGCTGGGAACGCTGTTCGCGCTGGGCGCGGTGGCGGCGATCTGGGCCTGGCCGCCGCGGTGGCGGCACCGCCGCTGGGCCCGGGTGGTGACGGCCGCGGTGCTGTCCGGCCTGGCGACGGCGGGCAGTCCGGTGGCCGGGCTGTTCCTGATGGTGGTGGCCGCCGGGCTGCTGCTCCAGGGCCGGTGGCGGGTGACGGTCGCGCTGGCGCTCCCGCCGCCCGTGGTGGTCGTCACCTCCGCGCTCCTCTTCCCCTTCCACGGCGAGCAGCCGATGCCGCCGGCCTCGCTGATCTTCCCGGTGCTCTGCTCGGCGGCGGTGTGGGCGCTGGCGCCGCGCGACTGGCGCACGGCCCGGCTCGGGGCGGCGGTGTACGGGCTGGGCGTGGTCGCCACCTGGGCGATCCCCTCGCAGGTCGGCTCCAACGTGGAGCGGCTGGCGCTGATCTTCGGCAACGTGGTGCTGCTGGCGCTGCTGACCGAGCGGGTGGTCGCCCCCGCGGCCGGGCGCCCCTGGTGGCACACGCGCCGCTGCACCGCGCTGCTGCTGGTCTTCACCACGATCCTGGGCTGGCAGCTCTTCAAACCGGTGTGGGACGTGGTGCGCACCACCCCGGACGCCGCCTGGGCGCGCGAGCTGGCCCCGCTGGTGGACCGGCTCCAGCGGGTGGACGCCGAGCGCGGCCGGGTCGAGGTCGTCCCCGTGCGCAGCCACCGCGAGGCGTCCGCCCTGGTGCCGTACGTCAACCTCGCCCGCGGCTGGAACCGGCAGGCCG
Source organism: Streptomyces rubellus (assembly GCF_036323805.1). NCBI lineage: Bacteria > Bacillati > Actinomycetota > Actinomycetes > Kitasatosporales > Streptomycetaceae > Streptomyces > Streptomyces rubellus. The sequence goes on from NZ_JAZDCX010000002.1 coordinate 144,768, forward strand.
ACACCGAGCGCAACCCCCTCTTCTACGACGACGACGTCCCGCTCACCGCGGACTCCTACCGCCGCTGGCTGGACCGCTGGGCGGTGCGCTACGTGGTGCTGCCCAGCGACGACCCGGACGGCGCGGGCGAGGCGGAGGCCGAGCTGGTGCGCGGCGGGCTGCCGTACCTGGAGGAGATCTGGTCGGACGCCAACTGGCGGCTGTACCAGGTCGTCGACCCGGTGCCGATGGCCGATCCGCCCGCCGAGGTCGTACGGGCCGCCGCGGAGGGGGTGGAGGTGTCCGTGCCCGAGCCGGGGGAGGTGCGGGTCCGCATCCCCTGGTCACCGTGGCTGGGGCTGGTGGACGAGGAGGGGAAGCCGGTCGCGCCGCCGGGGGAGGGCGAACCGAACACGGCGGGCTGCCTGCGGGCGGCCGAGCCGGTGACCGAGGGCCGGCAGGACGGCGGCAACGTCGGCGACGGCGAGGACGAGCCGCCGGCCGACGAGTGGACGGTGCTGGAGGCGCCCGCCCCCGGCACCTACCGGATCGCCGCCCCCTACCGGCTGCCGCGCGGCACCCCGTGCCCGGCGGCGGAGGAGCGCGGGGCGGACTGAGCCCGGCCCGGTGAGGCCCGGCGCGGCGCGGGACCGCACATGACCCGGCCCGCACCGGTAATCCGTAAGTCCATGGCGAACACGTGGTGGGCCCTGCTGCGCGGCACGGTCAAGGAGTTCCTGGACGACGAGATCCCCGACCGGGCGGCGACGCTCACCTACTACGGTGTGCTGTCGATCTTCCCGGCACTGCTGCTGCTGGTCTCGCTGCTGGGCACGGTCGGCGAGCGGGCGACCGAGACCATCCTGGAGAACCTGGAGCAGCTCGCCCCCGGCCCGGCCCGCGAGATCCTGTTCGACGCCGTGGACGAGCTGCAGCGCGGCACCGGCGGCGGCGTCCTGGCGATCATCAGCCTGCTGACCGCGATCTGGGCGGCCTCCAGCTACGTGGCCGCGTTCATCCGCACCGCCAACCACGTCTACGACATCCCCGAGGGCCGCCCGGTGTGGAAGCTCACCCCGCTGCGGATCGGCGTCACGCTGGTGCTGATGGTGCTGCTCGCGCTGAGCGCGGTGATCGTGGTGTTCACGGGCGGGATCGCGGAGAAGGTCGGGAAGGTCGTCGGCCTGGGCGACCAGGCGCTGCTGGTGTGGTCGATCGCCAAGTGGCCGGTGCTGGTGCTGCTGGTGGCGGCGATCATCAGCACGCTGTACTGGTCGGCGCCCAACGCCCGGCTGCGGGGGCTGCGGATGGCGCCCGGCAGCGTGCTCGCCGTGCTGCTGTGGCTGGTCGCCTCGGCGGGCTTCGCGCTCTACACCGCGAACTTCGGCTCGTACAACAAGACCTACGGCACGCTCGCCGGGGCCGTCATCTTCCTGGTGTGGCTGTGGCTGTCGAACCTGGCCATCCTGCTCGGTCTGGAGCTGGACGCGGAGCTGGCCCGTCGGCGGGCGTACGCCAACGGGCTGCCGCGCGGGGAGGAGCCGTACGTGGAGCCGCGCGACACCGCCAAGTGGCCGCGCGCGCTCCGGCTGGAATTCAAGCGCCGCCGCCGGGAGCGGCGCCACGCCGCGGACAAGACCGCGGACGGCGCCGGGGGCGGCGGGGACGACGGGTCGCCCGTCGGCTCAGCGGTGGGGAAGAAACGCGACCAGCCGGCGGACTGAGCCCGGCACCTCCCCGTTGTGCCGCGCCAGATACGGCCGGGGCCGCTGCCACCGGTGCCGGTGGCGCAGCGCCAGGGCCGCCAGGGCGAGGGCCAGCACGAGACCGCCGCCCGCGGCCAGCGGCCGGGCCCCGCGCCGCCCGGCCTGCGCCGCCTGCGCGGCCTTGCGCCGCGCGTGCTTCTTGACGTCGGTCCGGGCGGCCAGCTCCTCGAGGGTGTCGCCGAGCTCCCGGCGGGTCCGCTCGATACGGGCGCGCAGCTCCGCCGGGGTGTCCGGGTCGGCGGGGATGCCGGGGACGCCGGAAGCACCGGGATCGCTCGGAGCGCTCATCGCCGCACCCTCCCCCTGATCTCGTCGAAGTCCTCGTGCATGCCCCGGATCGCGCCCTCCGGCTTCACCGGCGCGGCCTTGCGCACCTCCTGCCTGCCCAGCAGCGCCAGCAGCCCGGCGACCAGGAACAGCACCACCATCACGACCAGGGCCGACAGCCACACCGGCCACACCACGGACAGCCCGGCGATCGCGCACGCGATCCCCGCCTGCACCCCGAGGAAGGCGACCACCGCGGCGGCGCCCAGCATCCCGCCGCCCAGTCCGGCCCGTTTGCCCTTCTCGGTCATCTCCGTCCGGGCGAGCTGCATCTCCTCCCGTACGAGCTGCGACATCTGCGCGGTGGCGCGTGCCACCAGCTCACCGACGGAGTGTTCGCTCCCGTTCCGGTGTCCGTCCATCCGATGCATCGTGCTCATCGTCGTTGCGCTCCCCTCGTGGGTCACCGCTGCGAGTACCTCCGCTCACGGTCGGCTAATCATGTGTCACCCGATCGTCAGTCCGGGCCGCCGTGCGGGCGCGGCCGGACCGGCGGTCCGGGGGCGTGCGCAACAGGCCATTCCCGTTCCCGCCCGGCCGGGCGGGAACGGGAATGGCGCGCCTCCCCGCGCCTCCCCGCGCTTCCCCGTGTTTCCCCGTACCCGCGGGCCGTCCCGGCCGTCCCGCCGGTCCCGTCCGTACCGCCAACCGGCGGTGCGGGCGCGGTACGAGACGGCCCATACCGGGGCGAGCGCGGTACCCGGGGCGGTACGGCGATGGCCGGTTGGCGCCGGTCGCCCCCGCAGGTCCTCTTGCCCGGGGGCACCGGCCCCCCTAGGAAGACTGGCGACGCGGGCGGGCGCAGGTGCCGCCGGACGTGTCCTCCGGCCGTGCGACCGGCTCCGCTCCCCCCGGCGGGCGAGCGGGCGGAGAGGAGCTGAGACATGTCAGGACTGTGGGGGCGGGACCGATTACGGGACCGGCGGCGGAAGCGGCCGCGAAGACGCGCGCTGCCCCGGCTGGCCGTGGGGGCGGCCCTGGCCGTGGCGGTGCCGGGCACCCTCGCCGTCCCGGCGGACGCCCGCACCGCCGGACCGCCGGGCCCGCCGCCCACCGCCGCGGCCTCCGCACCGGCGGCCGACGGGTCCGCCCAGGCCGCCGAGACGGCCCGGGCGCGGGCCGAGGCCCGCCGCACCGGGAAGCCCGTCGAGCTGCCCTCGCGCACCACGGAGACCGCCCGCACCGTCGTCAACCCCGACGGCACCCACACCACCACCCTGACGCCCGGGCCCGAACGCGTCCGGCGCGACGGGCGGTGGCGGCCGGTGGACGCGACCCTCGTCCGGCGCGGCGGACGCGTCGAGGCCCGCAGCCACCCCGGGAACCTCACCCTGGACGCGGGCGGCGGCGAGCGCCCCCGCTCCCTCGCGGCGGCCGGCGAGGCCGCCCCGCGCGACCTGGTCACCCTCGGCACGGGCGAGGACGAGATCACCCTCCAGTGGCGGGGCGGCCTGCCCGTGCCGGTGCTGGCGGGCACCACCGCCCGCTACCCGGACGCCGTACCCGGCGCGGACGTGCTGGTGGAGGCCACCCGCACCGGCTTCGAGCAGTTCGTGGAGATCAGGCGCCGCCCGGACACCGGCCGCTACTCCTACACCCTGCCCGTCCGGACCGAGGGCCTGCGGGCCGCGGCGCAGGCGGACGGCTCGGTGCTGTTCACCGACGCCGTCACCGGACGGCAGCGGGCGGTGCTGCCCGCGCCGGTGATGTGGGACGCGGCCGTGGACCCGGTCTCCGGCGAGCACACCCGCCGCGCGCCGGTGGACATGGCGGTGATCGAGCGCGGCCCGGGCGCGGTCGACCTGGTCCTCACCCCCGACGCGGACTTCCTCGCCGACCCCGCCACCCGCTACCCCGTCACCGTCGACCCCGGCGCCGCGGAGCTGGGCGCGGCCTTCGACACCTACGTGCAGCAGGGCGAGACGGCCGACTGGTCCGGCGACACCGAACTCGACTTCGGCAACCCGGGCACGGTCAACGCCGACGGCACCCCCCGGACCGCCCGGTCGTTCATCCAGTGGGACTCCGGCGGCCTCGCGGGCGCCAACGTCTTCTCGGCCGAACTGGCGCTGTGGAACTTCCACTCCGGCAACACCGACTGCGAGCCGTACCACTGGAGCCTGTGGTCCACCGGCGCCCCGTCCCGCTCCTCGCGGTGGGACCGGCAGCCCGACTGGACGGAGCTGTACGCCTCCTCCGCCGCGACCAGGGGCAACCCGGCCTGCGGCGAGCCCGGCTGGATCACCGCCGACGCCACCGACCTGGTGCAGTCCTGGGCCTACCGGCGGACCAGCCGCGGTTACCTGGGCATCCAGTCCAACACCGACGACGTCGGGGGCTGGAAGCGCGTCAACTCCTCCGAGCACCCCGAGAACCAGCCCAGACTGACCGTCACCTACAACACCCCGCCGGCGACCGCCTTCGGCCGGATGGCCGGGCCGCCGTTCACGCAGGACGGCGACGGGGTGTGGCCGGTGGACACCCTGACCCCGACCCTGCGGGCCACCGTCTTCGACGCCGACGGCGACCGGGTGGACACGGCCTTCGAGGTCTACGACACCCGGACCGGCCGGCTGATCGCCGTCCTGGAGACCGGACCGCGGGAGTCCGGGCAGACCGTCGACGTCGTGGTGCCGCCGGGACGGCTGGCGGACGGCGGCACGTACACGTTCCGGACCCAGAGCCACGACGGGACGCACTACCACCCCGACTGGTCCGCCGAGGTGCCGTTCACCGTCGTCCTGCCGTCCGAGGAGCCCCCGGACGACTGCGAACCGCCCCCGGACGACGGCGAGGACCCGCCCCCGGACGACGGCTGCGAACCGCCGCCCGGTGACGGCGGCGACCCGCCGGACGGGGACCGGTGAACCGGTGACCTCCCCGGCACCGGGGCGGGCCGGGGCGGAGCCGTGGCCGCCCGCCGCCCCGGTGCCGGGGACTCCGCTCCGGCCCTGCCGCACGCCGTGGTGATCGGCGCCGGCATCGCGGGCCTGACGGCGGCCCGCGCGCTCGCCGACACCTGCGACCGGGTCACCGTGCTCGACCGCGATGTCCTGCCCGCCGTCCCGGCACCCCGCCGGGGCACCCCGCAGAGCCGCCACCTGCACGTGCTGCTCGCGCGCGGCGCCCAGGCCCTCGACGAACTGTTCCCCGGCTTCCTGGCCGAGCTGGCCGAGGCCGGGGCCGTACGCGCCGACACCCAGGGCGACGCCCACTGGTACCTCGACGGCCACCGCGTCCGCCGGGCGCCCTCCGGACTGATGTCGTACGGCGTCAGCCGCCCCCTGCTGGAGCACCGGGTGCGCGAACGCGTCGCCGACCTCGGCAACGTCACGCTCCTGCCGTCGACCGAGGTGCTCGGCCCGGTCACCACACCCGACCGCGCCCGGATCACGGGCGTGCGGACGCGCCCGCGCACCGGCGGCACCGACGCCGGCCTCGTCGTCGACGCCTCCGGCCGCGGTTCCCGCGCCCTGCACCGGCTGGCCGAGCTGGGGCACCCGCTGCCCGCGAAGACGGAGGTGCGCGCCGACATCGTCTACGTCACCCGCCACTTCCGGCGCGAGCCCCACCACCTCGACGGCCGGAAGGCCGCGGCGATCGTGGGCTGCCCCGGGCAGCCGCGCAGCGGAGCCGTGATCACGGTGGAGGGAGACCGCTTCGCGGTCGTCCTGCGGGTCGTCCACATGGTCGAGCCGCCCACCGCGCTCCCGGCCCCCGGCCGGATGCTGCGGGCGCTGCGCGCCGCGCGCCGGGCCGCCGCCCCCGGGACGGCCGGAGGCTGACCGCTCCCGGCTCGCCCCCGCACTACTCCTGGTACACCGGCGGCTCGGTGGCCCCCAGCCAGGCCAGCCCGCCCCACACCAGCGCCGCCGCCACGGCCAGCGCCGTACCGGCCGACAGCGCCCGCCGCACCGCGGCGCGTTCCACCCGGCCGTCCAGCACGCCGTGCATCAGCAGCAGGGCGGCGACCGCGGCGGCGGGCACGCCGAGCACCAGCAGCGGCAACTCGACGTAGAGCACGCTCAGATCCCGGCCCTCGCCCTCGAAGCCGCCCTTGAGATGGCGCTCGGCGCCGATCGTCCACGCGACCAGCCCCGTGCCCGCGCCGAGTCCCATCAGGTATCCGGCCTCGGCCGGTAGTACGGTCCGTCTCTCCACACGGAAAGGACGCGGGCTCCCGGCCCGGAAGTTCCTGCCCACCTGCGTGTTTCTCGCCGGGCCCCGCCGCACCCCTGCCCCGGGCGCCGTTCCGCCGTAGGCTGGTGCGGGTGATCAGAGCCGTCGCCTTCGACATCGGCGAGACCCTCGTCCGCGACGACCGGTACTGGGGAGGCTGGGCCGACTGGCTCGGTGTGCCCCGGCACACCATGGCCGCCCTGGTCGGCGCCGTCGTCGGGCAGGGCCGGGACAGCGGCGACGCCCTGCGGCTGCTGCGGCCGGGAATCGACATCGGCGCCGAGTACCGCGCCCGGGAGGCCGCCGGGCGCGGTGAGCACCTGGACGAGGGCGACCTCCACCCCGACGTCCGCCCCGCCCTGGCGGCGCTGCGCGAGGCCGGGTACCGCGTCGTCGTCGCCGGGAACCAGACCGCCCGTGCCGGACAGCTCCTGCGCGCCCTCGACCTCCCGGCCGACGCCGTCGCCACCTCGGACGAGTGGGGCGTGGCCAAGCCGTCGGCCGGCTTCTACGCCCGTGTCACCGAACTCGCCGGCGCGGCCCCGCACGAGATCGTGTACGTCGGCGACCACCCGGTCAACGACGTGGCCCCGGCCAAGGCGTACGGCCTGCGCGTCGCCCATCTGCGGCGCGGGCCCTGGGGCCACCTGTGGGCGGGCACCCCCGAGGCGGAACCGGCCGACTGGCACATCGACTCCCTGCACGAACTGCGGGACCTCCTCACGCCCTGACCCGCACCCGCCACCGCCCACCACACACGGAGGCGGCCTCCCGGGATGTCCCGGGAGGCCGCCTCCGCGTGCCTCCGCAGGCCGTTGCCGCGGCCGGTCAGTCGGTGGTGGCGCGGCGCCTGCGGGCCGCGACCAGCCCGACCCCGGCCAGCAGCACGGCCACACCTGCCCCGGCGATGTAGGGCGTGGTGTCGTCGCCGCCGGTCTCGGCCAACTCCGTGCCGCCCTGCTCCTGGCCGGTGCTCTCCTCGGCGCCGGAGGACTCCTCGCCGCCCTTGCTCTTCTCCTCCTCCGGGGCCGGGACGAAGTCGGCCGGCGGCTTGTCGCAGCCGATGCCGTCCCCGTCGCGGTCCAGGTGGGTGCCGTAGTGCGGGCTGCTCGCCGGGATGTTGGAGTGACCGGCGTCGTAGGCCGCGGTGCAGTTCTTGAACGGGTTTCCCCCGCCGTGGGCGGCGGCGGTGACGGACGGCAGGACGGCCAGCGCCACGGCGCTGACGGCGACGGCGGCGGGCTTGATGAGCTTCACGATGGTGCCCCTTGTTGAACCGGAAACGAACTTGCGTCGCCGAACGTATCCACTCCATCTCTCTCCGTCAGGAGAACTTGCGCACGGTGATGAGAACGTGACCATCCGTCAGGCGCGCCGAACAGGCCACGCGCGGGAAAGGCGACGGTGTCGGCGTCGCTCCCTGGCGCAGTGACGGAACCACACCGGGTGAACGACGGAACGGATGCCGGGTTGACCGCAGCCGCGGACGTACCGCCACCGAGACCGTGTGGGCGGCACGGGACGTGGACTTCACCGCCCGGGCGGTGAAGTCGTGTGCGCCGGCTCCGCGTCACCGAGGCCCGGGCCGGCCGGCCCGGGCAGTCGACGGCAGGACGGCCCGCTTCGCGGTCAGCCTCCGTACTCGCGCAGTAGGACGATCATGTTTCGGACCTTCTGGACCGCGTCCGCCGGGAGCGGATCGGGATTGAAGTGCATGACGTCGTTCCTGACCCTCCTGATTTCGTCCAGGTGCTTGACGAACACCTTCCTGTCCAGCGGCCAGCCCAGCCGGTCCCACAGCTCCTGCTTCTCCAGGACGCGTTGGTAGTCGCCCATGGACAGATCATGGAACGACACGACCTTCCTCGACCCTTCCGGATCGCACAGGGACGTGACGTCGGCGAGATCGAAGTGCCGTGTGATGATCCGGCGCAGCCGCTGGTCGAGTTCACCGATCAGCAGGAACGGACCGGCCAGTGAGCCGTAGGCCATGGCGAGATCGCTGACCGTGAGGATTCCGCTGATCTCCTGTCGCCGGTTCCTGACGAGGACGAAATCGGACTCCACCAGCTTCGGGAGGACATCGATGAGGTCGTCGCCGCAGGAGACCTCCTGCGCCTGGGTGATCGCGTCGGAGAAGGGGGCCTCCGGCCTGGCATGCCGGGCGCGGGCGATGGACCTCCAAGTGACGGCGCCGTACTGGGACCGCCCGCTGAGCACGGGAAGCTGCGAGTAGCCGTTGATGGCCATGATGGTGATGGCCTGCTCGTACGTGGCGTTCGGCGTCACGCTGACGACTCCGGAGAGCGCGGCAGGGAGACTGTCCACGGTGAGCCTCGCTCTGGGCTCACCGCCGTCGCCGGTCCGGGCCGCCTCGGCGGCGCGGGTGTCCGTGGGTGGCTTCGTCATGCTGTCCTCGCTCTCCTGCCTGAGTGTGGTCGCGCAGCCGCACTCAGACCACCAGCTCACCAGCTCACTCACGGTGAGCGGCAGGGGGGTGGCCCGCGCTATGCGGCGGGCTGCCTGCGGGCGAGCCGGTAGACGAGGTACGTCAGGCCGAGGATGACGTCCACGGCCACCCACAAGCCGATGATCAGCCCGACGCCGATCGCGGTGCCGACGTCCCCGGCGCTCTCGCAGAGCTCCAGTTCGTCGCCGGTGAGCCCGGCACATTCGGCCGGGATGCCGCTGTTCCCGGCGATCCCCGTGATGACCCAGATCAGGAACAGCGCCTGGACGGCCAGGAAGAACCAGAAGAAGACGCGGTGCCGCTTCCGTGCCGGGCGCGTCGGCGCGTATCCGGGAGGCGGTCCGTTCCACGGGGGCGGCTGAGCGGGCGGGACGGAAGCGCCGGAACCGGCCGGAGGCCGGGACTGTGAGGACGACTGGTTGTGCCGGGAGGGGCGGAGCCTGCTCATTCTCTGCTCCTTGCATCTATTACGCCCATATTGCTCCCGGAATGCCGGAAACGGAACAGGGGGTGCCGTGGCCGGAAGGGCGCGTCCTCCGGCGTGCCGCGTCGGGGCCTGGTCGGTGACCGCGGCGGCCGCGGCCGTTTCCTTCCCCCGGCCCTCCCAGGGGCGATCCCTTGGAGCGTCCGAAGGGAAAACAGCGGTAGGCGCCAGGCACAGGGGCTCGGTACCGAGCCCCTGTGCGGCCTCCGGCACCTGGCCCTCAGGTGGGGCACTCGGCCATGACGACCACGCTCGGCCCGCTGTGCTCGTCCGCGGGGAGCCGGAGTTCGGCGACCGGACGCAGTCCGGCCTGCTCGATCAGGTCCACGAACTGTTCCGGCCGCCACTTGTGCGTCGTCCAGCGAACGCGCACACCTCCGTAGGCCTCGGTGCGCACCGCGTCCTCGTCGCCGACGTGTGTCCCGGTGATGAAGTGGCCGCCCGGCTTCAGGGCGCGCGCGAACAGGGCGAGGACCTGGGGAAGGACGTCGCGGGGGAGGTTGAACAGCGACCACCACCCGAGTACGCCCCCGAGGGACGCTTCCGCCAGGTCGAGGTCGGTGGCGGAGGCGACGCTGAAGCGGCACTGCGGATGAAGACGGCGCGCGTTCTCGATCATGCGGGGCGAGAGATCGACCCCGGACACGTCGAGTCCGCGTTCGGCGAGGTAGGCGGTCACCGTTCCGGGCCCGCAGCCGACGTCGAGGACAGGACCGAGCCCGCTCACCGTGTCGGCGAAGGCGTCGATCGACGCCTTGAGCCACGGATGGCGGCGGATGTCGCCGACTCCCGTCGTCACCACCATGTGGGCGTAGTTGTCAGCCACCCGGTCATAGGACTCACGGACCACGTCGAGATCGGCCGGGCGGTCGATGCGGGGTGTGGGCATCGGCCAACAATAGGGCGGTGGCCCTGGAGAGCGTAGGCCCGACTGCCGGGCCAGACAGGGGATTTCGGTAGGCGGGGCCGTGACCTCCGTACCGGAGCCTTCCGTGTGGTGGCTCGTGACCGCGCGAGCGCACCGGGTGCTCCGGTGCCCGGTGGCTGCGGCATGCCACGAGCGGCCCCGGCCGCCGAGGCGGTGCGTCAGCGTTTGACGCGGCTGCGGACGGCCAGGACCGCCAGGCCGAGGAGGACGGGTTCGGCGAAGCGGGAGGCCATCTCGGTGTAGGTGCCGGTGGTGGTCAGGTCCTGGCCGGAGGAACGGAAGACCACCGAGTTGATCACCACCCGCAGGGCCTTCTCCCCTCGCTCGGCGGTGACGCGTTCGGACCACGGCCCGGTCGGGTTGGCCGGTTTGGGGGTGTCGGTGGTCAGCGTGACCTGCTGCCCGGCGGCGACCTGGCGGCCGGTGGTGGTCGGCCTCGGATCCTCGGCGGGCAGACCCCACAGCACCATCACCGCGATCGTGGCGGCCATCGCCGCCCCCAGCCAGGCCAGTGCACGGGCGGCGCGCAGCCCGTACCCGGACAGGGCCCAGTAGGCGGTCAGCAGTACCCGCTCGCCCCAGGGCCGGCCGGTGTCGTGGCGGCGCATCTCGCACTCGCCGTAGTAGAAGTCGGCGGCGTCCGGCTCGTTCTTGCCGTCCTCCAGCGACTTGCGCAACTGCCGGTACAGCGCGGCCACCGCGGCCGGCTTCAGCTTGGGGGCGTCCTGCGGTGGGGCGGTCCAGCCGCGGGCGAGGGCGGGGCGGCGGGCGGTGCGCGACCGCCAGTGGTGTTCCTCGGCCAGGGTGTTGCGGCGGCTCCACCGCCAGGGGAAGCGCCGGTTCCAGCCGGTGGGGGTGGTGGCGAAGGTGCACCAGCCGTCCACCCGCAACTGGTCGAGGTGGATCGCGCCGGCGAACCGGCACCCGCTCAGGTCGACGTCGTGCAGCGCCAGGTGCGCGGAGTCCACCCCGCCCAGCGACGTCAGGCGCACGCCGGGGTCCTGGCCGGACAGCAGCGTCTCCGGCAGCGGACTGTCCGGCCAGGGGCGGGAGAAGAGGTCGGGGCGGGCGGCGACCAGCACCGGATACTCCAGAACCGCGTCTCGCAGGTTCAGCTCGGCGTAGCGCAGATGCAGGGTGGCGGTCGACGCCCACCGGGTGCGTGCGCAGCTCACCTGACGGGCGGCGATCTCCAGCGTCACCGGCGCCTCGAACACCGCGCGGTCCAGCACCACCCACCCGTTGCACACCAGCGGCCCCAGGTGCGGCGCCCTTTCGAAGCGCGCCCTGCCGAACCGGGCGTTGCCGAAGAAGGATGTCCCGAGGAACCAAGCGCCGCTGGAGAAGGATGCCTCGTCGAATTGGGCGTCGCGGGAGAAGGACGCCCTGTCGAACCGGGCGTTGCCGGAGAAGGACACCCCGTCGAACCGGGCGTCGCTGGAGAAGGACGTCTCGAGGAACCAAGCGCCGCTGGAGAAGGATGCCCTGTCGAATTGGGCGTCGCGGGAGAAGGACGCCCTGTCGAACCGGACGCTGCCGGAGAAGGACGCCCCGAGGAACCGGGCGTTGTCGGAGAAGGACGCCCCGTCGAACCGGGTGCCGCTGGAGAAGGACGTTCCGACGAACCAAGCGCCGTCGGAGAAGGATGCCTCGCTGAACTGGGCGTTGCCGGAGAAGGATGCCCCGTCGAACCGAGCGTTGCCGGAGAAGGACGTCCCGCCGAACCGAGCGTTGCCGGAGAAGGACGCCTCGTCGAATTGGGCGTCGCCGGAGAAGGACGCCTCGTCGAACCAGGCGTCGCCGAAGTGGGGGCACCCGGTGGTGGGGTCGCGTAGGGCGTTGAGTAACTGGTCCAGCAGCTCGGGAGTGAAGGGGGTGCCGCAGTGGTCGATGTCGGCACCGGGGGTCAGGGTGGCGATGTAGGCGACGCGGTCGGGCTCGTCCAAGTGGGCCAGGCAGGCGGTGTGCTCACCGACGTGGACGCCGCGGCAGCCAACCGGATCGGCCGGGGTGGCGCCGTGGCCGCAGTGCGGCCGGCCCGGTGGCTCCGGGAACGGCTGAAGGGGCGGTTGGGTCATGCCCGGTGGACGCCCGAATCCGGCCGACAGTTGCCGAGCCGGGCCGCGACCGCTCCAACTTCGCTCGGCGAACAGGCGGACCGCCGTATTCCGGATCACCCGGGTGGCGGTCTGCCGTGAGCGATCCCGCAGGGCCGTCAAGAATGTCAGGCCGCCAGCACTGGACAGCAGATGCCTAGCTGTCATTAACTGTCACTCAGGCAGCGACTGAAAGAGGAGCGCCGTGGCAGCCGTCGACCACCGGGGACGGACCACGCCGGTCACCGGAGTCGGCATGGGCCCCGGCACCGGATTCGTCCGCCGGTCCGCCGCCCTCGGCCCCTTCCGTCAAGCGGGCCAGGAACGGCCGCGCCGGGAGAGCGCCGCCGAGACGGCACCCGTGCCCGACTCCGCCAGGACCGGCCGCAAGGCACTGCCGACGCGTACGACCGTCCGCCAACTCGCCACCGAGCCGAAGGTGCACACATGCCCCCTGAACCCGCCGAGCCCCCTCCCGCGCCCTCCCGGCGCGCGTTCGTGGCGACGACCGCCGCGATCGGCGGTGCCGTCGCCGTCGGCGGCACACCCGCGGCCTCCGCCGCACCGGCCGCCGGCGCCCGTCCGCCCGCCGGCCGCGTCTCGCTGACCGTCAACGGCGAGCGGCACACCCTCACCGTCGACAACCGCACCTCGCTCCTGGACCTGCTGCGCGAGCACCTCGCCCTGACCGGCACCAAGAAGGGCTGCGACGCCGGTGCCTGCGGGGCCTGCACCGTCCTGCTCGACGGCCGCCGCGTCAACACGTGCCTCACTCTCGCCATACGCCTGGAAGGCACCGAGGTCACCACCATCGAGGGCCTGGCCCCGGACGGGCACGACGCCGACGACGGCGAACTGCACCCACTCCAGCGCGCGTTCATCGAGCACGACGCCTTCCAGTGCGGCTTCTGCACCCCCGGCCAGCTCATGTCCGCCGCCGCCTGCATCCGGGAGGGCCACACCGGCTCCGCGGCCGAGATCCGCGAATGGATGAGCGGCAACCTCTGCCGCTGCGGCTGCTACACCAACATCGTCAAGGCGGTCGACCAGGCCGCCGCGCACCGGAAATGAGGCGCGGCCACCATGTACCCCTTCACCTACACCAAGCCCTCCGACACCCGGGCCGCGCTGGCCGCCGGGCGGCGCGGCGGCCGGTACCTCGCCGGCGGCACCACCCTGGTCGACCTGATGCGCGAGACCGTCGAACGCCCCCGCACCCTGGTCGACATCACCGCCCTGCCACTGCGCCGGATCACCGCCACCGCACGCGGCGGCCTGCGCATCGGCGCCCTGGCACGGATGGCCGACACCGCCGCCCACCCCGCCGTACGCACCGCCTACCCCGTGCTCTCCCAGGCCCTGGAGCTCAGCGCCTCCCCGCAGCTCCGCAACATGGCCACCATCGGCGGCAACCTCATGCAGCGCACCCGCTGCACGTACTTCCGCGACGTGACCGCCGACTGCAACAAACGCGACCCCGGCTCGGGCTGCGCGGCCCGCGACGGCTACAACCGCACCCACGCCATCCTCGGCACCTCCGCCCACTGCGTGGCCACCCACCCCTCCGACGCCGCCGTGGCCCTCACGGCGCTGGACGCGACCGTCCACCTCCTGGCCCCGGACGGCGGCGAACGCGCCGTCCCCCTCACCGACTTCCTCCTCCGCCCCGGCAGCACCCCCCACCGCGAACAGGCCCTCCGACCAGGCGAGTTGATCACGGCAGTGGAGATACCGCCCCACCCGCGCCCGCTCCGCTCCGGCTACCTGAAGGTGCGTGACCGGCAGTCGTACGAGTTCGCCCTCACCTCCGCCGCCGTCGCCCTGCACCTGAGCGGCGGGACGATCCGCGAGGCGCGGGTCGCCGCCGGCGGCGTCGGCACCGTCCCGTGGCGGCTGGCCGCCGTCGAACGGCACCTCGTCGGCCGGCGCCCCTCCGACGCCCTGTGGGCCGAGGCCGCCGAACACGCCGCCGAGGGCGCCCGCCCGCTGAAACACAACCGCTTCAAGACCGCCCTGCTCCAGCGCACCGTCGAACGCCAACTCCGCACCGTGGGAGGTACCAGGTGAGCCCCCAGCCGCAGGCAGCCGTCGGGGCGCCGCTCTCCCGGGTGGACGGGCGGCTGAAGGTCACCGGCCGGGCCGAGTACGCTGCCGACCACGACGTCAGGGGCGCGGCGCACGCGGTCCTCGTCGGCAGCAGCATCGCCCTCGGCCGCGTCACTGCCGTCGACACCCGCGCCGCCCTCGCCCAACCCGGCGTCCTCGCCGTGATCGGCCACCTGAACGCACCGAAGCTGGCGTACCGCGACAACCCCCGGGCGATCACGGACCCGCCGGTCGGCGAGCGGCTGCACGTCTTCCAGGACGACCGGGTCCGCTTCTTCGGCCAGCCCGTCGCCGTGGTCGTGGCCCGGACCCTGGAGGCCGCACGGCACGCCGCCGAACTGGTACGCGTCTCGTACCGGGCGGAGCGGCCCGCCACCGACCTGGCCGCCCCCGGCCGCCCCGTCAACGACCCCCTGCCCCCGCAGGACTACGTCCGCGGCACCCCGGACGAGGCGCTGGCCGCCGCGCCGGTACGCCTGGAGCCCACCTACCGGCTCGCCCGCATGCACCACAACGCCATGGAGCCGCACGCCACCCTCGCCCGCTGGGACGGCGACGAGCTCACCGTCTGGGACAAGACCCAGTGGGTGCAGGGGACGCAGCACGAACTCGCCGCCGTCTTCGGCATCCCGCCGGAGTCGGTGCGCGTCGTCTCGCCCTTCGTCGGCGGCGCGTTCGGCAACGCCGCGCGGGTCTGGCCGCACTCCGCCGTCGCGGCCCTCGCCGCCCGCGTCACCGGGCGCCCGGTGAAACTCGTCCTGACCCGCGAACAGCTCTACCACGGCGTCGGCTACCGGCCCGCCTACGCGTACACGCTGCGCCTGGGCAGCAGCCGCGGCGGACGGCTGACCGCGATGGTCCACGAGCTGCGGGCCGAGACCTCCGCGTACGAGAACTTCCTGGAGAGCGCCCTCAGCCCCGGCCAGATGCTCTACGCCACCCCCCACGTCCGCCAGACGTACCGGACCGTGCCGCTGGACGTGAACACCCCCACCTACATGCGCGGCCCCGGCTACGCGACCGCCGCGTTCGCCGTCGAGTCGGCCCTGGACGAACTCGCCCACGAACTGGGCGTCGACCCCATCGAGCTGCGGCTGCGCAACGAACCGGCCGAGGACCCCTCCACCGGGCTGCCGTTCTCCACCCGGCGGCTGCGCGAATGCCTCCGCGTGGGCGCCGACGCCTTCGGCTGGGACCGGCGCGCCCCCCGGCCGCGCGCCACCCGTGACGGCGACCGGCTCGTCGGCACCGGTGTGGCCGCCGGTTGCTACCACACCCTGCGGTTCGGGGCGCAGGCCCGCGTCCGGCTGGACGCCGACGGCACGGCCCTGGTCGAGTGCGCGTCCAGCGACATGGGGCCCGGCACGTACACCTCGATGACGCAGCTCGCCGCGGACGCCCTCGGCCTGCCCCTGCGCAAGGTGACCTTCCGGCTCGGCGACTCCCACATGCCGTCGGCCCCGCCCCACTCCGGCTCCCTCACCATGGCCAGCGTCGGCTCCGCCGTCCAGGACGGCTGCGACGGGCTGCGGCGGCAGGCGGTCGAACTGGCCGTCGGGGACGAGGATTCGCCCCTGTACGGCGCTGACGCCGACGAGGTCGTCGTCCGCGCCGGCCGGCTGCACTTGCCCGGCGACCCGGCGCGCGCGGACACCTACCGGCGGCTGCTGGCCCGCCACGACCGCACCCACCTCGAAGTGCTCGGCTCCTTCACCCCGCCCTCGGGACCGGCACGGTCGTCGATGTACGCCTTCGGCGCGACGTTCGCCGAGGTCGCCGTCGACGCCCGGCTGGGCATGGTGCGGGTGCGGCGGATGCTCGGCGTCTACGACGCGGGCCGCATCATCAGCCCCAAGCTCGCCGAGAGCCAGGCGCTCGGGGCCATGGTGGGCGGCATCGGTCAGGCGCTGCTGGAGCACACGGTCACCGACCACCGCGACGGCCGGATCGTCAACGCGAACCTGGCCGACTACCTCGTCCCCGTCAACGCCGACGTCCCCGACCTGCGGGCGGTCTACCTCGACAACGGCGCGGACTTCGACGCCGACCCCATCGGCGTCAAGGGACTGGGCGAGGTCGTCGCCGTCGGCGTGGCACCCGCCATCGCCAACGCCGTCTTTCACGCCACCGGCCGCCGCGTCCGCGACCTGCCCATCACCGTCGAGGCCCTGCTCTGACCCCTCTGACCCGGGCGGCCCGTCACCGGGCCGCCCCCTTCCCGGAGACCCCACATGCTGAACATCGCGGACGAGCTGCACGCCTGGTGCCGCGCGGCGCGCCCCTTCGCCCTGGCCACCGTCGTCCAGGTCAGCGGCAGCGCGCCGCTGCCGGTCGGCACCTCGCTGGCCGTGGACGGGGAGGGGAACGCGGTCGGCAGCGTCTCGGGCGGCTGCGTGGAGGGCGCCGTCTACGAGCTGTGCCGCCACACCCTGGAGGCGGACGGGCCTCCGGCGGTACGGGAGCGGTTCGGCTACTCCGACGAGGACGCCTTCGCCATGGGCCTGACCTGCGGCGGCGAACTCGAGATCCTGGTACAGCGGATCAACCCGACCACCGAACCCCACCTCACCACGGCCCTCGCCGCGGTGGCAGCGGACCGGCCCGCCGCCGTGGCCCGGGTCGTGGACGGACCGCCGGAACTCCTCGGCCGCACCCTGTCCGTCCTCGGCGACGACGACACCCACCACGGAACCCTGGGCGGCGACGAACGCCAGGACCGGGCGGCAGCCGCCCGCACCCGCGCCCTCCTACGAGCCGGCAGCACCGCCCGCACCGACATCACCAACACCACCGAGCCCACCGCCCCCTGCCCCGACAACCTCACGCTCCTGGTCCACACCCACGCCCCGCCGCCCCGCCTGCTGATCTTCGGCGCGGTCGACTTCACCGCCGCCCTCAGCCGGGCCGGGCGCTTCCTCGGCTACCGCGTCACCGTCTGCGATGCCCGTCCCGTCTTCGCCACCCCGGCCCGCTTCCCGGCGGCGGACGAGGTCGTCACCGACTGGCCGCACCGCTACCTGGCCGCCACCGAGGTGGACGCCCGTACCGCGATCTGCGTCCTCACCCACGACGCGAAGTTCGACGTACCCCTGCTGCGCCTGGCCCTGGGCCTGCCCGTCGGCTACGTGGGCGCAATGGGCTCCCGCCGTACCCACGCCCGCCGCCTGGAACTGCTGCGGGAGGCCGGCGTCCCGGACGACCAACTCATCCTGCTGCACTCACCCATCGGCCTCGACCTCGGCGCCCACACCCCCGAGGAGACGGCGATCTCCATTACCGCCGAGATCATCGCCCACACCCACCACGCCCCCGCCCGTCCCCTCACCCACACCTCCGGCCCGATCCACCGGCCCGCCCCGGCCGCTCACCCGACGCCCGAGGAGCCACGTCCGATCCGGCAGCCCACATGACCACCGCTCCAGCCTGCATCTTATGTAAAAATGCTGTTCAGAGGAGGTGAGCGGCTGAAGGGGACGGCTCCGCCTACGAATAGGTCGTGAGGTCAGCCAGCCTTCGCTCCGCTCGCTACGATTGACCGAACGCTTAGAGAAGACACCCGGTGCACCTGGGCATCGCATGCCACTGACCTGCGACAGAGCTGTAGCTCTGGAATGCGATGTTGAAAATTTGGCATGTGTTGATACAACCCTGGCGGGTTTCGCTAGGCTCCGACACGTGCTCGCCGGGACGGCGAGCCGAGCAAACCGAGTGCGGAAACGAGCAGTGATCGAGTGGGGTCGAGTGCGGTCGGTGTGGGGGAGCAGGAGCTTCCGATGCCGTTGACGCTGGGGGAGTTGGAGTCGTATCTGGCGAAGGCAGCTGATCTGCTGCGGGGCAGCATCGATCAGGCGGACTTCAAGGCGTACATCTTCCCGTTGATGTTCTTCAAGCGAATCAGCGATGTGTACGACGAGGAGTACGCCCGCGCATTGGACGAGTCCGATGGCGACCACACGTATGCGGCGTTCGAGGAGAACCACCGGTTCACCATCCCCGAAGGATGCCACTGGGCAAACGTGCGCGAACGCACCGAGAACGTCGGTGAGGCACTCAAGGCCGCCTTTCGCGGGATCGAACAGGCCAATCAGGGCACGCTGTACGGTATCTTCGGCGGCGCGACCTGGACCAACAAGGACAAGCTTCCCGACCGCAAGCTGATTGACCTGATCGAGCACTTCTCAGCCAAGACCCTTTCAAACTCTCATGCCGCTCCCGACGTGCTGGGGCAGGCATACGAGTACCTGATCAAGCGGTTCGCCGACCAGTCCAACAAGAAGGCCGGTGAGTACTACACCCCGCGCGAGGTGGTCGCGCTGCTGGTCAACATCCTCGACCCCCAAGAGGGCGAGACGGTCTACGACCCGGCCTGCGGCACCGGCGGCATGCTGATCGAGGTCATCCAGCACATCAAGGCCCGCGGTGGTGACCCGAAGACCGTGCTGGGCAAGCTGTACGGCCAAGAGAAGGTGCTCACCACATCCGCGATCGCCCGGATGAACCTGCTGCTGCACGGCATGGAGGACTTCCACATCGAGCGCGGCGACACGCTGCGAGACCCGGCCTACTTCGACCACGGCCGACTGGCCAGGTTTGACTGCGTGATAGCCAACCCGCCGTTCTCGTTGGAGAAGTGGGGTCACGAACAGTGGGCCTCCGATCCGTGGGGACGTAATGAGCTGGGCGGGGTGCCGCCGAAAAAGTACGCCGACTGGGCCTGGGTCCAGCACATGCTCACCTCCGCTGCACCCGTCGGAGGAAGGGTCGCGGTCGTCCTCCCACGGGGCGCCCTGTTCCGCCAGGGCGCCGAGCGCCGCGTTCGCGAACACATCCTCAAAGCTGGCTTTGTGGAGGCCGTCATCGGCCTGGCCCCCAACCTGTTCTACGGCACTACCCTGGCCGCCTGCTTGCTGATCTTGCGCCGTCAGCGCCCCGCCGAGCAGCAGGACAAGGTGCTCTTCATCAATGGGGAGTCGCTCTTCAAACGCGGCCGCAACCAGAACTCCCTTGAGCTCGATCATGTTGAGACCCTCCTGAAGGCGTATCGGCAGTACGCCGACCAGTCCGGCCTGGCCGCGATCGCGACCCTGGACGACATCAAGGCAAATGGCTGGAGTCTGAGCATCTCGCTGTATGTCGAGCCGGCCGAAGCCGACGAGCAAATCACCCTGGAGCAGGCAGTGGCCGACCTGGAGACCGCGTACGCGAAGGCCCGCAAGACCCGCTCAGCGCTGGAGGCGGAGCTGGCGAAGTGGGGGCTGGGCGCATGACCACGATGAGCCCGAAGCGGATCACCCAGCGGGAGCTAGAGTCCTACCTGTGGGGTGCTGCAGTGTTGCTGCGCGGCCTGATCGACGCCGGCGACTACAAGCAGTACATCTTCCCGCTGGTCTTCCTCAAGCGCCTCTCCGATGTCTACGACGAGGAGCACGCCGCTGCTCTGGAGGTGTACAGCGACGAGAAGCTCGCCGACCTCCCGGAGAACCACCGCTTCGCCATCCCCGACGGCGCCCACTGGGGCGACCTGCGCAAGGTCACCAGCAACGTCGGCACCGCGCTCAAGGCCGCGATGCGGGCCATCGAGTCCGCCAACCCCGACACCCTCACTGGCGTTTTCGGTGATGGGGAGTGGACCAACAAGGACCTGCTCCCCGACGCGACCCTCTCGGACCTTATCGAACACTTCTCCACCAAGACACTGTCGGTGGCGAATCTACCCGAAGACGAGCTCGGGCAGGGCTACGAGTATCTGATCAAGAAGTTCGCCGATGACTCCGGCCACACTGCTCAGGAGTTCTACACCAACCGCACTCTGGTGCACCTGATGACGATGATGCTCCAGCCCGAGCCGGGGGAGTCGGTATACGACCCCACCTGCGGCACCGGTGGCATGCTCATCTCCACCGTCGCTGAGCTAAGACGCCAGGGCAAGGAGTGCCGCAACCTGCGCCTGTACGGCCAGGAGCTCAACTATGGCACCTCGGCGATCGCGAAGATGAACCTCTTCCTCCACGGCATCACCGGCGGCCACATCACCCACGGCGACACCCTCGCCCGTCCTGCCTTCCTTGACGCCCACGGTCGGCTGCAGACCTTCGACGTCGTGCTGGCCAACCCGCCCTACTCCATCAAGACCTGGAACCGGGCCGCCTTCACCAAGGACCCCTACGGCCGCAACATGTGGGGTGTACCGCCTCAGGGGCGCGCCGATTACGCCTTCTTCCAGCACATCGCCAAAAGTCTGAATCCTGACACTGGGCGTTCCGCAATTCTGTTTCCCCACGGAGTCCTGTTCCGCCGTGACGAGGCCACTATGCGCGAGTGTCTGGTCAAGTCCGACCTAGTCGAGTGTGTGCTCGGTCTCGGTGAGGGTCTGTTTTACAACTCCCCGATGCCAGCCGTCGTCATTATCCTGCGGGCGCGCAAGCCCGCCGAGCGTCAGGGCAAGGTTCTCTTCATCAACGCCCTCAATGAGGTCTCTCGCGAACAGGGACAGGCATTCCTGCGCGAGACTCATCAGCAGAAAATCCTCGATGCGTACCGCAGCTTCGCAGTTGTCAAGCAGTTCGCGACGGTCGCTACTCTCGACGAGATTGCTGCTAAGGGCTTCAGCCTAGCCATTTCGACGTATGTTGAGGGCGCCATGGACGGCGGCGAGGGAGAACAGACCGACCTCGTCGAGGCCCTTGCTACCTGGCGTACTGCTGCGCAGAGCTCTGACACGACCGTCGTCGATGTCCTGTCCCTGATGCGAGCGGAGACCTCGACATGATCTTGAACCTTGACAAGGCCACCTGGAAGCGCGTCTCCCTAGGGCAGGTAGCCGCGGCCTCGAAGGAGAAGACTGACCCCACTAGCGGTGAGGTTGAGCGATACGTCGCCGGTGAGCATATGGACACCGACAACCTTAGAATCCGTCGCTGGGGCAACGTCTCCCAAGCTGACCTGGGTCCCGCATTCCACCGCAGATTCCGCCCCGGTCAAGTGCTCTACGGGTCGCGACGCACCTACCTACGAAAGGTCGCTGTCGCGGATTTTGAAGGCGTCTGCGCGAACACCACGTTCGTCGTGGAGACCAAGGATGAGAACGTACTCTTGCAGGAATTCCTACCCTTCATCATGTCTTCCGAGCCGTTCCACGCCTTCGCAATTTCAGAGTCTAAGGGTTCGGTCAATCCTTACGTTAACTGGTCCGACATCGCGCGTTATGAATTCGACCTCCCACCCTTCGATGAACAGCAGCGCCTAGCAGACCTCCTCTGGTCCGTCGAGCGCCATCGTCTGACTGTTGTGGAGTCGAAGGCAAGCGCTGCTGCCGCAGCGGACGCGTACTTCTCCGAGATGCTGTCCAGACATGCTGTCGAGTTGGTTCCTGCGCCGAACCTCATTGATGAAATGACAGTGGGCATTGTTGTGAAGCCAGCCCAGTATTACACCGATGATCATGTCACAGGCGTTCCTGCCCTTCGAGGTCTCAACGTCCTACCTGGCGGCTTCGATCTGACGGATCTCGTATACTTCCGCCCGGAAAGCGCTGCGGATCTTCAGAAGTCTACGCTGCGGGAAGGCGATATCGTCGTAATCCGAACGGGCCGCCCCGGGGATGCGGCTGTCGTTCCGGCAGAGGTTGCAGGGTACAACTGCATCGATCTGATCATTGTCAGACCTGGTCAACGCGTCGATTCGAAGTTCGTCGAGTTGTTCCTGAACTCTAGCTACGGGCGTGCTCAAATCGCGCGCAGGTCGGCTGGAACTGCGCAGCAGCACTTCAATGTAGGCGCCCTCAAGAAGGTCCAGATTCCGGATCTCCCTCTGGATGAGCAGCGGGTGATCGTGAGAGCGACGGCGGAGATCCAGTCAGTCTCGGACCGTTTCGCAGACGAGCTGGACAGTCTGCGAGTCATGCGGGGTGCGATGCTCAATAATGTCTTTGGAGGTGCCGTGTGACCTTTAATGAGGCGAACACGGTCCGCGACTTCGTCCGAGATCTGGTGGAGTCGGTCGATGTGCGGTTCGTACTGGGGAGCCGTCTGCCGCGGCGTACGGACGAAGTCCTGCTGGAGCAGCAGGTGCGGGAGGCTTTAATCCGCCTCAACCCGGCCATCGCGGCGGATCCGAGGCTGGCCGATGAGGTGCTCTACCAACTCCGGGCGATCCTGATATCGGCTCGGAACACGCCGAACCCTGTGGTGGCGAACGAGGAGTTCGCGGCATGGCTCACTGGGCAGAAAACGATGCCGTTCGGTCCCGATGGCGAGCATGTGACCGTGCGGTTGATCGACTTCGACCACTCCGGTGCACACGGTGCGAACAACTGGATCGTCTCCACCGAGGTGACCTACGGGGTCGGACGGTTGGAGCGGCGCTTCGACCTGGTGATCTGGTGCAATGGCTTCCCGCTGGTGGTGGGGGAGGCGAAGTCGCCGGTGCGGCCAGCGTACTCCTGGATCGATGCGGCCGCGCAGGTCAAGGAGGACTATGAGGTCAACGTTCCGGCATTCTTCGTGCCCAACGTGCTCAACTTCGCGACCGAGGGCAAGGACTTTCGCTACGGATCGGTCGGGATGCCGGTGGAGCTGTGGGGTCCGTGGCGGGTGGAGGAGTCCGGTGACGATCACACGCCGGTGAAGGTGGGCCTCGCGGCGGTCAAGGAGGCGGTCGAGGGGTGCCTGGATCCGGATGCGATCTTGGACTTCCTGCGGTTCTTCACGCTGTTCGCGACTGACAAGAAGCACCGCAAGATCAAGGTGATTGCGCGATTCCAACAGTTCCAGGCGACCAACCTGGTCGTGGAGCGGGTACTGCACGGGCGGATCAAGCAGGGGCTGATCTGGCACTTTCAGGGGTCGGGGAAGTCGCTGCTGATGGTGTTCACCGCGCAGAAGCTGCGCGCGATGGCGAAGCTGGCCTCGCCGACGGTGATCATCGTGGTTGACCGGATCGACCTGGACACCCAGGTCACCGCGACTTTCAACGCCTCTGACGTGCCGAACATGGTCTCCACCGAGTCCCGCCAGGAGCTGCGGGATCTCCTGACTGCGGAGGCGCGGAAGGTCATCATCACTACGATCCACAAGTTCGGCGAGGCGTCTGGTGTGCTGGACGCGCGCGACAACATCATTGTGATGGTCGACGAGGCCCACCGTTCTCAGGAGGGCGACTACGGCCGCAGGATGCGCGAGGCGCTGCCCAACGCGTTCCTGTTCGGGCTAACCGGGACGCCGATCAACAAGCGTGACCGCAACACATTCATGTGGTTCGGTTCCGAGGACGACGAGCACGGGTATCTCTCGCGCTACTCCTTCTCTGACTCCATCCGCGACGGCGCCACCCTGCCGCTGCACTTCGAGCCACGCCTTTCGGAGATTCATCTGGACGAAGAGTCGATCGACGTGGCTTTCTCCGAGCTCGCCGACCGTCACAGGCTCAGCGAGGAGGAGCGCAGTACCCTGTCGAAGCGAGCCGCCTCTCTGGAGGCGCTGATCAAGGCCCCCGTCCGGGTCCGTAAGATTGCCGCCGACATTGCCGAGCACTTTGCGGCCAAGGTGGAGCCGCAGGGCTTCAAGGCGCAGGTCGTAGTCTACGACAAGGCCACCTGCGTGGCGTACAAGGAAGAGCTCGACCGGCTACTCGGCCCGGATGTGTCCACGATCGTGATGTCTACCGGCCGCGGTGACAAGCAAGCGTGGAAGCAGTGGACGCCCGGCCGGGGGGAGCTGGAGCGGATCACCGCCCGCTTCAACGACCCAGCCGACCCATTGAAGATCATCATTGTGACGGCGAAGCTGCTCACGGGCTTCGACGCCCCGATCCTCTACGCCCAGTACATCGACAAGCCCCTGCGCGAGCACACCCTGCTCCAGGCAATCTGCCGCACCAATCGGGTCTACCCGCCCGCGAAGACCCACGGCCTGATAGTGGACTACCTCGGCATCTTCGACGACGTCTCCAAGGCGTTCGAGTTCGACGACAAGTCCGTCCAGCAGGTCATCTCCAACATCGCCGTGCTCCGCGAGCAAA
Organism: Streptomyces rubellus; assembly: GCF_036323805.1. Classification (NCBI taxonomy): domain Bacteria; kingdom Bacillati; phylum Actinomycetota; class Actinomycetes; order Kitasatosporales; family Streptomycetaceae; genus Streptomyces; species Streptomyces rubellus. Next base: position 169,120 of record NZ_JAZDCX010000002.1, read on the forward strand.
TCGGTCCCGCGATCGAGTCTGCTCTGGCGTTCTTCCCGGGTGTCGACCGCACCGTCGGCGGTTATGAGGGTCTGGTCCAGGCGCAGACCGCGATTGACTCCGACGAGTCTCGCGACGCCTTCGGAGCGGCGTATAGCGTCGTCGCTCAACTGTGGGAGACCCTCTCCCCGGACCCGGTGTTGTCCGATTATGAGTCGGATTACCGCTGGCTGACCGACGTCTACCAGTCCGTGCAACCCGCTGACGTCACCGGTCGGCTGGTCTGGCACACGCTGGGCGCCAAGACCCTTGAGCTCATAAACGAGCACGTCACCGTCGAGGTCCCCCGCGCCGACCTGGAAACCATCGTCCTCGACGCGTCGGTCATTGAGGACCTGATGACCGGCAAACGCAAGGACATCGACCCCGTCGAGGTAGAGAAGTGGATTACCGCCCGCATCGCCAAGCACGTCGGCAACCCGGCCTTCATCGAGCTCGGCCGGCGACTGAATGCTCTGCGGGAGAAGTATGCCCACTCTCAGCAGGCGTCACTGGAGTTCCTCAAGGAGCTCTTCGAGCTGGCGCGAGACACAGTCGCGGCGGAGAAGGCCGCCGCCGAAGTCCCCCGCGAGGAGCGCGGCAAGGCCGCCCTGAGCGACCTCTTCGAGTCGCTCAAGAGCGAGGAGACCCCGATCATCGCCGAGAAGGTCGTCGACGAGGTCGACTCCGTCGTCCGTGCCGTCCGCTTTGACGGCTGGCAGGGCACCAGCGAGGGCGATCGTCTCGTCCAGCAGGCGCTCCGCAAGGCGCTCTATATCAAGTTCAAGATCCGCGACCAGGAAGTTTTTGGGAAGGCACTGGGGTACATCCGGGAATACTACTAGCTATTTCTAGCTCTGATCAGGGTGGAGGGATCTCTCCCGATCGGTCGGGCTAAGGTCTGGGGGCAGATAGCTCGTCAGAGGATCGGGCTGCAGCGTACGTCGTCTTCACCGTACGGCTCCGAAGGCCGGTTGGCGGGCTGGGCCTCAGATGGGCTGGGCGCCGTGGGCGGCGGCGATCTGGTCGATACGGCGGGCGAGGTCGAAGTCCGCGTCGGACAGGCGGTGACCGGCGTCGTGTGTGGTGATCGCGAAACGTAGCCTGTCCCAGCGCAGATCGATGTCGGCGTGGTGGCCGATCAGCCGTTCCACGTCTGCGACGTGCACGATCATCGCCACCCCGCCGTGATAGCGGATGCCGAAGCTCCGGGTGATTTCGTTCCCCTCGCGGGTCCAGCCGGGCAGGTCGTGCAGCCGGGCGGTGATCTCCTCATCGGTCAGGGGTGTGGGAGCCTGCGTCACGCCGTCGTCCTTTCCTATGCCACTGATGCCAGTACGTCGGTCAGGGCTTGGCCTGCCGAGGCATCGTGCCATGGCTGCATTGCCTGCTCCAGAGTCTTCAACTCCCGTCGCGCACGCATCGAGCCGGTTTCCACCGTGATCTGCGCGGCTTGACGGGCGATCTCCACTGCCTGTTCCGGCTCTCCCGCTGTCGCGGCTGCGGTTGCGTGCCGTGCCAGGTAGACACCTCGGTCGCGTCGTGCGGTCGTGGGCATGTCCGCCAGGACCTGTTCCCACAGCCTGCCGGCCTCTGCTCCCATGCCGAGCCGTCCGTAGCAGGTGGCGCGCTGTACTTCCAGGTAGTTCGGTGTCCGTCGGCAGGCGTTTCCCCACGGTAGGTCGTCGTCCACCTGGGCGAGCAGGTCAGTTGCCTGGTCGATGAGCAGGTCCACTTCCCGCCGGTCCGCTGTCAGTGAGGCTCCGTGAGCCTGCTGTTGCATGGCCATCACGCGCACCTTCGGCGCCAGCTTCCCGGCGTTCTCCAAGGCAGCCTTACACAGGTCGATGACACCGTGCCCGTCACCGAGGTCGGTGCGGACCTGTGCCTGGTTCACCAGTGAGTAGCCGATCAGATGGGGATCGCGGGATCGCACGGCGATCTCCTGTGCCACGCCTCGCCAGAACGTGGCGGCACTGAGGTCTCCGGCGTCCTGGTAGAGCCAGCCGATCATCGCGGCATAGGCGGCTCCCACCCGGAGCAGACCTCGACGGGTCTCTCCCTTTGCGGCTCGTACAAGCCGGTCGATCAACTGGTATTGGGCGGAGACAGTGCCGATCAGGTCGTGCGGTCCCAGCAGCATGTCCGCCCGGTAGTGCTCCTCCAACTGCTTCTGGAAGTAGGGGACGAGGGCGGGGTCGACATGGCGTGGTGGGACAGGACCGAGGGTCAGGGCGGCGGTGGTCGCCGATACGAAAGCGCGCCGTTTCACCTCTGCCTCCGGTGTCGTATTCTCGTTGCACTCGGGGCGTACCCACCCCGGCGGCACCTCGAAGCCGAGGTCTTCGGGCCACAGTCCGAACGCGGCGTGCAGTGCGACCGCGTAGTCCTCGCGTGGCCAGCCCGGCCGCGCTGACTCCCATCGCCGCCAGGTGCGAGGCGACACCTCGAAGTGCGCATCGTTCAGAGCCCTACGTCCCGCTGTGGACACCGCTTTGGCGGCAGCTTCTCCCGAGCGCCAGCCTCTCTTCAACCGGGCCGCTCGCAGTACGTTGTTGCCCGCCGCATGTGCAGTGTGAAGCGTCATTGGCGCTGCTCCCAGGTGTGGCCGTCGAATGGCCGCAAAGTGGCCTCGGTGTGGCCTAGTTGGGCCTGTGCTCGAAGTCACATCATCCCTGTGTGAGTACCGGAAGTACATCGAAAGCGGCAGAAGCACCACCATTGGTTGGTAAGCCGGTAATGCTCGGAACAGGGGCCGATTCCCAGGGCGTACGGATTGACGCGGACGTCATCACCACCACCATCACTCGGGCCCTTGCCATCCGCCGTGTCCTGCCCCGGCACGAGGAATTGGAAGAGATCGAGGCCGAGTTGCGCGGGCATCTGCGGTTGTTGATTCCCGCAGTTCCCGACGCGGGGCGGGCCCGGGCGGCGATCGCAGCCGCCGAGCTCGATCGCGGACCCGGACCGGGGTTGCAGTCGGCCACGAACCACGTGCAACTGCTGGCGCTGGACTGCCGGTGGCTGCTGCGGTACCTCGGCCGGGAGGGGGAGGGCCGGTGAGCGGGGCGGTCGGTTCCGTGGTGGAGGGCGCCCGGTGGCTCGCCGGATGTGGGCGGGCCTGGGAGGTGCTGGGGGCGTGGGCGCGCGGTGGGTTGGCGGAGGTGCCGGCCGGGGGCGGGTTCGACGTGGTGCGGGTGCCCGTGGGGCTGGGGCCGGAGACGGTGCGGTGGCTGCGGGTGGCCGGGGTGCCGCTGGGCCCGGTGCTCGTGGGACCGGACGGCGCGGACTTCGTCGTGGCGGAGGGGACGGCCGAGGGGGACGCCGTACTGCCGCCGGGGACGCCGGTGCTGCTGCCGCCCGCGTGCGTCGTGGAGCCGTACCGGCTGGGCGGGCGCGGCTGGCTGGTGGGGCCCGCCGGGCGGGAGCCGGCGCGGGGCGGGGACGTGGCGTCCGCGTACGCCCTGGCGCTCGCGGAGGCCGGGGAGGTGCTGCGGTGAGCGGGGGAAACGCGGTAGGGGACGCCCGGGACGCCCGCGGGAACGCGCGGGGGGAGACCGTGCCGTACGTGGTGGCCTGGTCGGGCGAGCGCTGCGTCTCCCCGGACGTGGTCGCCACCCCGTACGGCCTGGCCTACGTCGGCGAGGTGCCGCAGGACCGCGACCGGCACGGCGTCCTGTGGTCCCGGACGGAGCAGGCCCCGGGCCGGGGACGCCCCGAGTTCGGGCGGATCCACCCGGCGCGGCAGCGGCGCGCGATGCTCCGGCTGCTGTGCCAGATCTGTGCCCGCCCCGCGAGCCGTACTGCCGACGGGGTGCTGTGGGTGATCGAGGACGACCGCGGGGCGTGGGACGGCTGGCCCGAGCGGGCCGTCACCACCCACCCGCCGCTGTGCCTGCCCTGCGCCCGGCAGTCCGTGGCCCGCTGCCCCCACCTGCTGAAGGAGGGGTGGGTGGCGGTACGGGTGCGGCACTCCGCCGTCGAGGGGGTGTACGGCCGCCTGTGGCACTCGCGCGGCGGGCGGCTGTACCGGGGCGGGAAGGAGGTCGTCTTCCACGGCCGGCCCGAGGCCCCGTGGGTGGTGGCCGGTCAGCTCACCCGCACCCTGCACGGCTGCACCCCGGCCGCCCTGCCCCTGCCGTGACGGGCGACGACCGCAGACCGCCCCGTCCGCCCGCGCCCCCCGTTGCGGACGGACGGGGCCCACTTCTCGCACGCAAGGAACCGCACATGAACGACACACCGCCGGGGACGCCCGAGGCGTCCGAGTCCGTACCGCCGCCGCCCGTGCGCGGGCAGGTCGGGGCGCAGGAGGTGCTGCGCTGCGTCGGGCGGCAGATCAAGATCCTGCGCCGCCGGACCGGCCTGGAACGGGCGGAGCTGGGCCCGGCGATCGGCTACAGCCCGTCCATGGTCGCCGCCGTCGAGCTGGGGCGGCGCCCGCCGCAGCCGGAGTTCCTGGCCGCCGCCGACAGCGTCCTGGACGCGGGCGGGCTGCTGACCTGCGCGACCGACCTCGTCGAGCAGGCCCGCGCCGCCGGGCTGGCCGGCGTCCCCGGCGAACCGGAGTGGTTGGCCGCCTGGCACGCGTACGCCCCGGCCACCGTCCCCGAGCTGCTGCGCACCCCCGACTACCACCGGGCGGTGCTGCGCGCCGCCCGCCCGCTGCTGGACGAGGAGGAGGTCGAGCGGCGTACGGCGGCGCTGGCCGACCGCGCCGAACGGGTGCTGGGACGGCGGCCCGCGCCGCTGGTCACCTGCGTGCTGGACGAGGCCGTCCTGCACCGCCCCTACGGCGGCCCGGCGGTGCTGCGGGCGCAGCTCGCGCACCTGGCGGAGCTGGGGCGGCTGCGACATGTGGAGGTGCAGGTGATGCCGACCGGCACCGCCGACCACGCCGGGGCCGAGGGCGGCGCCTTCGTGCTGCTGGAGCCCGCCGACGGACGGCCGCCGGTCGCCCGCACCGGGGACGGCGAGCGGGTCACCGTCCGGCGCGCGGAGGTGCGCGCGCTGGAGCAGCGCTACGCCGCCCTGCGCGCCCAGGCGCTCAGCCCGGACGAGTCGTCGGCGCTCGTCGGGAGGCGGGCGGCGGCGGAGGGCACGGGGGCGGCGTGAGGGGGCGGGCCGGGGCTCAGGCCAGGGAGTCGAAGTACGCCTTATGCGCCGGGTAGTAGTCGTCGAAGTCGGGCTTGGGGCCGCCGGTGCGGGCGGCGGTGAGCATGTCCAGGTACCACTCCCAGCCGGGGCCGGTCTCACCGAGCCCGTCCGTGGAGGTCAGGTGATGGACCAGGCGCAGCTCGGTGGTGCCGTCGCCGGTCTCGGCCAGCAGCAGCTCCAGGTGCCAGGAGCCGGCCTCGTCCTCCATCGCGACGGCGAGCCGGTGCGGCGGTTCGCAGGCGTCGATCCGCAGCGGGGACCAGGGCGCCTCCTCCTCGAACGCCATCCGCACCTCGACGGTGCGGCCGGGACCGGCCTCGCCGCGCCACGGGCCGAACCAGCGGGCGGTGTGCTCCGGTTCGGTGACGTTCGCCCAGACGTCGTCGGCGGGGGCGGGGTAGGTGCGGGTGAGGATCAGGTCGTGGCCGGCCGGGGTGGGGACGAGCCGTCCGGTGGGGGCGGGGGTCATGCCGTGTCCTCCCGTGCGGGGTGTGCGGGGGCGTGCGACACGGTACCGGCCGGTGCGGCGGCGCGAACGCTGTCCGGTGCGTTCCGCGGCGGTGTCCATCCGTACGGCGGGGCCGTACGGGCGCGGCGGGGTGCGCGACCGTTCCGCCGCGCGGCCCGGGGGCGTTGTCGGTGGCGGGTGCTAGCTTCCGTCCACTGCCGGCCGGTTCGGCGTCCCCGGTGGGGAACGCGGTGGCCAAGGGGGGTGGCCGCTGAGTGGTCCCCGGACCTGCGGGTCCCGGGGCCGCGAAAAGGCTCCGACCCCACCCCCCTCTCACCGCCCTCCCCGGTCTCGGTTCCGGCCTCCGCCGCTCACTCCGGCAGCGGGACGCGGTCGAACAGCTTGTTCAGCTCCACCAGGTCGAGGAACGCGACGGCCCTGGCCACGCGGTCGCCGCGGAAGGTCCAGATCCAGGCGTAGGTGTTGCGGTACGGCAGGCCGTCCCGGGCCACGGCCTCGCCGTCCCAGTGGACGACGACGGTGTCCTTCTCCGCCCAGATGTCCCGGACGGTCGGGATGATCGGGGTCGACAGGCGGGCCGTCACCGGCGCGGCGCCCCGGGTGAGGAACGCCGCCTTGCCGTGGTGGGTGCCGGGAGCGGCGGCGGCGACGGTCCACACGACGTCGTCGGCGAGGATGTCGAAGAAGTCGCCGCCGCGGGCCTGGCGGTGGAACGCGTCCAGGGTGAGGCGCTTGAGGCGCCGCTCCCGCCGGGTGGCGGCGGAGGCGGCGGGCGTGGCGGGTGCGGCCTGTGCCGCGCGGGCGGCGGACGGGGCGGCGGTGAGGAGCGGCGCCGCGAGGAGGGCGCCGCCTCCCACCAGCCTCAGCGCGTCGCGGCGCCCGCGGCCGTCGGCGTTCTGGGGGTTCACGTGGTCTGACACCGTGCCTCCTGGGGCGGATCGGTGGACGGGGCCGGCGGGCCCGGGGCGGGCTTCTCGCCGCCGTGCCCTGTCCACCCTGCGCGGTGGCGCGTACCGCCGGCAGGCCCCGCTCTTTCTGGGAGGCGCGCACCCACGATCCGCCGCTCCGCGACGGTGGTTCGCCCGGCGGTGCGGGCGGCACCCGTACCGCCCGCACCGCCCGTGCCGCGCGGCCCCGGGCCATCGCCTGCGGTGGTCCCTGCGGACGCCCGCTACGGCGGTGTCATGATGATCGCTCCCGGCGGGTTCCTCCTCGCGGGACGTCCGGCCGACGTCCCACGGGGAGGAGCCGGCCCCGGTCGGCGCCCCGCCCGGGGAGGACCGCTCAAGGAGGGCATGTGGAGGACCGGACGCGGCAGGAGCAGGCGAGCCCCGAGGTGCGGACGCGCGTCAGGGCCGACTTCGAACGCCAGGGGCTGATGCGCCACCTCGGCGCCCGCCTGACGCACATCGGGCCGGGGAGCGCGCACATCGTGCTCCCCGGCCGTCCCGAAGTGACCCAGCAGCACGGCTACTTCCACGCGGGGGCGACGAGCGCGGTCGCGGACAGCGCGGGTGGCTGCGCGGCGCTCACGCTGTTCCCCGAGGGCACCTCGGTGCTGTCGGTGGAGTACAAGATCAACCTTCTGGCCCCGGCCGTGGGGGACCACGTCGAGGCGGTGGGGACGGTCCTGAGGGCCGGGCGGACGCTGACCGTGTGCCGCCTGGAGGTGTTCGCCGTCCGGGACGGCGAACGGTCACTCGTCGTGTCGGGCCAGCAGACGCTGATCCGGGTGGGCGAACGCTCCGAGCGGTGACCTCCCCTCCGGCGTACTGCCCGGGGTGCGCTCCCGGGGGCGCCACCCGCGGGCGCCGTCCGGGCCGTGTCGGGGGCGCCGGAGCGGGTACTGCGGGAAGAGCCCGGTACAGCCCCCCACGAGGTACGGAGAACCCTCATGTCCGATGAGCGGAAGAAGCTGGTCGAGCTGATGCGGGACATGCCCATCGCCATGATGACCACCTACGGGTCCGAAGGACCGCACAGCTTCCCCATGGCCCGCCAGGAGGTCGAGCCGAGCGCCGAGCTGTGGTTCATCACCGCCCGGGGCACCCGCCACGTCCGCGACATCGGGGTGGACCCGCGGGTGTCCCTGACCTTCTCCTCCCGGGACTCCTGGGTGGCGATGAGCGGGCACGCGGAGCTCGTCTACGACCAGGCCAAGCTCAAGGAACTGTGGAACACCTTCGCCGAGGCGTGGCTGCCCGGCGGCCCCGACAACCCGGACGCGGTGCTCATCAGGGTCGACGTGGAGAGCGCCGAGTACTGGGACACCCCCGGCGGCACGGTGTCCTCGCTGATCGGCTTCGCCAAGACGAAGCTGACCGGCGACACCTTCGACACGGACCACGGGACCGTCCGGCCGTAGCGCCCCGGCGTTCGGCACGGGGCCAGGGCACGGCCGGCTTTGTTCGCGAGATCGGTTTCTGCTCAAGTCCTGCGATCCGTAACACGGGTTACCTGCTGAACACCGGACAGTGCTTCTTCCCGAGGGCCGGATTCAGGTGCGAGGACGGCGCGAAGGTGGCTGATGCTCTGCCGCCACCTCGGGCTGCTGTGTGCCTCGTCCCAGAGTTCGGCGAGCTCGGAATTCTCGGCGACCACTCGGTCGAGTGCTTCGACGGCAAGCGGCCGAAGATCGTCGGCGAAAACAGGAAGAGCCTCCTTGGGCCCGTAGCCTGTGCTGACCGGCTCACCGCCCGGACACTGTGCCGCGACGAGAGCGGCAGCTGCGACAGCCTCTTCGCCCTCTGAGCTTTCGAGGTAGTCGCGGGCCTGGACGGCGCGGCTGAGTGTCGCGCGCACGAGGCTCTCGCGTTTGTCCGGGGCCGTCTCGTCCAGGGTGTGGGCGAAATCCGCGGCCATGTCGTTCTCGAAAGGGCCGACGTCCCAGGCTCCCATGGTGATCTCCTCGCGTTGACGTGCGGCGATCGTCGCAGCGGTCACTGACAGTGGCTGTCACGGGGAAAACAGGACGCGCTTCCGCAGGAGGGCAGAGCCGGAGCGGCCGCGTAGCCCGCCCGCCACGGAAAGTGCAGGTGCCCGCCCCCGGCCCTCCGGGGGCGGGCACCGTCGTGCCGTGGTGTGCCTGTGCGCTCAGGCGGCTTCGAGCTCCACGACGGGCAGCTTGTCGAGGCTGCGGGTCATGTTGCCGACGCGCCGCTCCCCGGGGCCGACGGTGAACCGGCGCACGCGCCGCACCAGCGCCCCGAGCACCGCGAACGCCTCCAGCCGGGCGAGGCCCTGGCCCGCGCAGCCGTGCGTGCCGTAGCCGAAGGACAGGTGGTCGGCGGGGTTGCGCCGGACCTGGAAGCTGTCCGGGTCCGGGTAGTGCCGCGGGTCGCGGTTGCCGGACGCCAGGAGGACCGCGGCCTGCGAGCCGGCGGGGATCACCGTTCCGTCGATCTCGACGTCCTCGGTGACCAGCCGCCCGAAGAGCGGGAGCGGCGCCTCGTAGCGCAGGACCTCGTTGAAGGCGGACGGGATCAGCGACGGGTCCTCGTGGAGGAGGCCGTACTGGTCCGGGTGGGCCGCGAAGAGGTCGATGGCGTTGCCGATGGAGGCGATCGTGGTGTCCATCCCCGCCGCGACGTACTGGTGGGTGATCATTCCGCAGTTCTCGTACGGGATCTCCCCGCGCTCGGCGGCGGCGAAGATCGCGCGGCCCATGCTGCCCTCGGTCAGCTCCCCGGCCCTGATGTTGTGGGCCCACTCGAAGAGCTCACCGGCGACCGGGAAGTCGGCGACCGTGCGCTCGTTCATCGGGCCGAGCACGTTGAAGGCGGCGTGTCCCCAGTCGAGGACCTTCTCCCGGGCCTTCCCCTGGACGCCGATGAGGTCCACGACGACCGCCAGGGGCAGCGCCCGCGCCAGGTCGTCGATCGCGTCGAACGTCCCCCGCTCGACGAGCCCGGCCACCATGGCGTCGGCCTTCGCGTCGATGCCGGCCTTGAGGCCGCGTATCGCGCGCGGGGAGAGGTTCTCGGTGAGCGCGCCGCGCGGCCGCTGGTGGTCCGGGGGATCGGTGGCGAGGGAGGTGCCGACGAGGGCGGCGTTCATCCGCTCGTTGAAGGCGACCGACCGGGAGGAGAAGACGCGCGGGTCGCCCAGCGCGTCGCGGACCGGCTCGTAGCGGGTCAGCGCCCATATCCCGGCGGGCATCCCGGCCGACTCCAGACGGACCACGGACGCCCGTTCCCGGAGCTCGGCGTAGACCGGGTAGGGGTCCAGCAGGACCTCGTCGGAGAAGAGGCCGACGTCGGGGACTTCCCGCGTGGTCACGGTCATCTGTGCACCTCACAAGAGGTTCGGGAATCGCGGGGGCGGGGCCGGGCCGCGCCGCCGCGAGCCGGGTGGAGAGAAACGGCGCGAACGGTCCTGGCATCCCGTGCGCCGTTCCTGGCATTCAAGGCGACCGGGGACATGACACAAATGCATGGTTCTCATGTGGTTCATGCGGTTGGTGAATGCGGAAGCTCGCGGCGGCGGGGGCAGGGCTGCCGTCGGCAGCTTTCGGATGCTCCATCGCTGGGTGACGCCGGGCAATGACGGTTTCGAGGAGTTCCTGCTCTCCGCTCCCTTCGAGGGGCTGGAGTTCGGCGTCCGCTCCTGCGGCGAACAGCCGGAGGGAGGCGCGGGCTCCCTGTCAGACCTTCTCGATCCGCACGGAGCGGCCCGCGAGGAGCTGGTCCATGTCGTCGGTGTCGGAGGTGAAGAGGGTCGCTTCGGTCCCCTGCGCGGCTTCCCGCCCGGCCACCGCCGCCAGGACGGCGTCGATGACGTACTTGTGCCCATGCAGGCCGGCTGCCTTGAGCATGCCGCGCGCCATGGAGATCACCTGGTCGTCCGTGTGCACGACGCGGATCCGGGAGAGCGTCCAGCTCCACAGTGCCTGCCTCGGCGCTCCGCGCGGGTCCCATGCCTCCAAAGTCGTGAGGGCCGAGGTGACGATCGGGATGTCCAGCCGTGGAGCCGCCTTGATCAGCGCGGCCATCTCCCGGTCGCCCTGAACCGCCTTGGACAGGGCCTCGGAGTCGAACACGAAGACGCGGCGGCGCGGCCGGTGCGGTTTCGCCCGGGCGGTGCGGCTCACGCGGCCTCGTCCGAGTGCGGGCGCTGCTCGTCGTGCCAGCCGTCGATGGCGGCGATACGGTCCAGCGCCGCCTGCTGCTCGTCGTCCGACACGGGGCCGTGCTCTTCCTCAAGGCGTTCGGCCAGCTCGCGCAGCCGGTCCATGGCGTCCTGGTGAGCGGCGGCGGCCGCGATGTAGCCGGACACTCCCCGCGGGTCGACGCGCTCCTTGATCGATTCGACAAGCTCTTCCGGCACGGTGATGGTGATCTTCCGAGTTGCCATACTTTAAGTATGCCAGGTTCTGCGCGGGGTGGCCCGGTCTTCGAGGACCAGGGCTGCGGCGGAGCACGGTGTGCGGCCTGTCGCTGTCCGCCGCGTCACCCTCGGATAGGACATGCCAGAGGCCACCCGGGGACGCCCCTGGGTGGCCTCTGCGCCGGTGCCCCCGGCAGGATTCGAACCTGCGACACCCGCTTTAGGAGAGCGGTGCTCTATCCCCTGAGCTACGAAGGCATGCGCAGACAGGTTAGCGGATCGGGGCGGGGCGTGCCGAACGCGTTGGCGGTGCTTCGGGGAGTGGGCGGGCGGGTCAGTACGTCAGGCCGTGGCCGAAGGGGTGCAGGGTGCCGGTGGCGTCGAGGGTGGGGATGGTGACCGGGAGCTTCCCCGTGGGGGAGAGGTCGCCGTAGAGGGCGCGGACGGCGGCGCGGAGGGAGGGGGCGCCGTAGGAGTAGGTGGCCAGGTAGGCGGGGACGCCGGGGAAGCGGCGGATGTCGTAGGGGTTGCGGACGGCGAGCGCGACGACCGGGCGGCCGGTGTCCGTCAGGGCCCGGACCAGCGCGGCCTGGGCGGCGCCCTGCTCGGAGCCGGCCGCGGCGGCGTTGACGGAGACGAGCACCGCGTCGTGGTCCGCGGCGGCGGAGACGGCCGCGGCGATGAGGGAGTCGGCGGGGACGGCTGCCGTCTCCAGGACGGTGGCGGTCTGGCCGGGGCGGTCGGCGACGGCGTCGGCCAGGGTGCGGGTGGTCTCGGTGCCCCAGCCGGTGACCAGCACCGAGCGGGCTGCGGGGGAGAGGGGGAGGAGGCCGCCGTGGTTCCGGACGAGGGTGACCGTACGGTCGGTGATCGCCTGGGCGTCGGCGCGGTGGCGGGCGCTGCCGACGGCGCGGACGGCGCGCTCCTCGTCCACGTACGGATGGGCCAGCAGGCCGCGGCGGATCTTGTGGACCAGGATGCGCTCCACCGAGGCGTCCAGCCGGGAGAGGGGGATCTCGCCGCCGCGGACGGCGGCCAGGACGGCGCCGTGGGCGGTGTCCGTCTCGGGGGCCAGGACGAGCTGGTCGCACCCGGCCTGCAGGGCCCGGACCGGGGCCACGTCCGGCGGGAACTGCCCGGCGGCGCCGCGCATGTCCAGGGCGTCGGTGACGATCAGGCCGTCGAAGCCCAGCTCCTCGCGGAGCAGGCCGGTGACGATCGGGTGCGACATGGTGGCCGGGACGCCCGACGGGTCCAGGGACGGGACCACGATGTGGGCGGTCATGATCGTGTCGACCCCGGCGGCGACGGCGGCCCGGAAGGGCGGCAGGTCGATGCGGTCCAGTTCCTCGCGGGTGTGGTCGATCCGCGGCAGTCCGGTGTGGCTGTCGGTGTCGGTGTCGCCGTGGCCGGGGAAGTGCTTGGCGGCGGAGGCGGTACCGCCGCGGTGGTGGCCGCGTACGGAGGCGGCGGTCAGCTCCGCGCACAGCCCCGGGTCGGAGCCGAAGGAGCGGACGCCGATGACCGGGTTGGCGGGGTTGACGTTGACGTCGGCGACGGGCGCGTAGTTCTGGGTGATGCCCAGCGCGGCCAGCTCCCGGGCGAGGATCTCGGCCGAGCGCCGGGTGTCGGCCGCCGACCGGCCGGCCGCCAGCGCCATGTTCCCGGGCAGCAGGGTGGCGGGCTCGGTGAGCCGGTAGACGACGCTGCCGCCCTCCTGGTCGACGGAGATCAGCAGCGGTACGCGGGCGCCGCGGGTGCGGGCGGCGCGCTGGAGCCCGTTGGAGAGGCGGGCGGTCAGGCGCGGGTCGGAGACGTTGTCGGGGCCGCGCCGGGCGTCGAAGTAGATGACGCCGCCGGGCAGGTACTTGGCGATCACCTCGGCGGGGGTGTCCACGCCGTACAGGGCGCGGTTGCCGGCGGCGGGCTCGTCGGCGGACCGGCCGTACACCTCGACGACGAACAGCTGCCCGACCTTCTCCTCCAGCGACATGCGGCGCAGGACGGCCCGTGCCCTGGCCCGTACGCCCCGGGAGCGGTCGACGCGGGCGGCACCCGCAGGGGAGGCCAGGGCGGCGGAGGCGGTCAGGGCCGCGGTGGCGCCGAGCAGGCCGGTGGCGAGGGCCTGTCTGCGGGAAGGGGGTGCGGGCTGCGGCATTCGGGGCTCTCCTCACAGGGGGAGGGTGGGCGGCGTACGGGTCGTGGAGCTGTGGCGGGCACATCGTCGCAGCGTGCCGGGCGGGCGGCCAGGGGTGTGGACGACGGGCCGGGAGACGGGTGGTGGGCGGCGGACGGCGAGCGCGCCGTGATGTGACGCGCGTCACATTTGAATGCGGAACAACCGGGGAGGCGGTCCCCGTTTGCGACGTTACCTATTCGAACGGGGGCCCGCCCCCCGGGAGCCCGCGAGAGGGGACGGCATGGCGGCCACCGGCACCACCGCCCCGCGCGGCACCGTCCCGCCCAGGCGCGCGGACGCGGTCCGCAACCGGGAGCGTATCGTCGCCGCGGCCGGCCAGGCGTTCGTCCTGTACGGGTCCGACGCGTCGCTCGACGACATCGCCCGGCGCGCGGGTGTCGGCAACGCCACCCTCTACCGGCACTTCCCGGACCGGGAGGCCCTCGCGTACGAGGTCGTGCTCGCCGTGGTGGAGCGGATCGCGGACCGGGCGCTGGCGGCCCTGGAGGAGTGCGGCCCGGACGGCGGGGGAGTCGATCCCTTCGAGGCGCTGCGCCGCTTCGTCACCGGTGCCGCACAGGAGCGTGTCGGCGCCCTGTGCCCGCTGCTGGACGCGGACTTCGACAGCGAGGAGCCCCGGCTGCTGGCCGCCCGGCGCCGGCTGGAGGGGGCGGTCGAGGAGCTCTTCGAGCGGGCGCGGCGGGCCGGGCGGCTCCGCGCGGACGCCGACACCGGCGATCTACTGATGGCCGTGGGACAGCTCACCCGGCCGCTGCCCGGCGCGGACTGCGCGCGGCTGGAGCGGTTCTCCGGCCGGCATCTGCAGATCTATCTCGACGGGCTGCGCGCCCCGGCGGAGTCCCGGCTCCCCGGGCGGGCGGCGACTCTGGAGGCGCTGCGGCAGGCGGACTGACCGGGCCGTCCGGAGACGGCCCCGCGGGAGACGGCCGGGAGCGCGTGCGCACGCCGCGCCCCGGTGACCGGCCCCCACCGCGGACGACGGGGGTGTTCGCGGTGGGGGCCGGTGTGTGCCGGGTGCCGGGCCGGGCCGGGCCGGCGCGGCGGCGGGCGGTCGGCGGCGGGCGGTCAGGAGTCCAGCGGCTTCTCGTACCAGGCGACGTCCCAGAACCGGCCGAACTTCCGGCCCACCTCCCCGTAGGTGCCGATGTGGCGGAAGCCGAAACGGGCGTGGAGACGTACGGAGGCCGGGTTGGGCTGGGCGATGCCCGCGTAGGCGCGGTGGACGTCCTCGCCGGACAGCGCCTCGAAGAGGTGCTTGTAGAGCAGGGTGCCGACGCCCCGGCCGCGGGCGGTGGGGGAGAGGTAGACGCTGGTCTCCACCGAGGTGGAGTAGGCGGGCTTGGGGCGGAGCGGGCTGCTGGTGGCGTAGCCGAGTACCCGGCCCGTCCCCGTGTCCAGGGCAACCAGGAGGCGGTGGGGGCCGTCTACCGGGTGGGAGAGCAGCCAGGGACGTCTGTCCGCCGCGGTGAGGGGAACGGTGTCGAATGTGATGGGTGTCTCACGGACGTAGTGGTTGTAGATCTCGGTCAGCTCCGGGAGGTCTTCCTCCCCGCCCGCCCTGACCTGCACTTCTCCGCTCCCCGCCATGGAAATCCCCCTTCGCGCGGCGGCGCAGGATACCGCAAGATCGACAAAGTCGATGGGCGGCTTGGGAATTCTGTCCGGATTGAAGTCGTTGTTTCCAGCGAAGCGGGCACCCGAGTGAGAAGACGCCGGGTGGCCGGAACCGCCACCGACCAGTTGTAGACCACTCGTAAGGGAGTACGTATGGCAACCCGTGCCGTCGCCCGTCGTCAGGCCGATAGCAAGGGCACTGGCGAGGCACGCACTGCTCGTACCTCGTCCTCGGGGGATGTCGCGGACCGGGACCTGGTCGGCATGTACCTCGACGAGATCGCCCGCACTCCGCTGCTGGACGCGGCCAAGGAGGTCGAGCTCTCGCTCGCGATCGAGGCGGGCGTGTACGCCCAGCAGATCCTCGACGGCGAGGTCGAGCCCGTCTCGGAGGACTCGCCGAGCGCGACCGCCAGCCGCGAGGAGCTGGCCGCGATAGTCGCCGAGGGCGAGCGTGCCAAGGACGTCTTCATCCGCTCCAACCTGCGTCTGGTCGTCGCCGTCGCACGGCGCTACCCCCGCAGCGGGCTGCCGCTGCTGGACCTGATCCAGGAGGGGAACGCGGGCCTGGTGCGGGCCGTCGAGAAGTTCGACTACCGCAAGGGCTTCAAGTTCTCCACCTACGCGACATGGTGGATCCGGCAGGCCATCACGCGGTCGATCGCCGACCAGTCGCGCACGATCCGGCTGCCCGTCCACCTGGTGGAGGAGCTGGGCCGGATCCGCCGTGTGCAGCGGGAGTTCAACCGCGAGCACGGGCGCGACCCCGAGCCCGCCGAGATCGCCGAGGAGCTTGGCTCGACGGCCGAGCGCGTCACGGACGTGCTCGACTGGGCGCGCGACCCGGTCAGCCTCAACATGTCCGTGGACGACGAGGGCGAGACGCAGTTCGGTGACCTGCTGGAGGACACCTCCGCGACCTCTCCGGAGGACTCCGTGCTCGTGATGCTGCGGCGTGAGGAGCTGGAGGACATGATCGGGCGCCTGGACGACCGCACCGCCTCCATCATCCGCGCGCGCTACGGCATCGAGGACGGGCGCGAGCGCACGCTGACGGAGGTCGGCAAGCAGCACGGCCTGACGCGGGAACGCATCCGCCAGATCGAGAAGCACGCCCTGCTGGAACTGAAGAAGATGGCTCGTGACACGGGCTTCGACGCGGCGGCGTGACCGGACGGGGCACGGCGGAACGCATCGTGCCGCGCGACCCCGGCCCCCGGAACGCCCCCGCAGAAGACCCGCGCCGAACCGGCGCGATCCGCACGACCAGAGCCCCGGCACTCCCCGAGTGACCGGGGCTCTGCCGTGCCCAGGGGATGCCGCCTCCGGTCCCGGAGGCCCTCCCGGTGGTCGGCTCAGGAACGGGGGCGGCCGTAGAGGTCGCGGTAGGCGGGGAACACCCCGCCCGGACCGTCCACGCCCTCCGCGGCCAGCACCGCCTTCACCACGGCCCGTGTCAGGGTGTCGGCACCGGCGGCCAGTACGGCGTTGAACTCCTCGACGGCCTCGAACCCGGTGGGCTCCCCGGTGGCGGAACCGTCGGCCGCCTCCCGCGCGGACGCCGGCCGGGCCCCGGTGGCCAGGGCGAACACGGTGTCCCCGTCGGTGAGCAGATGTACCGGGCGGACCGCGCGGGCCAGCCCGTCGTGCGAGGTGCCCGCCAGCTTGTGCGCCTGGGCGCGGGAGAGCGCGGCGTCGGTGGCCACCACGGCCAGGGTGGTGTTGAGCGGCGCGCGTACGGAGGCGGCCGTACGGCGCTCGGACTCCCGCCGGGCGGCGACCAGCCGGCGCAGCGCCTCGGTGTGCTCGGCCGCGGGGGGCAGGGCCGGACGCCCGCCGCCGTACAGCTCGCCGTAGAGCGCGCCCGTCGCCGGGTCGAGCACCGAGCCCGCGGCGTTGACCACGACCAGCGCGCCCACGGTCGTGCCCGAGGGCAGGACCGCGCTCGCGGTGCCCACCCCGCCCTTGAGGCCGCCCGCCACCGCTCCTGTCCCGGCGCCGACACAGCCCTGGGGCACCGGGCTCCCGGGGGCCGTACGGCCGGCGGCCCCGGCCGCCTCGCGGCCGAGCGCGGCGTCCGGGCGGGACCGCCAGGAGCCGCCGCGGCCGAGGTCGAAGAGGCACGCGGCCGGAACCACCGGCACCACCTGCTCCGGTCCGGGGCCGACCCGGAAGCCGCGGCCCCGCTCCGCCAGCCAGTCCACGACCCCGCAGGCCGCGTCCAGCCCGAACGCGCTGCCGCCGGTCAGCACCACGGCGTCGACGCGCTGCACCAGGTTGCGGGGGTCGAGGGCGTCGGTCTCCCGGGTGCCGGGGCCGCCGCCCCGTACGTCCACCGCGGCCACCGCCCCGCCCTCCGGCGCGAGGACCACCGTCGTGCCCGTCAGCCGGCCGTCGCCCCGGTACCGGGCATGGCCGACCCGCAGTCCCGTCACGTCCGTCAGTGCGTCCAGGGGGCCGGTGGCCTCCGCTGCTCCCGTGCTGCCCGTGCTGTCCGTGGTGTTCATACCGGCCATGGTCCCCGGTACGGCCCCGGGGGTGGCCGCCGCGACGCTCCCGGGGCGGCGGGCCGGGACCGGGGCCGCCGTACCCTGGGGGCATGGACACCCCCGCCACTCCCGGTCCCGGGCACCGCGCCCCGGCGGACCCGGCTTCCGCACTGGACTTCACCGACCCGCTGAGCCGGCCGTCGGGCGACGACACCGACCGGGGCTGGGGCGAGCGGACGGACACGGCGGGCGGCGACGCGGCCGACCTGGCCCGCTTCCTGGAGGAGAAGCCCCCGCACCATCTGTGAGGCAGGAACGCGGGGGCGGACGCGGACACCGGCACGGGTGCGGGTGTACGGCGGGGGATGTCCGGACTACGACCGGCCGGTGCCTCCCGCCGGGCCGCCGCCAGTGGCTCCCGGACCGCCGGGGGCACCGCGCTGCGGGCCCGGCCCGGCCGCGCCCGCCGTCGCGCCCTGCTCGGCGCGGAGGGCGACCAGGGTGTCGCGGATCTCGGCGAGCAGCTCCACCTCGGTCTTCTGGGCGGGCGTCGCGGCCGCCTTCGCCGCCTCCTCGGCGTCCAGGGCGTCCAGCCGCTCCTTGAGCTTGTTCATGGGCACGATCATGAGGAAGTACACGACCGCCGCGGTGATCAGGAAGGTCAGGGAGGCGCTCAGCACCGTGCCCCACTTGATCGTGATGCCGCTGGCGGCCGCACCCGTCGCCTCGTCGACGACGCACGGGCCCTGGAGGCAGGAGTGGTAGCGGTCGAGGTCCTTGGGCCCGATGGAGCCCACCACCGGGTTGATGACGCCCTCCACGACCGAGTTCACGATCTTGGTGAAGGCCGCTCCGATGACGACGGCAACGGCCAGGCCGACCACGTTGCCCCGCATCAGGAAGGCCTTGAACCCGTTCAGGACGCCCTGCTTCTCGCTCAACGGACTGCCTCTCTGCACATGCGCGCCGACCCTCGCCGGCGGAACACAGCACACGCTGCATGATCGCCGCGCCGGCTGTCCAGTTCACGGGTCCGCCCGGGACGGGCCCCGGGAGCGGCCGATCGGTGGAGGTCAGCACAGGACCACCGCCAGCCGGGAGTGTGCGGCGGCCCCGGCGAGCCGGGCCGCCACGGGCCGTGGCACCGAGAGCACCACCAGCGCCCCGGCCTCTTCGCCGGAGGCACCGGAGAGACCGGACGCACCGGAGTCGCCGGAGCCGGGCTCGTCCGGACCGGGACCGGGAACGGCGGCCACCCGCACGTTCCGGGCGACGGTCCGGGCAGGACGGTCGGCCGGTACGCCCGCGGCGGTGCCGTCGACGGCGGTGGCCAGTACGTCCACCCGGTCGCCGGGCCGCAGCAGCCGCACCACGGCGGCGTCCGGAATCCGCACCGGGGCCTCGACCTCGGCCGCCGTGTCACCGCCGTGCCCGGGCGAGGACCGGGCCGATGCCGATGCCGGCGGTACGGGTGGCGCGGGTGGTGCCGGTGCCCGTTCCGCCGCGGGCCGGAGCGCCGAGGGGGCCGACTCCCCGCCGGGCCCGCCGCGCGGCGCCCAGGCCACGGCCACCGTGGCGGCCGCGGCGAGGGAGACGGCCACCGCACGTCTGCCCCGTCCCGCCGTCCGCAGCGGTCCGAGGAGACCGCGCCCGGTGCGCACCGGTTCGAACTCCGGCACGGGACAGGAAGGAGGCGGACAGGAGGACGGCGGAGGGAAAGAGGGCCGGGGGAGGAGCGGAGAGGAGGGGCAGGGGGAGGAGGACACCGCGGTCACCGCCTTGGAGAGGGAACCCCCTCACGATGGCCGGTTCCGCGCGAGTCCGTCGGACCCTGTGGACGGTCCACGGGCTGTGGAAAACTCCGTCACCCACACGGGTCGCACACGTCCCGCACGCCCCATCAGCCGTCCCACGGCGGTCCGTGGGGCAGTCGGGTCGGCCCTACGGCAGCGCGATCCCCGGATCCATGCCGTCCAGCGCGCCCGCGCATCCGCACTCCCGCTCCACCGGCAGCCCGGCCACCACGTCGAAGAGCACCTCGCGCAGCCGTCCGACGTTCTGCGCGAAAACCCTGAGCACCTCCTCGTGCGAGACGCCCTCGCCCGTCTCCGCGCCGGCGTCCAGGTCGGTGACCAGCGCGATCGAGGTGTAGCACAGGGCGAGTTCCCGGGCGAGGACGGCCTCGGGGTGACCGGTCATCCCGACCACGGACCAGCCCTGTGCCGCGTGCCAGCGCGACTCCGCACGGGTCGAGAAGCGCGGTCCCTCGACCACCACCATCGTGCCGCCGTCCACCGGCTCCCAGCCCCGGCCGCGGGCCGCCGCGAGCGCGACCGTACGGCCCGCTCCGCAGTAGGGGTCGGCGAAGGTCAGGTGCACCACGTTCGGCACCGAGCCGTCGGCCAGCGCCTCGCCGTCGTAGTACGTCTGGACGCGTGACTTCGTACGGTCCACCAGTTGGTCCGGGACGACCAGGGTGCCCGGCCCGTACTCGGGGCGCAGACCGCCCACCGCGCACGGCCCCAGCACCTGGCGCACGCCGACCGAGCGCAGGGCCCAGAGGTTGGCGCGGTAGTTGACGTGGTGCGGCGGGAGGTGGTGCTTGCGCCCGTGCCGGGGCAGGAAGGCGACCCGCCGCCCGGCGACCTCGCCGAGGAAGAGGGAGTCGCTCGGTGGGCCGTAGGGCGTCTCCACCGTGAGCTCCGTCACGTCGTCCAGGAAGGAGTAGAACCCGGACCCGCCGATGACGCCTATCTCCGCCTGCGGAGCGCTTCCTGCCTGAGAAGTCATGGCCGTCACCCTAGCCCGCGCGGCGGGTACGCCACCGGATCCCACCGGATCCCACCGGATCCCGCCGCGGCCCGGCGGGGTCCGGCGGCGCTGGGGAGCCGGACGGGGCGTGGAGCCGCCGTGCTGCCTCAGGCCGCCGTCGAGCCCGCCTTGGAGGACGAGCCGCTCGACGAGGACGACGAACCCGACGAAGAGGAGGACGACGAGCTGTCGCTCTTCTTCTCGGCCGAGGACAACGACGAGGCCGAAGACGACGAGCCGCCGGACGAGGAGCCGCGGCTGTCGTTCCGGTAGAAGCCGGAGCCCTTGAAGACGATGCCGACCGCCGAGAACACCTTCTTCAGGCGTCCCGCGCAGCTCGGGCACTCGGTGAGCGCGTCGTCGGTGAACTTCTGAACCGCTTCCAGGCCCTCGCCGCACTCGGTGCACTGGTACTGATAGGTCGGCACTTGCTCCTCCTGGCACTCTTACCTGTGGAGTGCTAACGACGCACCATGGTGCAGCATTCCGGCGGCTTAGTCCACTGCGGACGGCCGACGGTGACCCTCGCCACGTGTCGTCACCCGCTCCGCGTCCTCCGTCCGGAGTCCCCTCCGGAGTCCCCTCCGGAGTCCTGCCCGGGGTCCCGGACGGGCCCCGGGCGGGACGGACGGAAGGAGACCGGCCCCTTCGCCGCCGGGGCGTCCGGTGCCGCGGGGACCAGCCGCCCGCGCAGTACCGCGACGGTCACCAGCGCGAGCGCGGTGGCCAGCGGCGGCACCGCGAACCCGGCGTTCGTCCCGAAGCCGTCCACCAGCTGCCCGGCCGCCGTCGCCGCCCCGGCCTGCCCCAGCGCGACCGCCCCGGTCAGCCAGGTGAACGCCTCGGTGCGGACGGTCGGCGGGGTCAGCCGCTCCACCAGCGTGAAACCGGTGATCAGACTCGGGCCGATGCCCGCGCCGGCCAGCAGCCCGAGAACGGCCAGCGGCACCACCGCGTCCACCGCCCACAGCGGCGCGGTGGCCAGCACCAGCAGCCCGTACGAGACCAGCAGCCGCCGCCGCGGGGACGACCGCCAGGTCAGCGCCCCGTAGCCGAGGCCGGCCAGCATGTTGCCCGCCGCGAAGATCCCGTACAGCACGCCGTTGAGACCCGGCTGCCCGATGTGCTCGGTGTAGGCGGCCAGTGACACCTGCATGCCGCCGAACACCGCGCCGACGCCCAGGAAGGCGACGATCAGCACCCGTACGCCCGGCACCGACAGCGCCGACGCGTGCGGACCGCCGTCCGTCCCGGCGCCCGCGGCGCCCCGGGTGCGGCGGTGAGCCGGTGGCTGGGTACGGCGCCGCGCCGCGAAGAGCAGCCCGCCGACGACGGTGAGGACGCCCTCCGCGGCCAGCCCGGCGGCCGGATGCACCCCGGTGCACAGCGCGGTGGCCAGCACCGGGCCGAGGACGAAGGTCAGCTCGTCGGTGACCGACTCCAGCGCCGCCGCCGTCGGCAGCATCCCGGGGCGGTCCCGCAGCAGGTGCGCCCAGCGGGCCCGCACCATCGGGCCGACCTGCGGCACCGAGGCGCCGGTGGGCACGGCCGTCACCAGCAGCGCCCACAGCGGGGCCCCGGACAGGGCCAGCGAGACCAGCAGGGCGACGGAGGCGGCGTGCAGCGCGATGCCGGGCAGCAGGACGGCGCGCTGGCCGAAGCGGTCGGCGAGCCGTCCGGCGCGCGGCGCGCACAGGGCCATCGCGACCCCGGCGGTCGCGGACACCGTGCCCGCCGCGCCGAACGAGCCGGTGGTGTCCTCGACCAGCAGCACGATGCCCAGGGTCAGCATCGCGAACGGCTGGCGGGCCAGGAAGCCGGGCACCAGGAACGTCCAGGCGCCGGGTGTGCGCAGCAGTTCCCGGTAGCCGGCCTTCCGGGAGGGGCCCCGGGAGGGGCCGCCGGACGCGCCGGGGGGATCCGGTTCAGGGTTGACCGAGGAAGTGACCGTGGTGGTCACGACCTGACCTTTCTGCCGCCTGGTAGCGCGCCCCGGGCGCCGTACGGCGGGCGTACGGCGGCCGCGCGGGGGCGGCCGAGGGCTGTCCTCTCACGCGGGAACCGCGGGCGCGGCACACTGCCGGGCGGCCGGGCGGTCGCGTCAGCCCTGCATCAGGCGGAGTCGGAGCTCCGGAAGTCGGACGAAGTCGGGTTTCAGGTTAACCCACCGCCCACCGGCGGGCAGGGGAGGCGGGCGGGCCGCGGACGTCCCGGCCGGGCTGACGGGCAGCCGGCCGGGACGGGCGGGTGCCTCAGCGCCGGGAGCCGCCCAGCGCCGTGCTGCCCGCCGCCCCCAGCCAGCCCGCCAGCTTGCCGCCGCGCCCCACGGCCATCAGCCGCCGCTCGGCGGCCTCGCGCACCTCGTCGGTGGCGATCACCAGCAGCTCGTCGCCGTGCCGCAGAACGGTCGTCGGTCCCGGTACGAAGCTGCTGTCCCCCCGCACGATCAGGGTGACCGCGGCTCCTTTCGGCAACCGGAGCTCGCCGACCTCCACGTTGTGCATCCGCGACCCCCGCGGGATGCCGACCGAGATCAGATGGCCGCGCAGCCGCTCCAGCGGGGCCGACTCGATCTCCAGGTCCATCGCCTCCTCGTTCCCGCCCAGGCCCAGCTTCCGTGCGACCCAGGGCAGGGTCGGCCCCTGGATCAGGGTGAAGACGATGACCAGGACGAAGACGATGTTGAAGATCCGGTCGCTGTCCCGCCCGGGGGAGGACATGGGGATCGTCGCCAGGATGATCGGTACGGCGCCGCGCAGCCCCGCCCACGACATCAGCGCCTGTGCCCGCCAGGGCAGCCGGAAGGGCAGCGTGCACAGCACGACCGACACCGGCCGGGCCACCAGGGTCAGCACCAGGCCGATGACCAGGGCGGCCCCGAAGTCGTCCAGCAGTTCCGACGGGGTGGCCAGCAGCCCGAGCAGGACGAACAGCCCGATCTGCGCGATCCACGCCATGCCGTCCGCGAAACCGCGGGTGGCCGGCCGGTGCGGCAGCCTGGCGTTGCCCAGGACGATCCCGCAGATGTAGGTCGCCAGGAAGCCGCTGCCCTGCGCCAGGGTGCCCCCGGCGTACGCCAGGACGCACAGCGCCAGCACCGCGATCGGGTACAGGCCCGAGGCCGGCAGGGCCACGTGCCGCAGTGCGTACTCGCCGAGCTTTCCGACGAGGATCCCGGCCACCAGACCGATGGCCAGCTGCAGCGCGATGTTCCCGAGCAGGACGTACCAGGAGTCCACCGGCCCGGCCATCGAGAAGGCGACGACCAGGATGACCACCGGGGGATCGTTGAACCCGGACTCCGCCTCCAGCGTCCCGGCCAGCCGCCGGGGCAGCGGCAGCCGGCGCAGGACCGAGAAGACCGCCGCCGCGTCGGTCGAGGAGACGACCGAACCCATGATCAGCGCCAGCCGCCAGTCCAGCCCCACCAGGTAGTGGGCGCCCGCCGCGGTGATCACGACGCTGATGCAGACTCCCACGGTGGCCAGCACGGCGGCGGAGGAGGCGACCGGGCGGATGTCGCGCCACTTGGTGCTCAGCCCGCCCTCGGAGAGGATCACCACGAGAGCGGCGTAGCCGAGCACCTGGGTCAGTTCGGCGTCGTCGAAGCTGATGCCCAGCCCGTTCTCCCCGAGGGCGATGCCGAGCCCCAGATAGATCAGCAGGCTGGGCAGGCCGGTGCGCGAGGAGAGCCGGACCGCCGCGACGGCGACGAGCAGGACGAGCGAGCCGATCAGCATGAGTTCGTTGAGGCGGTCGACAGTCAGAGGGCGGGTCCTTCCGTGCGTACGGGCGGGCGTACCGGGGCGGGCGTCCGGGACGGGCCCGCGGAACGGGCGTGCGGAACGTTCATAAGGGGTGAAACGGCCGGACTCCGACCGCCGAAAGTCATTTGTCTGCCTAACAATTTACCATTGCTTGAAGGTCGCCGCCCTGTTGCCCGGGCTCCCTGCCGACCCGGGGCCTGTCTCGTCCTATGGTTGCTCCAGCACTCCTGGTCCCACCCTGCCCGCGAAGGACAGCGATGCCCGCCAAGAAGACCTCACGACGCGCCCGTTTCTCCGTGATCGCAGTCGTGCTGCTGCTCGTGGCGGGTCTCGGCTACGGGACGTACTGGGGCGTGGACACCGTCCGCGCGTCCTTCCCGCAGACCACCGGTTCGCTCCAGCTGGACGGCCTGTCCGCCCCGGTGACCGTCAAGCGCGACGGCCACGGCATACCCCAGCTCTACGCCGACAGCGCCGAGGACCTCTTCCGGGCCCAGGGCTACGTCCACGCCCAGGACCGCTTCTGGGAGATGGACGTACGGCGGCATCTGACGGCCGGCCGGCTGTCGGAGATGTTCGGCGAGGACCAGGTCGAGACCGACGCCTTCCTGCGCACCCTGGGCTGGCGGAAGGTGGCGGAGGAGGAGTACGAGAGCAAGCTGTCGGAGACGACGAGGAAGTACCTGCTGGCGTACTCGGAGGGGGTCAACTCCTACCTCGCGGACCGCGGCGGCGCGGAGCTCTCCCTGGAGTACGCCGCCCTCGGCCTCGTCAACGACTACGCGCCGCAGGAGTGGACGCCGGTGGACTCCGTCGCCTGGCTCAAGGCCATGGCCTGGGACCTGCGCGGCAACATGCAGGACGAGATCGACCGCGCCCTCCTCGCCGGCCGGCTGGAGGAGCGGCAGATCGAGGAGCTGTACCCGGACTACCCGTACGAGGAGAACAAGCCGATCGTCCGGGAGGGCGCGGTGGACCCCGCCCAGGAGGCCTTCGACCCCGAGAGCGAGGCTCCTCCCGGCGGGGAGGCGGACGGGGGCACCGGTGAGGGCACCGGCACTGCGGACGGGTCCGCCGACGGCACCGGAACCCAGGGCACCGGCACTGCGGACGGGTCCGCCGACGGCACCGGCACCCCCGACGGCGTACGGACGCAGCTCACCGGCCTCTCCGACGTCCTCGACCGGCTCCCCGCCCTGCTCGGCCCCAACGGCAGCGGCATCGGCTCCAACTCCTGGGTCGTCCACGGCAAGCACACGACCACCGACAAGCCCCTGCTGGCCAACGACCCGCACCTGGCCCCGCAGCTGCCCTCCATCTGGTACCAGATGGGCCTGCACTGCAACGAGGTCGGCGAGGACTGCCCCTTCGACGTCGCGGGCTTCACCTTCTCCGGCATGCCCGGCGTGATAATCGGCCACAACCAGGACATCTCCTGGGGCTTCACCAACCTCGGCGCCGACGTCACCGACCTGTACCTGGAGAAGATCGAGGACGGCAAGTACCTCTACGACGGGAAGCGGATCCCGTACGAGACCCGCCAGGAGACCATCAAGGTCGCCGGCGGCAAGGACCGCACCATCACCGTCCGCTCCACCCGCCACGGCCCGATCGTCTCCGACCGCAGCGCGGAACTGGGCACCGTCGGCGACCACGCCCCCGTCGGCGACCGGGCGCCCGACCGCGGCAAGGGCTACGCCGTCGCGCTGCGCTGGACCGCGCTGGAGCCGTCCAACACCATGGACGCCGTCTTCAAGCTCAACGGGGCGGGGGACTTCGAGGAGTTCCGCGCCGCCGCCGCCGACTTCGCCGTCCCCTCCCAGAACCTGCTCTACGCCGACACCGAGGGCAACATCGGCTACCAGGCCCCCGGCCGCATCCCGATCCGCGGCAAGGGCGACGGCCGCTACCCGGCGCCCGGCTGGGACCCGGACTACGAGTGGACCGGCCACATCCCGCAGGCCGAACTGCCCTGGGAGTACAACCCCGAGCGCGGCTACATCGTCACCGCCAACCAGGCCGTCATCGACGCGGAGAAATACCCCTACCTGCTCACCGAGGACTGGGGCTACGGCGCGCGCAGCCAGCGGATCGAGGAACTCATCCTGCTGAAGATCAAGGACGGCGGCAGGGTCTCCACCGAGGACATGGCGACCATGCAGCTCGACAACAGCAGCGAGATAGCCGCCGTCCTGGTGCCCCACCTGCTGAAGATCGACGTCAAGGACCCCTACGTCCGCGAGGCGCAGGAGCTGCTGGAGGGCTGGGACTACACCCAGGACGCCGACTCGGCCCCCGCCGCCTACTTCAACGGCGTGTGGCGCAACCTCCTCAAGCTCTCCTTCGGCAACAAGCTCCCCAAGGAGGTCCGGGTCGAGGGCGAGTGCCTGCGCGTCCGCCCGGCCGACGAGTCCGGCCCCCTGGAGGACCTCGACGGCACCGTCCGCACCGTCCGCGAGTGCGGCATGCGGAGCCCGGAGACCGCGCAGCCGGACGGCGGCGACCGCTGGTACGAGGTCGTGGAGAACCTGCTGGACGAGCCCACCAGCGGCTGGTGGACCCCCGGCAGCCGGTACGAGGCCGACGCGGGCGACCGCGACGAGCTGCTGGCCCGCGCCATGAAGGACGCCCGCTGGGAGCTGACCACCAAGCTCGGCAAGGACATCGACACCTGGAGCTGGGGCCGCCTGCACCGGCTGATGCTGAAGAACCAGACGCTGGGCACCGAGGGCCCGGGCTTCGTCCAGCACCTGCTCAACCGCGGCCCGTGGAACCTGGGCGGCGGCGAGGCGGCCGTCAACGCCACCGGCTGGAACGCGGCCGGCGGCTACGAGGTGGTCTGGGTGCCGTCGATGCGCATGGTGGTCAACATGGCCAGGCTCGACGAGTCCCGCTGGATCAACCTCACCGGCGCCTCCGGCCACGCCTACCACTCGAACTACATCGACCAGACGGACCTGTGGGCCGACGGGGAGATGCTGGACTGGCCGTTCGGCGAGGAGGCCGTGGAGAAGGCCACCGAGGACAAGATGGCCCTCACCCCCGAGCCCTGACCTGACTTGACCGGACGCGGACGCCCGGGTCACGCCGTGAAGCGGTGCACCCCCTCGGGGGTCACCGCGGCGTGCACCGGCCGGTCGTGGGGCTCGGCGGGCACCTCCTCCGCCAGCAGCTCGCCGGTGTGGAGCAGCACCACCCGGGCCGGGGCGGCACCGGCGGCCTCCAGGCGGGCCAGCACCCGGTCGTAGCTGCCGCCGCCCCGCCCCAGCCGCGTCCCGCGCCGGTCCACGGCCAGCCCCGGCAGCAGTACGGCGCCGGCCGCCGTCACCGCGTACGGTCCCAGCCGGGGACCGGTGGGCTCCAGCAGCCCCCGGCCGGCCCGTGCCAGGGAGCCGGGGCCCTCGTACACCGCCCAGTCCAGGTCGTCGTCGGGCAGCAGCACCGGCAGCAGCACCCGTACGCCGCGCCCGCGCAGCGCGTCCAGCAGCTCCGGGCTCCCCGGCTCGCGGCCGACCGGGACGTACGCCGCCACGGCGCGCGCGCCGGTCAGCTCGGCCAGCCCCAGGGCGTGCCGGACGACCGCCCCGGCGGCCCGCCGCAGCTCCTCCTCCGGCAGCGCCGCCCGCGCCGCCAGCAGGGCGCGCCGCAGCGCGCGCTTGTCCGCGGCGGTGCCGCCCTCGCCCATGGTGATCGCTTCCTCTCGCCCTTCCGCGGAACCGTCCGTGGACGGCCGGCCGTGGATCGCGGCGGACCCGCCGGACCTGCGGGTTGTGCGTCCGGTCAACGGATATGGTGCTGACATGACTACCTCACGTGCACGGATCACCAAGGCCGTCGTCCCGGCCGCCGGGCTCGGTACCAGGTTCCTGCCGGCCACGAAGGCGACTCCCAAGGAGATGCTGCCGGTCGTCGACAAGCCCGCGATCCAGTATGTGGTGGAGGAGGCCGTGACCGCCGGGCTCCCCGACGTCCTCATGGTCACCGGCCGCAACAAGCGCCCCCTGGAGGACCACTTCGACCGCAACTACGAGCTGGAGGAGGTCCTGCGGAGCAAGGGCGACGAGGACCGGCTCACCCGGGTCCAGGAGTCCACCGACCTGGCCACCATCCACTACGTGCGCCAGGGCGATCCCAGGGGCCTGGGCCACGCCGTGCTGTGCGCCGCCCCGCACGTCGGCGACCAGCCCTTCGCCGTCCTCCTCGGCGACGACCTGATCGACCCGCGCGATCCGCTGCTGTCCCGGATGATCGAGGTGCAGGCCTCCTACGGCGGCAGTGTCGTCGCGCTGCTGGAGGTCGAGCCGGAGAACATCCACCTCTACGGCTGCGCGGTCGCCAAGCCCACCGGCGACGACGACGTGGTGAAGGTCTCCGACCTGGTGGAGAAGCCGTCCCGGCAGGACGCCCCCAGCAATCTCGCCGTCATCGGCCGCTACGTCCTGGACCCGGCCGTCTTCGACGTGCTGCGCCGGACCGAGCCGGGCCGCGGCGGCGAGATCCAGCTCACCGACGCCCTCCAGACGCTGGCCGCCGACCCCGCCATCGGCGGGCCGGTGCACGGCGTGGTCTTCAAGGGCCGCCGCTACGACACCGGCGACCGCGCCGACTACCTGCGGGCCATCGTCCGGCTGGCGTGCGAGCGCGAGGACCTCGGCCCGGAGTTCCGGGCCTGGCTGAGCGACTTCGTGAACAAGGAGCTGTAGGACTTGAGCGAGACCTGGTCCGTCGACGAGCACCTGGCCGACATCCTGCGGTCGGTGCGGCCCCTGGAGCCGATCGAGCTGCAACTGCTCGACGCCCAGGGCTGCGTCCTCGTCGAGGACGTCCTGGTGCCCGTCTCCCTGCCGCCCTTCGACAACAGCTCCATGGACGGCTACGCCGTGCGGGTCGCCGACGTGGCCGGGGCGAGCGAGGACGACCCGGCGGTGCTCCAGGTCGTCGGGGACGCGGCGGCGGGCACCGGGCGGGCGCCGGAGGTCGGCCCGGGCCAGGCGGCCCGGGTCATGACCGGCGCCCCGCTGCCGCCCGGCGCCGAGGCCGTCGTTCCCGTGGAGTGGACCGACGGCGGCACCGGCGGCGGCCCCGCCGACGCCATGGCCGCCCACCGCGCCGACCCGTCCGGGGCGGGCGGCGAGGTCCGTGTCCACCGGCCCGCCGAACCCCGGCAGTACGTGCGGGACAAGGGCAGCGACGTACGCGCCGGCTCGGTCGCGCTGACCGCCGGCACCGTGCTGGGCCCGGCGCAGATCGGTCTGCTGGCCGCCATCGGCCACGGCACCGTCACCGTACGGCCGCGCCCGCGCGTGGTGGTGCTCTCCACCGGCAGCGAGCTGGTCCCGCCCGGCTCGCCGCTGGGCCACGGGCAGATCCACGACTCCAACAGCTTCGCCCTGACCGCCGCCGCCCGGGCCGCGGGCGCCATCGCCTACCGCGTCGGCGCGGTGGCCGACGACGCGCCCGCGCTGCGCGAGGTGATCGAGGACCAGCTGGTGCGCGCCGACGCCGTGGTGACCAGCGGCGGGGTGAGCGTGGGGGCGTACGACGTGGTGAAGGAGGCGCTGTCCGACCTGGCGGGTACGGCGCTGGGCGGTGCCGAACCGGCCCGCCCCGGGGACGGGGACTCCGCCGGGCCCGCCGACGCCGACGGACCCGGACCCGGACCCGAGCCCGAACCCGAGCCTGAGTCCGCCCCCGCCCCCGCCCCCGCCCCCGCCCGCGGTGTGGAGTTCCGCCGGCTGGCGATGCAGCCGGGCAAGCCGCAGGGCTTCGGCCTGGTCGGCCCCGACGGCACCCCTCTGTTCGCCCTCCCCGGCAACCCGGTCAGCTCCTACGTCTCCTTCGAACTGTTCGTCCGGCCCGCCCTGCGCGCCCTGATGGGTCTGGAGCCCGTCTCCCGCCCGACGGTCCGCGCCCGCGTCGAGTGCGACGGGCCGCTCACCTCCCCCGGCGGCAAACGGCAGTTCCTGCGCGGCCGGTACACCCCGCCGGCCCCCGGTGAGGAGACCGGCACGGTACGCCCGGCCGGTGGCGCGGGTTCCCACCTGACGGCCTCCCTGGCGCGTGCCGACGCGCTGATCGTGGTACCCGAGCAGACCACCGGGGTAGCCCGGGGCGACGAACTGGAGGTCGTGCTCCTGGACTGAGCCGACCGCCCTCGGCGCCTGCGGGTACCGTTGTCGGTTGTCGTTCGGCAGTTGTACGGCAGCTGATCGGCAGTCGACCGGCACGGATCGCCGCACAGGAGAGTGATGAGCAGCGCGCAGCAGGGGAGCACCACCGGCAGTCCGCCCGGCGGTCCCGGCGAGCCGGCCGGCCCGGCCGGGCGCCTCACCCACGTCGACGAGACGGGGGCCGCCCGGATGGTCGACGTCTCGGCCAAGGACGTCACCACCCGTACCGCCCGCGCCACCGGCCGGGTGCTCGTCGCGCCGCGCGTGGTGGAGCTGCTGCGCGGCGCGGGCGTGCCGAAGGGTGACGCGCTGGCCACCGCCCGGATCGCCGGGATCATGGGCGCCAAGCGCACCCCCGACCTCGTCCCCCTGTGCCACCCGCTGGCACTGTCCGGGGTCAAGGTGGACCTGGTGGTGGCGGACGACGCGGTGGAGATCACAGCGACGGTGCGCACCACCGATCGCACGGGGGTGGAGATGGAGGCGCTGACGGCCGTGTCGGTGGCGGCCCTCACCGTCGTGGACATGGTCAAGGCGGTGGACAAGGGCGCCGTCATCACGGAAGTGCGGGTGGAGGAGAAGACCGGGGGCGCCTCCGGGGACTGGAGCCGGTCGTGAACCCGGGTTCCCCGTCCCCCGTACGCCGCGCCCTGGCCGTCACCGTCTCCAACCGCGCCGCCGCGGGCGTCTACGCCGACACCACCGGGCCGCTGCTGGCCGGGGCCCTGGCGGGGCTGGGCTTCGCCACCGACGGGCCGCGCGTCGTCCCGGACGGCGAGCCGGTGGCCGGGGTGCTGCGCGAGGCGGTCGCCGACGGCTACGACGTGGTGCTCACCACCGGCGGCACCGGCATCTCCCCGACCGACCGCACCCCGGAGATGACCCGCTCCGTACTGGACCACGAGATCCCCGGCATCCCCGAGGCGATCCGCGCGGCCGGCCTCGCCAAGGTCCCCACCGCCGCGCTGTCGCGCGGCACCGCGGGGGTCGCGGGCACCACACTGATCGTCAACCTCCCCGGCTCCGCCGGCGGTGTGCGCGACGGGCTGGCCGTCCTGGAGAAGCTGCTGGTGCACGCCGTGGACCAGCTCCACGGCGGGGACCATCCCAGGAAGGACCAGAGCTGAACGCGTTCTGGCCGGTCGAACTGGCGGACGGGGACGTCGCCCTCCGTCCCATAAGGCTGCGCGACCACCGCGCCTGGCGCGAGGTCAACCACCGGAACCGTGAGTGGCTGCGCCCCTGGGAGGCCACCGTCCCGCCCGCCCTGCCCGGCCGGCTGCCGCCGCGCCGCCCGACGTACCGGCAGATGGTGCGTCACCTGCGGGCGGAGGCGCAGGCGGGCCGGATGCTGCCGTTCGTCGTCGAATACCAGGGGCGGCTGGCCGGTCAGCTGACGGTCGCCGGGATCACCTGGGGGTCGATGTGCTCGGGCCACATCGGCTACTGGGTCGACCACGAGGTGGCCGGGCGCGGGGTGATGCCGACGGCGGTCGCGCTCGCCGTGGACCACTGTTTCCGCACGGTCGGACTGCACCGGATCGAGGTCTGCATCCGTCCCGAGAACGGGCCGAGCCGCCGGGTGGTGGAGAAACTCGGATTCCGCGAGGAGGGGCTCCGGCCGCGTTATCTGCACATCGACGGCGCCTGGCGGGACCATCTGGTGTACGCGCTGACGACGGAGGACGTCCCCGAGGGGCTGCTGCACCGCTGGCACCGGAGGTCCAGGCCAGGTGCGCCGCGAAAATAAAATAAATGTTCGATTTCCCTGTCCGGCGGCGACCTCCTGATTACTCGTCGTACATAA
The DNA here is from genome assembly GCF_036323805.1 of Streptomyces rubellus. NCBI lineage: Bacteria > Bacillati > Actinomycetota > Actinomycetes > Kitasatosporales > Streptomycetaceae > Streptomyces > Streptomyces rubellus. Next base: position 200,947 of record NZ_JAZDCX010000002.1, read on the forward strand.
TTGCGGAAAAGTGATCCGACAAACACAAAAAACGGTAGAGATATCAGCCAGATCGTGCGACACACCGCGCCAATTGGCCTATGGCTCCCGGGAAATCCCTCTACCGTGTGGGGGGTGAGCAGCAGCGGCCTCATCTACGCAGTCATCGTCGGGGCCTGGGCCGCCTACCTCGTGCCGATGTGGCTCCGTCGGCAGGACGAGCTCAACGAAGCCCGTCCGACGGAGCGCTTCAGCACCGCCATCCGGCTGCTCTCCGGCCGAGCGGCCATGGAGCGCCGCTGCGCCAGGGAGCTGGAGGCGGCCGGGCGCGAGGAGGGCGACCTCGCGGTCAGCGGGGCGGGCACCGACGACGACGCCACGAGCCTGCCCGCCGACGGTGTGGCGGGTGTGGACGTCCGCGCCCTCGCCGACCCCGTGACCGAACACCACGAGATCCTCTCCCGCACGGCGATCAGCCGCGCCGAGGCCCTCACCCAGGTGCGCCCGCACCCGGAGCGCGCCGGACGCACCGGCCGCGGTGACCGCGCCGGCGACCCGGGCCGCCGCAAGCGGGCCAGACTGCTGGCCCGCCGCCGCCGTACCACCATGGGGCTCTTCCTCGCCTTCACGCTCGGCGCGATCGTCGCCGCGGTCGGCGGGGTCGCCTTCCTGTGGGCCCCGGCCATCCCGGCCGGGCTGCTGAGCGCGTACATCGCCCATATGCGGGCCCAGGAGCGCCGCCGCTTCGTCGTCGTCATGGACCGCCGCCGCGCCGAGGCCGCCGCCCGCCGGCTGCGCGAGAACCGGGCCGCCCGTGCCGACCGGGCCGCCGCGCCGCCGACCGCCCCGGAGCAGCAGTCGAAGCCCGGGGCCGAGGCCGCACCCGCCTCCGCGCCCGCGCCCGTCCCCGACACCGACCCGAGAGCCGCCGCCGAGCGGCGGGCCCTGGTGGAGCAGACGGACCACGCCGAGTGGGTGGACTCCCAGCGGCGCGAGCGTACCCCCGGCTCGGCGGACGGCGGCTGGGAGCCCACGCCCGTACCGCTGCCCACCTACGTCAACGCCCCGGTCGCCCCGCGCACCGCCGACGGCGTGAACCTGGACGCCCCGGACACCTGGAGCTCGGCCCGCTCCGCCACGGCCCCGACGCCGGCCCCGACCTCGGCCCAGGCGCCCGCCGCGCCGTCCGGCCGGTCCGACCGGAGCCGGTCCGACCGGTCCTCCGCCCGGCGCAGCCAGACCCCGCTGTTCGACCAGTACGCCGACGAGGACCGCCCGCGCGCCGCCAACGAGTGACCCGTCCGCCCCGCCCCTCCCCGGCTCCTTCCCCGGCGGCCGGTCCGGGGCATGACCAGCGGGGAACGGATTTCCGCGCACGGCGGTGGGGATGCTAGGGTTTCACCCGTTGCAGGGGCCTGTAGCGCAGTCCGGTAGCGCACCTCGTTCGCATCGAGGGGGTCAGGGGTTCAAATCCCCTCAGGTCCACAACCGACTGTTCTCGAGTCAGCTCAGGAATGGTGACGAGATCCCGTCCGATCGCAAGATCGGGCGGGATCTTCGTCGTTTCGGGGATCGTTCGACGCCTGTTCGGGGTGGTGGATGGTGGCGCATCGGGTCCGGCGGGTCGCTCGGCAGATGCCTGGTCGCTGCCGAGGCATGCGAACCGGCCCCGGTCGCCCGGGGCTGGTGATGGTGCTGCGAGGCTGTGACGCTGCCCGATCAGAGGTTGGCCGGCGGATGCCGCCCCGTGTCGAGTGGTGTGGGGGCGGAAGACAGGTCGCGACCTGGGGCAGCCGGAATGGACTCGAAGTCGGTGCCGGAGAGTCGGCTGCCGGCGCGCTCGTGAAGCCAGGTTTCCAGGATGCCCGGGTTTCCGGTGGTCACCATGAGTGCGATGAGGATCGTCTGGGCAACCTGGCCGGGTGTTCGGCGGTGTATGGGGTCGCCGATGTCCATGTCGGCGCTCTTGAGGCGACCGCTGAGGCCCTCGTCGTGGGGGCGGATCGGTTTGTGGACCCGTTCCCAGGTGGGGCTGAGGTAGTGGCTGTCCTGTCGGAACTTGGTGATCTTCAGGTCTCCGGTACGCTGACACCAGCCGCATAACCCGTGTCCGGGATCCGGGGTCAAGACCCACCGAAGATCTGCACCCCGCAGCCGGCAACCGCCGACCTTGGCCCGCCGTCGCCTTCCCACACCCAGCTCGTCAGCAGCCCGTACCGGCCCGCGGCAGCCGCTCTCTGGACCTTTTCCGACCGGCACCGTGCGGTAGTCAAACCCCCGCCTTTTCATGCTCTTCCATACCTGGCGTGGTGGTCTCGGGAAGTTCCCGGACGCGGAGCAACCCGGACGCGAGGACCCACAGCACGCTGAGCACGGCACCCGCCGTGCCGATCCACAGGGTCGGCCGCAGGCCGAGCGCGGCGCCCAGCGTGCCGGCCAGCACCGCACCGATCGGCCGAACTCCGAAGTTGGCTGTCTGGACCACGCCCATCACGCGGGAGCGCAGCGTGGGCGGGATGACGGCGATCAGATAGCTGTTGGCCGAGATGTCCAGGACCGCGACCCCGCAGCCGGCGCCGAGCTGCGAAGCGACCAGCGCCGCGATCACCAACGGCACCGGGCCCTCGGCCAGCGGCACCAGCAGCATAGGCAGGCTGAACCACAGGAAGCCCGTCACGACGGCCGGGCCGACGCCGATCCGCCGCACCACACGCGGCGCGGCGTACGCACCGGCCAGCCCACCGAGCCCGAACGCGGCGACCACCACGCCCAACACCCCGGCCGTCAGCCCCAGCTCGGTGGCCCCGTACAGCACGAACAGCGTCATCAGGAAGGTGTGGCACAGACTCAGCATGGACACCCCCGCCAGCAGCAGGCCCGGGGTGCGGTTCGCCGTCACCCACCGCAGCCCGGCCGTCAGCCCGCCCGTCTCACGGGGCGCGGGCGGCGCCTCCCGCGCCCTGATGCTTCCCAGGCACACCGCCGACACCAGATAGGTCATGGCGTCCACCAGCAGTGCGAACGGCGCCGACAGCGCCTGAACCAACGCCCCACCGGTGCTCGGCCCGGCGACCGCGGCCGCCGACCTGCTCCCGGAGAGCAGCGCGTTGCCGTCCACGTACCGCTCCGCGGCGACCACGGACGCGTACACGTGGTGATTGCAGACCCGGAACAAGACAGTGAGCGCCCCGACGACGAACTCCGTCACGAACAGGTGAGCCAGCGTCAGCGCCCCGCAGGCATAAGCCAGCGGTACGGAGGCGACCGCGGCGAACCGCCCGACATCCGCGACGATCATCGCCCTGCGCCGGTTGGTCTGCCGGTCCGCCCACGCCCCGCCGGGTATCGACAGCAGCAACGACGGCAGCAGCGCCACTGCCGTGAGCCACCCCATCTCGGCTGCCCCCGCGTCCAGCAACAGCACAGCAGCCAGCGGGATCGCCAGGATATTGATCTCGTCGCCGACCAGCGACACGCTCTGCGCGCTCCAGTACAGCCGGAAGCCCCGCTCCCGCAGCAGTCCCGCCCGGCGCGGCGCGTCACCGGCGTTCCCCCGACGACCGGCCGCTCTCATCCCCGGCTTGCTCATCGGGCGGCCCGGACGGTGATGCCAGACGCGCCGCAGGCGCTGGAGCCCGAGCCCGTACCGCGCTCCATCCTCCGCTCACGCGGCACGCCCCCGCCGCGGCCGTCAGACGGCAACAACACCGTGGACGGAACGCGGCACAACGCCGTCCCGCCCGCGTCGTTCGGGCCGAGCAGCCCATGCCCCTCACTCTGCGGGACGGCCACGCTCACCTCGTCCAGCGCGCACAGGCCCGGCCGGCCCGTGCGCGGACAGTGCCGGGTCAGCTCCCGGATCCCGATCGCGTTCCGGGTCACCGACCGGACCCGTGCGCGGCGACCGGCAGGGTCAACAGCATGATGTGGGAGACGGGCTCCTCCTCGGCCGGCCGCCAGTGGCCGACCTGGCGGTAGCCCCACGCGGCGTAGGCGGCGTGCGCCGGTGCCGCTTCCGCCTCGGGCCGCATCGCCAGCGTGACACGCTCCACGCCCAGGCCCTCCAGCAGATGGGCATGCAGCTCGGCCGCTATCCCCTGCCGCCGCCACTTGGCGCGGACCGCGAGTTCGACGATGCCCAGGGTGCGCTCACCCGTCTCAGCGGTGAACTCGGGCGTCGTCTCCTCGTCCATCGCCTTCCACCAACCGGTGTCGGGCGGCAGGGGGTAGCCGAAGGCGTAGCCGACCGGCAGGTCACCACAGCGTGCGACGACGAGGCGGGCGCGGGGAAGAAAGACCTCCTGCGCGAAGCGGTCCAGGAACTCGGCGATCTCCTTCGGGCCCTCGCAGTACGGCGGGTCGGCCCAGATCTCCTTGTACATCGGCAGCACGAGGTCGAGGTGCACGGCGCACTCCAGTCCCTCCCACCGCTCCACCGTGATCGGCGGACGTCCCATCCGTTCCCTCCCGTCTGCTGCCACCAGCCAAAGCCGACGTCGCCTACAAGCTGTCCTGGCCCACGGGAAGGGACCTGCGAGACCGTTCGCCAATGCTGACGCCACCCCTGATGCCGACGCCGGCAATCGAAATGGCCGGTCGGCGGACGGGCCTACGGCTTCCGATGCCCGGGGTGGTCTCCAGCCTGGCGAGGCAGCGAACAGACCCGCGGGTGCGGCTGCCTATGCCCGGCCCGCCCTTCGCAGTCGCAAGGCGGTGTACGGGCCTGCGGGTACCAAGACCCGGGTTTCCACCCTTCATCGTGGCGGTGTGGCGGACAGACCTGCGGCCACCGATGCCATGGCCGCCCTTCGCGGTGGCGGGGTAGCGGACAGGCACGCGGGTCCCGGCGCCCGGGGTGCCTTTGTAACGGCCGCCGACGCTCGGGCCGCCCTTCGCCGTGGCGGAACGGAGGACAGGCCTGCGGCCACCGATGCCAGAGCCGCCCTTCGCGGTGGCGAGGCAGCAGACAGACCGGCGGGAACCGACGCCCGGGGTGCCCTTCGCCGTGGCGGAGCGGGGGACAGCTCTGCGGCCACCGATGCCGGAGCCGCTCTTCGCCGTGGCGGGGCGGCAGAAAGCCCTGCGGCTACCGATACCCGGGCCGCCCTTCGCGGTGGCGAGGCAGCAGACAGACCGGCGGGAACCGACGCCCGGGGTGCCCTTCGCCGTGGCGGGGCGGGGAGCGGATGTGCCCGGGGCACAGGCGGGGGTCTCGGTGCCCGCCTCGGGGTCCATGAGCGCGATCATGCGTGCGGTCCTTTCGATGTCGAAGCGGGGGTTGTGGCACTGCTGCGAACAGAGGCAGCGGCTGTCCACCGTGCGAGAAGGATCCAGCGTCGAACCTTGCAGAAACCTAGAATCCGCTGGTGAGCATGGGTACTTGAACGCCGGGCAGCCGGACCAGGCCGGTTGCCGAACGCGGGAGCACGGGGGGCATGGCATGGAGTTCCGACTGCTTGGAGCCATCGAGGCGCATGCGAGTACGGGTCCGGTGGATCTCGGGACTGCCCGCCAGCAGACCGTGTTGGCGGCTCTGCTGATGGACGTCAACCGCACTGTGGCGACGGATCAGCTGGTGTACCGGGTGTGGGGTGAGGACCCGCCGCGGCGGGCCAAGGACACTCTGTACGGCTACCTCTCCCGGCTGCGCCGCGCGCTGCCGGGCCCAGGCGTGGACATCAGTCGCAGATCAGGTGGCTACACGGTTGGCACTGACGCACTGGCGGTGGACGTGCATCGCTTCCGCCATCTGCTCGCCGAGGCCCGCCGGGCGGCCGACGACTCGGATGCGGCGGCCACATTCCAGCGGGCGTTGGCGACGTGGCACGGAACGCCGTTCGCCACTGCGGACACCCCCTGGTTCAACGCCGCCCGCGACACTCTCCAGAAGGAGCAGCGGGCCGCCGAGCTGGAATGCACCGACCTGCGACTGCGGCTCGGTGAACACGCCGGGCTGCTCGCCGTGCTCGCCGAGCGCAGCGCCGCACATCCGCTGGACGAGCGGTTGGCCGCCCAGTACATGCTCGCCTTGTACCGCTGTGGCCGGCAGGCCGACGCCCTCGCGCACTACCGGCATCTCCGCGGCACGCTTGCCGAGGAACTCGGCATCGACCCGGAACAGGAGCTGCAGCGCCTGCATCAGGCCATCCTCAGCGGGGACGCGGAGCTGAGCACGCCGACGGCCCAGGTCTCCGTCCGGCGGCCGACCGGGGCGGCCTGGGCCGTGCAGTGCCAGCTTCCCCTGGCTGCGCCGGGTTTCACCGGGCGGGCCGAGCTCGTCCGTCGCCTTGAGGAGTTACTGGCTCCGCCGGCGGGGGCGCCCGTCGTCGTGTCCGGCTTGCCCGGGGTGGGCAAGACGGCGCTGGCAGTGCACCTCGGTCATCGGCTGCGGCCGGCCTTCCCCGACGGCCAGTGGTACGTACAGCTGCTGGGGACCGCCGACCGGCCACGCGATCCCTCCGAGGTGCTGTCCGGGCTGCTGCGCGCCTGCGGGCAGGACGCCGACACGATCCCGCAGACGCTGGAGGACCGCGCGGCCGCCTTCCGCAGCCGAGTGGCCGACCGGCGTGTCCTTCTGATCCTCGACGATGCCGCCGATGCTGAGCAGATACGACCGCTGCTGCCGGGCGGTGCCGGGGTTTCGGTACTGGTGACCAGCAGACGCGACCTGCGGGGCCTGACCGTCAGCCACGCTGCCCACACCGTGGCCCTGGAGGTACTCGAACTCCCCGAGGCGATCACACTCCTGACGGAAATCCTCGGCGAGCGGCGGGTCGGAGCGGAGCCGGAGGCCGCCGAGCGGCTGGCCGAGTTGTGCGCTCGCCTGCCGCTGGCGCTGCGGATCGCCGCCGCCAACCTGGCCGCCCGGCCGGGCCGCTCCCTCACCCGCTACGCCGAGGAGCTGGCCGACGGGAACCGGCTGGCCAAGCTCTCCATCGTCGGAGACCGCCAGGCCGCGGTCCGCACCGCCTTCGACCACTCCCACGCCGCGCTGGAGCCGGCCGCGGCCCGGTTGTTCGCCCTGCTCGGGCTGCATCCCGGACCGGACTTCACCGCCGAGGCAGCCGCGGCCCTGCCGGGCGTCGAGCCGACCGCCGCTGAGCGCCTTCTGGACCAGCTCGTTACCGCGGGGCTGGTGCAGCGCACCGCCTCAGACCGGTTCCAGTTCCACGACCTGCTGCGACTGTACGCCGCCGAGCACGCCGCGGCCGATCCGGGGCAGGCAGCAGCCTGGGAGCGGCTGTGCGCGTGGTACCTCGCGACAACCGACGCCGCCACCGCCTTCGACTACAGGGGCCGGGCCCAACTGCCCCGGCCGCGCGCCGAGTCCCACCGGTTCGCCGACCGGGACCAGGCTTCAGCCTGGCTGGATGAAGAGCGGGCCAACCTCATCGCCGTCATCCGCCGCGCCGCCGAGACGGGTCCGCGCCTGTTTGCCTGGCAACTGGCCGACCAGCTCCGCATGTACCTCTACCACCGGCGGCACCAGCCCGAATGGGAAGCGGCAGCCACCGCGGCGCTGCGGGCGGCGGAGCGGGACGGCGAGGCGCTGGCCCGGGCGTCGATGCAGCACAGCCTCGGCCTGCTACGGCTGTCCACCGGCGCGGTGCAGACCGCGCTGGACATCCTGCACGGTGCCTTGGACGGATACCGCAGCACCGGATTCGCCCCCGGCGAGGCAGCCGTCTTGAGCAACTTCGCACTCGTGCACGGTCAGCGGGGCCAGATGCGCCTGGCACGCCAGTGGCAGGAGCAGGGCGTCGGGATACTCCGCTGTCTCGACCGCGGCCTGCAGCTCAGCGGCGCGCTCAACACCCTCGCAGTCATCCACACGTTCCTCGGCGAGTTCGCCCCGGCCGTGGAGCGCACCACCGAGGCAATCGGGATCTGCCTCAGGGAAGAGGCGCCGCAGGCCCTGATCAGTCCGCTGATCAACCGGGCCCTCGCACACCACGGACTGGGCCGGTACGAGGAAGCCCTCGCCGACGGGACCGAGGCGCTGCGCCGCTGCCGGGACCACCATGACCGCCACGACGAGGCGAACGCCCACGTCATCGTGGCGATTACACACCGTGATACCGGGCGCGCCGACCTCGCCGCCGCCCACGCCGGGCAGGCGCTACAGGCGGCCCGCACGTCCGGCGAGCCGGTCAGCGAGATCGACGCCCTGATCGCGTCGGGCAGCGTGGACCACCTGCGCGGCAACCCGGCCCGCGCCGCCGCCCTGCTGGACGAGGCCCTGACGCTCGCCGAGCGCCACGACTTCCGCCAGCAGCACGCCGAGATACAGACCTGGCTGGCCCACGCCCGCCTCGCGATGGGCGACACCACCCGCGCCGCAGCCCACGCAGAGCATGCCCTCACCACCGCCCGTGCTCTGGAACTCCGCCCGATCGCCTGTCTGGCGCTGACGGCGCTCGCCGCCGTCTCGCGGGCCACTGGGGATCCCGCCGGGGCGGCCCGGCACGCCGCTGAGGCCGAGCGAGTCGCGCAGGAGACCAGCTACCGCCCGCCGCCCGCAACCAGCCTCAGCTGAGACTCGCCAACGGCAGCGAATCGGTACACCGAGGTGCGCGACGACTACCCGAACTGTGAGGATGAGACCGTGCTGCTCCGGGCGGTGTGCCAGGCACGCAGGGGCAGATGTGGTCGGCCGCGCAGACGCCCACGAGTTCTCACGGCCACCACCGGCGCGTTTCCCGGACGAGTCACTGCCCGAGGGAACAGGACGGTTGATTCCTGCCGCCCGTCCCATCCCCCACCCCGATGTGCTGGTCCAGCGTCGGCCCGTGGCCCGCGGGTGCCCTGTGCCTGCGAAGGTGATCCAGCAAGTCTCCCGGGCGGTGTCGAGGAGGTACCAGACGCGGCCGCCGCCGGTCACATCGATCTGCCACTGCTCGCAGGTCCGTCCGCGGTGGGTGCCATGCGCCAGGCCACCCTTGAGCCGGTGGTGCCGGGGTGTCCCGGTGACCGGCCTGGGGGCGGTGCGCATGGTGGTCCAGGCGCGGTAGGTGTTCTGGCGTGCCTGTTGGGCGAGGCCCTCCCAGCCCTTGGCCGAGGCCGCGTCCGCGAAGCGGACTTCCCAGGGGCCGTCCGGTGCCGGTGGCGCGGCGGGGTCGCCGCGGCTCGCGGTCATGCGACATCCCGCGGATCCGTTGCCGGGCCGTAGCCTTCGGCGTGAGCCCTGGTCAGCGCGGCCAGCAAATCGGGGTCGGAGCAGACCTCGGCGGTGTGCCGCCAGGCGGTGAGCAGCTGGGCGACGGACGCGCTGTTGCCGAGTGAGTCGGCGGCACGCATGGTGTCGACCAGCTCGACGGCGAAGGCGTGCAGACCGGGCTCGGGCAGGAAACGAACCCAGGGGAAGGCGTCCGGCGGTATGTCGAGGAGCAGTTCCATGCTGCCGGGCTCCCGGCGGGCCATCGCGGTCAGCATCCGGGTGGCTGCCGACACCACGGTCTGGTCCTGCTCGGCCCGCGCCGCGGTGGTGAGGACCAGATTCTCGCCGTCTCTGCGGTGCAGGAGCAGCCTCGGCGATTCCCGGAGCCGGGCGGGCGTCTGCTTGTTCCTGTTCACCGGCTCGGAGAAGTTCACGGCTGCGTTCTCGGTACTCGTGACTTTGAAATCACTTCGAAACTCGCCCTGGTGTCATCACCCGAAAGAGGGGCGTGGAGTGGTGGGCCTGTCGCGCACACCCCGTCTACGGCCGACCGTCGACGATCGGGTCCGTTCCTTTCGCCAGTGGAACTGGAGATCAGCGGGAGGGGCCTCGGCGTGCTTCGTTGCCCGGGGACGGCTGACGGGCTGTCCGGCGCGGCTGGTGTCGCCGGGTCAGCCGTCCCAGCCGTGCAGGGAAAGTCCGGGGCCGTTGCCGTCGAGATAGGCGCGCAGGGCGCGGGCGTTGGACGGCACGAGGTTGCCGGGAAGGGCGGCTGCATCGAACCAGCGGACCTGGGCGTGCTTCTCCGGCTCCCGGTTCTCCGGCTCGCCGGCCCACTCGTGGGCGGCGAAGACGACAGTGAGGAAGCCGTTGGGTGCGGTGGGCCGCTGGGAGCCGTGGACCAGATGGACGGCGCGCAGGGAATCGGGTCCGACGGTCAGACCGGTCTCCTCGCGCAGTTCGCGTACGGCGGTCTCGGTGACGGGCTCGCCCGGTTCGCTCTTGCCGGTGGGAAGGTCCCACCGGCCCGGGGCGAACGCGGACCGGGGGCCGCGCTGGAGCAGGAGGATCCGGTCGGTGGTTCTGTCATGGACGATGACAGCCGCTACCAGCAGAGTCATCGATTCGAGCGCGGGCATGAGCGCACCGGACCGGGCACCGTTCTGCGACTGGGGCACGAGGGTCCTTTCGTCGGTGGGCCAGGTGTCCTGGGTGCGGGTGCGGCTGCGGGTGCGGTGTCGGCTGGGGTCGGGGCCGGTCCGGGGCGGGCACTCCGGACGGCATTATTTACGGACCGGCACCCGGCAACGCGTCCTGAGCGATTCACGTATATGCCGGTCCGAAAATAACGCTTGAGTGTCCGGAGTACCCGCCCCTCCCCGTCCCCTCCCGCCGTCGCCCGTCTGCGGCCCGTGTCCGGTGGCTGCTCCGGGCCGAACCGCACACGTCTCCCTGGCCGCTCGTACCAGGGACCCCACTGGGTACCGATCCGCACCGGGCGGGGCAGCACGGCCACTCGCCTCCGGGGGCGGTCGGCTCAGGCTGAACGCGCTCGCTCGCGTGGGGCTGTGCCCGTGAATCTGTTGCGGGTGGGCAGGTCGTCCACGTGCACGGGGGAGCAGGCGCAGGGGTGGTGTACTCGGCAGCGGCGGGGAGGGGCGGGTATTCCGGACACCTGGGGTCCCCCATGCCGGAGGCAAGGGGAGTGATCTGCGGCCAATGGGCGGGCGGCAAAGCGTGATGCGGCAACGGCCGTGAATCATGCCGTCCGGAGTACCCGCCCCGGACTGGCACCGACCCACCTCGCACCCCGGCCCGTGCTGACCCCGGTGGCTGGTTGGGATGCGGTGGAGCACCGCACCGCTTGGCGGGCGGGTGCGGCTGCGGTGGAAGCAGACCGGCTCGGACACCGTCTTCCCCACCGGAGCCCTGTCCGACGGCACACTGCGCTTCGTCTGCATGGCCACGCTCCTCCCCCAGCCGGACCCTCCGGCGTTGCTGGTGCTCGACGAGCCGGAGCCGGATGCGCCGGCGGCTTGCCCCGCCTACAGCAAGGTGGTGGATGGCCCCGGTGCCCTGCGGGGTGCCTGGCTCGGACGGCTGGCCGCCAGTCCGTGACGAAGGGGGCGTGGCCGACCGGGACCTCGCTCACCTCCAGGTCGAAGAGCAGGGGCAGGCGGTGGGCGTTCGTCTCGATGAGCACCTGGTGGAAGTCGATGCCGACGGCCTCCTCCCAGTGCCGGACCGTCCGGGGCGGGGGAGGAGCTTCGCTCCGGGGTGCAGGGCGTGCCGTCTCACGCCCCAGACGTACCCGTCCAGGCCGTCGGCGGTCCGGTGGTCGGTGAGGCGGTCGTCCAGGGAGGTCCGCCAGGTCCCGGGCGGCACCGTCGTCCCGCACCGCGCCTCGACGCAGTGGCGGAAGAGGTACCGCAGGCAGGACGGTTCGACGCCGGTGGAGGGGGCGTGGTCGAAGATCTCGTCCAGGCGCTGCTGGAGTACCGCCGTGTCCGTGATGGCGTTCTACCGCACGGCGCGGACGCCCGTTAGCGTGGCCCCGCCGCACGGGCGCCCGGCAGGAGGCGTGCCGGGCGGGGTGAGGACGGCACGGGAAGCTCTCGTTCCCGCGGGTGTGCGCGGTGCGTGGTCCCGCGGCCGGAATCCGGAAGGGGCTCGCGGATGAGCCGGGTATCACGCAGGGCACTGCTCGCCGGGGCGGCGGGCGTGGGCGCGGGGGCCGCCGCGTCACCGGGGGCGGCGGCGGACGGCGCGGGAGGGCGGGGGGCGGTCCCCACGGTGACCGTCACGCCCGACGATCCCCGCTACCCCGATCTGGTGCGGGGCAGCAACCTGCGCTGGGTCGGCACGCCCGAGGCCGTGCGGGTGGTGGGCGGCACCGCGCAGGTGGTCGACGCCGTGCGCGAGGCGGTACGGAGCGGGCGGCGGCTAGCCGTGCGCAGCGGCGGGCACTGCTACGAGGACTTCGTCCACCACTCCGACGTCGAGCTCGTCGTCGACATGAGCGCCATGAACGCCGTGTACTACGACGAGGCGCACGGCGCGTTCGCCGTCGAGGCCGGGGCCACGCTCTTCGAGGCGTACCGGAAGCTGTACCAGGTGTGGGGCGTCACCGTTCCCGGTGGGGTGTGCCACTCGGTCGGCGCGGGAGGGCACTTCTGCGGCGGCGGGTACGGCATGCTGTCCCGGCGGGACGGGCTGACCGTGGACCACCTGTACGGCGTGGAGGTCGTCGTCGCCGACCGGCGCGGCGGGGCCCGGGCCGTGGTCGCCACCCGGGACGCCGCCGACCCGGACCTGCGCGACCTGTGGTGGGCCCACACCGGCGGCGGAGGCGGCAACTTCGGGATCGTCACCCGCTACCTGCTGCGCTCCCCGGGTACGGAAGGCGCCCCGCCGGAGCGGCAGTTGCCCGCCCCGCCCGCGCACGTCCTCCTGCACGGCCTGGCCTGGCCGTGGCGCGACATGACGGAGAAGTCCTTCGCCGCCCTGGTGCGCAACTACGGCAGGTGGCTGGCGCGCAACAGCGACCCCGACTCCCCGTACGCCGGCCTGGGCGCCAGCCTCAACCTGATGACGCGGGCCAGCGGCGAACTGTCCCTGTTCACCCAGCTGGACGCCACCCTGCCCGACGCCGAGCGGCTGCTCCGGCGCTTCCTGGACGCCGTCACCGAGGGGGTCGGCGCCCCGGCCCGGCCGATGAGCGCACCGGCCGGGGAACTGGCCGCGATGCCGCGGGCGTTCGCCCCGCTGGAACTGCCGTGGCTGTTCGCCACCCGCAACACCGGCGACTACGGCTGGACGACGTACGGCGACTACAAGTCGGCGTACCTGCGGCGGGAGTTCCCCGACGGGCACATCGCCGCCGCCTGGCGGCACCTGACCTCGGACGCGGCCGGCCCCGGCGATCTGCTCCAGGTCGCCGCGTACGGCGGCCGGGTCAACGCGGTCGGTCCGGACGCCACGGCCGCCGCGCAGCGCGACTCGGTGATGAAGCTCCAGTACCAGTGCTACTGGCAGGACCCGGCCGAGGAGGCCCGCCGGGTGGGGTGGATCCGCGAGTTCTACGCCGACGTGTACGGCGACAGCGGCGGCGTGCCCGTCCCCGGCGAGGTGCTGGACGGCTGCTACGTCAACTACCCGGACGCCGATCTGGGCGACCCGGAGTGGAACACCTCGGGCGTCCCCTGGCACGAGCTGTACTACAAGGGCGGGTACGCCCGCCTCCAGCGGACCAAGGCGCGCTGGGACCCGGCCGACGTCTTCCGGCACGCCCAGTCGGTGCGGCTGCCGGGGTGAGCCTCAGGGGCCGCCCGCGGCGGTGAGCACGTCCAGGGCGTCGCGCAGGCCGCGGGGGCGGACGGCACCGGTGAGGCGGGTGCCGCGCCAGCCGGGGCCGGCTGCCAGTACGGCGGGACGCAGCCGGGCGCCGCGCACACCCCAGGCGAGGGTGCGGATCCGGCGGACCAGGACGGCGTCCGCCGTCCGCCGGGTCTGCGACCACAGGACGACGGCGGCGGGGCCGGTGCGGCGTACGGCCTCCTCCAGTGCCCCGGGCGGCACCGCCGCGCCGAACATCCGCACCGGCAGGCCGCGCTCGTTCAGCGCGGCGGTCAGCACCTCCAGGGGGAGGGTGTGCGTCTCGCCGGGGGCGCAGGCCAGCAGCAGCGGGGGGCCGGGTGCGGGGGACGGCTCCGGCCCGGGGCGGGGGCGGGCGGTGACGCGGCGCAGCGCCGAGGAGACGTGCCAGGACAGCAGGTGCTCCACCTCGGCGTAGCGCTCGCCGGCGGCGCCGTCGGAGGTGTCGGCGGTGGTGTCGTTGGAGGCGGCCCACTTGCGGCCCGCCGCCCGCAGCGCGGGCGTGATCACCTCCTCCCAGGCGCCGACCACCCCGTGCTCGGCGATCGCCCGGTCCAGCAGCCGGTCCAGGGCGGGCGCGTCGAGGCGTACGGCGGCGCGGGCCAGGCCACGGCACTCCGGGCCGGCGCCGCTGCCCACGGGGAGGGTGTTGCCCCCGCCCGTGCGGGGCGGCGGGGCGGCGGGAAGCGGCTCGGGAGGTGGTTCGGGCGCGGGAGCGGGAGTGGGCGGGGAGCCGGGGGCGCGGGCCTGGCGGGCGGCCTCCGCCGGGGGCACTCCGGAGGCGGTCAGCCGGCACATGAGTTCCAGCACGGCGACGTCCCGCGGTGACCAGCGGCGGTGACGGCCGTCCGTGCGGCCGGTGGGGCCCAGCCCGTACCGCCGGTCCCAGGAGCGCAGGGTGGTGGACGAGACGCCCAGCCGCCGGGCGACGGCGCCGGTGCTCAGGCCCGCGGGGGAGGGGCCCGGGTGCTCTGCCATGGTGCCAGAGTAAACGATGCACAAACGATGCGAGTTGTTCTCCGCTGTCATGCCCGCCGACGGTGTCGGTACCGGGGTGCGCCATGCGCCCGGTGGGAGGAGCGAGAGATCATGACGCCCACAGCGGTACAGGAGAGGGCCCCCCACCGGACGGGCCCCGCCGCCCCTTGCGGCGCGGCCGGGTCCGAGGAGGAGCTGGCGCGGTCCCTGGTGCGGGGTGAGGAGCGGGCGCTGGCGGAGATGTTCCACCGCTGGGGGACGCTCGTGCACACGCTGGCCGCCCGCACCCTGGGCGACGCCCGGGAGGCGGAGGACGTGACGCAGCAGGTCTTCCTGGCCGCCTGGCGCGGCCGGGCCGGCTACCGGCCCGGCCGCGGCACACTGCCGGGCTGGCTGGTCGGCATCACCCGCCGGACGGTGGCCGACGCGCTGGCCGCGCGGGCCCGCCGCCGTGCGCTGGCCGAGCGGACGGAGGCGGTCGCCGGCGGCGGGCCCGCCGCGTCCGGGCCGCACCCCGACCAGATCGTGGAGCGCGTCCTGCTCGCCCATGCCCTGGCCGGGCTGCCGCCGGCCCAGCGCCAGGTGCTCTACCTGGCCTTCTACGAGGACCTGACGCACCAGCGGATAGCCGACCGGACCGGGATGCCGCTGGGCACGGTCAAGGCCCACGCCCGGCGGGGACTGCTGCGGCTGCGCCGGGAGCTGGACGCTCTCCGTCACCGGTGCTGAGCGGTGACGGAACGGCCTGTGAGCTGGCTCTTTGGGTACTTCATGACGAAATGTGGCGGGTCGTCGAGTATCGCCACATACTGACTCAGGTGCCCGCGAACGGGCCGTCCCGGGGGAGGGGCGTCGCCGCCGTACGGCGGCGGGCGGCGCGACGGCGGCCGGCCGGTGGAGCCGGTGGGCGCCCCGGTGGACAGCAGTTGAGAACCAGTGGTGCCGAGAAACCCGTCGTGTGGCGCATCCAGGAAGGGCGCTCGCACGGAAATGGGGGTGAGAGTCCCGCGGTTGAGCGGGGCTCGTACGAAGGGAGTTCGATGATGAACCCGCGCAGCAGGAACGTCGCCGCCACCGCCGCCGGTGTGTGCGCGCTGGCCCTCACCGCAGCCTTCCCCGCCTCGGCGGCAGCCGCCCCGACGCAGCAGGAGAAGGCCATGGTGTCGGTCTTCCACGCCATCCCCGGCCTGACCGTCGACGTCTACGCCAACGGGAACGAACTGCTTCCCGACTTCGAGCCCGGCACCCTCACCGAGCCGCAGTCCCTGGACCCGGGCACCTACGACATCGAGGTCTTCGCCGACGGCGAGGGACCCGACGGCGAGCCCGCCCTCCAGGAGAGCGTCGAGGTCCCGGCCGGGGCGAACGCCACGCTCGCCGCCCATCTGAGCGCGCAGGGCGACCCCATGCTCACCACCTTCGTCAACGAGACCTCCGGCATCCCGGCCGGCCAGGCACGTCTGACCGTCCGTCATGTGGCCGCGGCACCCGCCGTGGACGTCCGGGCGGGCGGCGACCCGGTCATCCAGGGGCTGGAGAACCCCAACGAGGAGTCGGTCGAGGTGCCCGCCGGGACGGTGAACGCCGACGTCGCGCTGGCCGGGACCGACGACGTCGTCCTCGGCCCCGCCGACCTGGAGCTCGCCGAGGGCGTGAACACCGTCGTCTACGCCTGGGGCAGCGCCGAGGAGGACACCCTGGCGCTGAAGACCCAGACGATCAGCGGCATGCACACCGCGCCCTCCGGCGTGGACGCCGGTGAGAGCGGCGCGCTGGCGCAGTCCAACGAGGCCGCCACCACCTGGCTCGGCTGGGGCGCCGCGGGCGCCGTCGCGGTCGCCGGCCTGCTGGTGGCGCGCCGCCGGTACGCACGGGACAACTGACGGCCGTGCGCACCTCCGGTACGGCGAGGGCCGCGCTCGCGGCCGTCGCGGCGGCGGTCCTGGGGATGCTCGGTTGGGCGCTGTGGCCCCCCGGGACCGCCGCACCAGAGGGATTCGGCGACCGGCCGCGGGCCCAGGCGCCCGCGGCCGGTCCGTCCGCCGGTCCCGCCGCCCGCACCCGGCCCGGGACGGCCGACCAGAAGGACTCCGGGGCCGCGGCCGAGCCGGTGCGGATACGGGTCCCCCGGGTGGGGCTGACGGCACGCGTCGGCCCGGTGGGGGTCGAGGAGGACGGCACGGTGGAGGTCCCCGCCGACGCCGGCTCGGCCGGCTGGTACCGCTACGGTCCGCCGCCCGGCGCCGACGCCGGCTCGGCCGTCCTCGTCGGGCACGTGGACGACCGCACCGGCGAACTGGGCGCCTTCGCCAAGCTGTACGGGGTCCGCTCGGGCGACGCCGTGACCGTAGCCCGCCGCGGCGCCCCCGCCGTACGGTACGAGGTGACCGCCCGGGAGACCGTGGCCAAGGACCGGCTCCCCGCCGAGGTGTTCCGGCGCACCGGGCAGCCGGTCCTGACCCTGGTCACCTGCGCGCCCCCCTACGACCGCGAACGCGGCGGCTACCAGCGCAATCTGGTGGTGTACGCCGTTCCGGCCCGGGACTGACCGCACGGCGGAGCACACGGGACAGCGCACGAGGCGGCGTACGAGGGAGGAGGGCGGCATGGACGGCTGCGACCGTACGCTCCTGGCCGCCCTCGCCCTCGGCGACGCCTCCCCCGCGGAGGCGCACACCGCCGGATGCCATCTGGGGCACTGCGCCGCCTGCCGCGCCGGACTGGCGGAGCTTCGGGAACTGGTGGCCACCGCCCGGGCCGCGTCGCCGGGCGGCGACCCGGTCCGGCCCCCCCCGGGCGGGTCTGGCAGGCCGTCGCCGACGCCGTCGCCGCGGAGGGCGGGGGCGGGGATGAGGGCGGCGTGCCGGACGGTACGCGGGACGGCCCCGCGGACGGTGCGGGGACCGGCCGCGAGCGGTGACCGGGCGGGAACGGGCAGGATTCAGGCCGGGATCAGGGTGAGGTAGGCCATCCCGAGCACACCCCGGTAGCGCATCCAGGCGGCGCGGTGGCCGTCCAGCCGCTCACGCACCGCCGCCGCCCCGGGATGGTCGCCGTGGGCGGCGAGCCACTCCTCGGCGTCGGCCTGGTAACCCGACTCGAACTCCTCCCACTCGTCCTCGTTCGCCGTCTCGGTCCACTCCGGCCGGAAACCGGCGGCGACGGCGGCGTCCACCAGCCCGGCCAGCTCCGGGTGGTCGGCGGCGGACGCCCCCGGCCACATCCCGGCCAGTTCGGCGGGGGTGGGGACGCGCTGCCAGAAACCCTCCCCGAACAGCACCCGGCCGCCGGGGGCGACCAGCCGGCGCAGCTCCCGCAGCGCGGCGGGGACGTGACCGGGCGGTTCGGCACCGGTCAGGGCGTGGCCGGAGCCCACGCACAGCACCACGTCGGCCGGACCGCGGGCGGTGCCCCGGGCGGACTCCTCGGCGAACTCCACCCGGTCCGCCAGCCCGCGGTCGGCCGCCGCGCGGCGGGCGCGGGCCAGGGCCGCCGCGTCGGTGTCGAGGCCGGTGGCCGTGGCCCGGGGCACGGCGGCCAGCAGCCGGAGCGTCAGCTCGCCCCAGCCGCAGCCGATGTCGAGGACGGTCAGGGGGGCGGTACGGGCGGCGCCGGCGCGGACGAGCCGCCGGACGATGCGGGCGGCGCGCTCCTCGGAGAGCGGGCCGTGGAAGGTGAGCCGGGTGAGGCGGGGCGGCAGGTCGTTCTCGGTCATCGCCCGGACGGTAACCCGGGAGACGGCGGGCGGTACACCGGTTATCCGGGCGGCCCGCCCCGGTACCGCCCGGCCGGCGCCGTACCCCCGTGTCAGTCCCGCGGCCCGTCGGCGGAGAGCCGCTCCAGCACCGTGACGAGCGTCCCGGCGTCGTCCGCGTCCAGCACGATGCCGAAGGTTTCGGCCAGGGCCCCGGGTGCCTCGTGCGGCTCCAGTTCCCGCACCCGGCGCGAGCCGTCCGCGCGGGTGGACACCAGGGTGGTGCCGTACAGCCGGTGGCGGACGTCCGGGCCGTTGCGCAGGGCGACCGGGCGGCCGGTGAAGGGGGAGTCGGGATGGGTGGAGACGTAGTGGTTGCCCACCTCCCAGTCGACGGGGTACTGCGGGACGGGGGCGAAGGAGTGCAGCTCGCGCCACTCCTCGCCCGGCCCGCCCGCCGGGCGCCGCTCGCGCAGCACCCACTCCCCGGTGCCGAGCCCCGAGGCGCGCCGCTCCAGGCGGAAGGCCCGGCCGCCGGTGGCGACCCCGGCGCCGTCGGCCAGCTCGACCGGCTCCAGCGGGCCGCTGCCGAAGCCGGCGTCGCAGAGCCACACCTGCCCGGTCCGGGCCGTCTCGGCGGTCGCCACCCGCAGGACGGCGTGGGTCGCGGCCTCGGGCCGGCCCTTCCCCATGTCCACCCGGGAGGACAGCGCGGTCACCCCGAAGCCCAGCCGCTCCAGGACCGCCGCGAAGAGCCGGGAGTGCTCGTAGCAGTACCCGCCGCGCGCCCGGCGCACCAGCTTGTCCTGGAGGGCGGGCACGCCGAGGAGGACCGGCCGGCCGAGCACGATCTCCAGGTTCTCGAAGGGGACGGCGGTGACGTGCGCGCGGTGCAGGGCCCGCAGGGTCGCCGGGGTGGGGGAGAGGTCCCCGGTGTGGCCGATCCGGGCCAGGTAGGCGTCCAGGTCCAGTGAGCCGTCGTCCCAGTGGCGGACCTCTCCGGCGCCGGCCCCGGCACGGACTCCGGCACGGGCCCCGGGACGGAATCCGGTACGGGGACGGATGCGGGTGCGGGTACGGGTGCGCTTCATCGTGGCTGCCCTCCCTGTGCGAGCCGGTGGCGGTACCGACGCTATGACCTCAAGTGGACTTGAGGTCAAGGCGGACGGGGCGCACGGGTGACGGGAGGAGCGGGGCGGGACGCTCAGCGCAGCGGCTTGGCGTAGCAGCGGCTGCTGTCGTGGCAGCGGTAGAGCCCGAACTTCTCGGTGAGGGTGTAGCCGCTCGACTCGTACAGGGCGATCGCCTCCGGCTGCATGATGCCGGTCTCCAGCACCATCCGGATCCGGTCCGCCTGCCGCGCGTCCTCCTCCAGCAGGGCCAGGACGCGGCGGGCCAGGCCCTGCCCGCGGGCCTCGCGGACCACGAACATGCGCTTGATCTCGGCGTCGCCGTCCCGGTAGCCCTCGCCGCCGGAGTCCCGGGCCCGCCAGGCGCCGGTGGCCACGGGACGGTCCGCCGCGTCGTACGCGATCAGGTACAGCCCGTTCGGCGGCCGGAACATCTCCGGGGCCAGCGGGGTGATGTCGCCCCCGTCGCCGTACCGCTCGGCGTACTCCTGCTGCACCATGTCGTTCAGCTTCACGGCGTCGGGGTGGTCGTAGGCGGCGGGCACGATGCGCATGACCGCATCGTAAGGTGCCCGGTGTGCTGACGATTTCGACGGTCAACGTGAACGGGCTGCGGGCCGCGGCGAAGAAGGGCTACGTCCCCTGGCTGGCCGCCACCGACGCGGACGTGGTGTGCCTGCAGGAGGTGCGCGCCGAGCCCGGCCAACTCCCGGACGAGGTGCGCGAGCCGGCCGGCTGGCACGCGCTGTACGCCCCCGCCGCCGCCAAGGGGCGCGCCGGTGTGGCGGTGCTCACCCGGCGTGCGCCGGAGCGGGTGCAGGTGGGCTTCGGGGTGACGGAGTTCACCGACTCCGGCCGCTATCTGGAGGTGGACCTGCCCGGGGTGACCGTCGCAAGCCTCTACCTGCCCTCGGGCGAGGTCGGCACCGAGCGGCAGGCGGAGAAGGAGCGCTTCATGGCGGCCTTCCTGCCGTACCTGGTCACCCTGCGCGAACGCGCGGCCGCCGCGGGCCGGGAGGTCGTCGTCTGCGGCGACTGGAACATCGCCCACCGGGAGGCGGACCTGAAGAACTGGCGGGCCAACCGGAAGAACTCCGGCTTCCTGCCCGAGGAGCGCACCTGGCTCGGCCGGGTCCTCGACGAGGGGGGTTACGCGGACGTCGTGCGCCGCCTCCACCCGGACCAGGACGGGCCGTACACCTGGTGGTCCTACCGGGGCCGGGCCTTCGACAACGACGCGGGCTGGCGCATCGACCACCAGCTCGCGACGGAGGGCCTGGCGGAGCGGGCGGTGAAGGCGGTCGTGGAGCGGGCGGCCGACCACGCGGGCCGGTGGAGCGACCACGCGCCGGTGACGGTCGTCTACGGTCCCTGACCGGAGTCCCGGTCCCGGTCCCTGTCGCGGGGCAGCAGGCAGGTGGTCAGCCGGCGGGCCTCGGCCAGCAGCGGACCGAACACCGCCAGCCCCTCGGGGACGTCGGCGACATGCCGGGGCAGCTCGGCGTGGAGCCGTTCCTGGACGGCGCGGACCTCGGCGACGGCCTCGCGCAGCTCCTCGCGGGCCCCGCCGGGGTCGTCGCCGGTGACGGTGCGCCCGTAGGCGCCCAGCGCGGTGTCGACCTGCCGCAGGAAGTCGGCGTACGGGCGGGTGACGCCGTGGCCGGGGCGGAGGCCGTCGTCGGTCTCCTCGGCGGACTCCAGGAGGGTGCGGGTCAGACTGACGAGCCGGTCGGCGATCTCCTCCAGGGTGTCCAGGGTCTCCTCGTACGCCGCCGCCAGCGCCGCCGCCTCGGTGCGGCGGCGGCGCTCGGGATTGAGCCGCAGGCTCTCCTGGCTCCAGCCGATCGCGGAGTGCACGCCGCGGATCAGCCGGGGAAGGCGGCGGGCCCGTTCGTGCCAGCCGCGGACGCGGGCCCGCTCCCAGGGCTCGTCCAGGCCGTCGGCGAGGTCCGTGACGATCTCCCGCGCCTCGCGGAGCACGTCGTCCACCGCCTCGCGGGTGCTGCGCAGGTAGACGGGCGGCATGACCAGCGCGTTGACGCCGATGCCGACGGCCGTTCCCAGCAGCGTCGCCAGGATGCGGGAGACGGCGGAGTCGAAGTCCGCCTGGCCCGGGATCAGGGTGAACAGGGCGGCGGTGGAGGTGTAGATGCCCTGGTCGCCGAAGCGCGGCCAGTTGGCCAGCAGGGTGGTGACGGGCAGGACGACGACCAGCGCCGCCATGGGATGGCCCAGGGGGATGACCAGGGCGGCGGCCAGCACGGTGCCCACGGTGATCGCCAGCGTCTGGTGGAGGCCCTGCCGCACCGAGCGGTAGACGGTGGCCTGCACCAGCACCACGGCCACCCAGGGTGCCATCAGGGCGAAGGCGTCGGGCAGCAGCCAGGCCGCCGCGAACCAGGCGAGCAGGGCGGCGAGCGCGGCCTTGAGGGACTGGACGACCATGTCGCGCTCCCGGCCCGGCCCCTGCCGGGCGCGGCGCGCGGCGCGGGCGGCCCAGGAGACCTCCGCCCGTACGGCGCGGAGCGCGGCGGCGGCCCGGGCGCGCGGCGCCGGGGAGTGTGTGTGCACCATGCAGACACCGGTGCCACGAGGGCGGCGGGTCATGCGGGGCGGTTCCCGGGCGCCGGTCAGGCTCCGTCGTCCGGTGCGGCGCCGGTCCCGGCGTCCGGCGCGGTGCCGGCCCCGTCCCCCGGCCGCGACCAGCTCTCCAGTTCGGCGCGGATCCGGCGGTCCACGGCCAGGGCCACCTCGGCGTCGACGACCTGCTTGGACAGCGGGCGCAGCCGGTCCATGACCTCGGTGAGCCGCTCCGGACCGGCGCCGGACGGCCGGTGGAGGTCCGCGAGCAGATGGTCCCTGACCAGTTCGGTGAACAGGCCGGCGACGGCGTCGGCGTGCTCGCGGACCACGCGCCCCGCCTCCAGCACCGCCGCCAGTGGTATGCCCTCGCGCACCAGCGCGGTGGAGGCGTCGAGCAGCCGGCGGCTGACGTGGACCACCTCGTCGCCGTCGACGGCCAGATAGCCCAGCCGCAGGGCGGTGGCGAGGTTCTCGGGGGTCACCTCGCCGGGGAAGTGGGCGGCCAGCTCCTCGGGGGTGAGCCGGACGGGGGTCTCCTCCGACCAGGGCGGGACGAGGGCGCCGTCCAGGCCGAGCAGTTCGGCGGCCCGCCCGGAGTCCCGGCCCTTCTCGAAGGCGTCGATCAGATCGGCGATGCCGCCGAGGGTGTGGCCGCGCGCCAGCAGTTCGGAGATCGTCCGCAACCGGGCGAGGTGGTGCTCGTCGTACCAGGCGATCCGGCCCTCACGGCGCGGCGGCGGAAGGAGCCCGCGCTCGCGGTAGAACCGCAGGGTGCGCACGGTGATGCCCGCCGCCTCGGCGAGCTCGGCCGTGCGGTACTCCGCCCGTCCGGCCCCGCCGGCCGCGCCGTTCCCCGTCCGTTCCGTCGTGTCCGCCACATCCGGAAGCCTATGCGGCACGGGCCCGGCCGGACGGCGCGGTCGGCGGGGCGGGGTGCAACCGGCGGTAACTTCCCGCTCCGCACCCCTACCCATGGGTACGGTCCTGCCCTACTCTCCAACAGTGCCAGTGATCGCTGGCATGATCTGCCCGCAGGGGCACCGGCGTCGGGAGGGTGGCGTGGCCGAACGGGAACACGTACGGGTGGCGGTGATCGGCTCGGGCTTCGGCGGACTGGGCGCCGCCGTAAGGCTGCGCCGTGCCGGAGTCACCGACTTCGTCGTCCTGGAGCGCCGCGACGCCCTCGGCGGCGCCTGGCGGGACAACACCTATCCGGGCTGCGCCTGCGACGTGCCCTCCCACCTGTACTCCTTCTCCTTCGCCCCCAACCCCGACTGGCCGCGGAGCTTCTCCGGGCAGGAGGACATCCGCGCCTACCTGGAGCGGGTCGCCGACACCTTCGGGCTCCGCCCCCACCTCCGCTTCGGCGCCGAACTGCTGGCGGCCCGCTGGGACACCGAGGCGCTGCGCTGGGAGATCGAGACCCGGTCCGGGAGCCTCACCGCGGACATGCTCGTCTCGGCCACCGGCCCGCTGTCGGACCCGAGGATCCCCGACATCCCCGGCCTGGCCGGCTTCCCCGGCGAGGTCTTCCACTCCGCGCAGTGGGACCACGACTACGACCTGCGCGGCAAGCGCGTCGCCATGATCGGCACCGGTGCCTCCGCCATCCAGATCGTCCCGGCGATCCAGCCGGTGGTGGACAGGCTCACCGTCTTCCAGCGCACCCCCGCCTGGGTCCTGCCGCGCCTGGACCGCGAGACCAGCCGCTTCGAGCGCCGGCTGCACGCGAGGGTGCCCGTCACCGGCGCGCTGCGCCGCCAGGCGCTGTGGCTGGTCCGCGAGATCCAGGTCGGCGCCTTCACCCGGTACCCGGCCCAGCTCGGTCTGGTGGAGAAGCTGGCCAGGCGCCATATGCACAAGGCCGTCCGGGACCCGGCGCTGCGCGCCAGGCTCACCCCCGGCTACCGCATCGGCTGCAAGCGCATCCTGCTGTCCAACGACTACTACCCGGCCCTGGCGCGGCCCAACGTGGACGTCGTCGCCTCCGGTCTGAAGGAGGTGCGCGGCAGCACCCTGGTGGCCGCCGACGGCACCGAGGCCGAGGCGGACGCGGTGGTCTTCGGCACCGGCTTCCATGTCACCGACATGCCGATCGCCCACCGGATCACCGGCGCGGACGGCGTCACGCTCGCCGAGGCGTGGAAGGACGGCATGGCGGCGCTGCGCGGCGCCACGGTCGCGGGCTTCCCCAACTTCATGACGGTCATCGGGCCCAACACCGGGCTCGGCAACAGTTCGATGATCCTCATCATCGAGGCCCAGCTCAACTATCTGGTGGACTACCTGCGGCGGCTCGACGCCCTGGCCGCCGCGGCTCCTCCCGGCCGGTCCGGCCGGGTCGCGCTCGACGCCCGCCCCGCGGCGGTGCGCGCCTGGAACGACCGGATCCAGGAACGCATGCGGCGCACGGTGTGGAGCACCGGCGGCTGCGACAGCTGGTACCTGGACGCGAACGGCCGCAACACGACCGTCTGGCCGGGCACCACGGCCGAGTTCAGAAGGGTCACCAGAGCGGTCGATCCGGCCGAGTACGAGGTGCTGCGCGCGCCCGCCCGTACCGCGGACCAGGACAGCCGGCCGGCGCACACCACGGAGGGGATCCGATGAACGACGAGCCGACGGGCGGCGGCCCGGCCGCCGCCGGACCGTACGCACCGCCCGCCCCGCGCCGCGAGCTGACCGTCGTATCCGCCGACGGCTCCCGGCTGCACGCCGAGGAGCACGGCCGCGAGGACGGCCCCACCGTCGTCCTGGCCCACGGCTGGACCTGCTCGACGCTCTTCTGGGCGCCGGTGATCCGGCTGCTGGCGGACGAGCACCGGGTGATCGTCTACGACCAGCGCGGCCACGGCCGCTCCCCGGCCGCCGGGCCCGGCGGCCACACCACCGAGGCCCTCGCCGACGACCTGTGCGCCGTCCTGGCCGCCGCCGGGGCCCGGGCGGTGGTGGCCGGGCACTCCATGGGCGGCATGACGATCATGGCCGCCGCCGGCCGCCCGGAGCTGCGCGAGCGCGCCGCCGCCGCGCTGCTGCTCAACACCGGCAGCTCCGGCCTGCTGGCCGAGTCCACCGTGGTGCCCCT
The DNA here is from genome assembly GCF_036323805.1 of Streptomyces rubellus. Taxonomy (NCBI): domain Bacteria; kingdom Bacillati; phylum Actinomycetota; class Actinomycetes; order Kitasatosporales; family Streptomycetaceae; genus Streptomyces; species Streptomyces rubellus. The sequence continues at coordinate 225,927 of NZ_JAZDCX010000002.1, forward strand.
GAAGGCGGGCCGGCTGCGTCACCGGATCCAGAAGGCGGTCCTCGGCTCCAGCCTGCCGCTGGGGCCGGTGACGCCGCTGGGGATGCGTGTCCTGCGGTACGCGACGATGGGGCCCGGCACGACGAAGGAGCAGCTGGCGGCGTGCGCCCGTATCGTGCACGCCTGCCCGCGCAAGGTGCGCGCCTCCTGGGCCCGGGAGGTCCTGGCGGTGCTGGACCTGGACGCGAACCTCGCCGCCCTGGACCTGCCCACCGCCGTCCTGGCCGGGGAGAAGGACCGCCTCACCCCGCCGGTGCACGCCCGGCGGCTGGCCGCGGCCCTGCCGGGCTGCACCGGCCTGACCGTACTGCCCGGCCTCGGGCACATGACCCCGATCGAGGCGCCGCGGGCCGTCGCCGACGCCGTGACCGCCCTGGTGCGCGACCATCTGACCGGGGGTGCGCCTTCCGCGTCTTCCGCGCCTTCCGAGCTTTCCGCCCGTCCCGCACGCCCCGCCGAGAACGAGAAGGAGTTGTCGTAGATGGCACGCAACAGCCTCACGGGGCGGGTCGTGGTGGTCACCGGCGCCGCCCGGGGTGTGGGCGAGCTGCTCGCCCGCCGCCTCGCGGCGCGCGGCGCGCGGATCGCGCTGGTCGGCCTGGAACCGGAGGAACTGGCGAGGGTCTCCGCGTCGCTGCCGACCGACAGCGCCCACTGGCCCGCCGACGTCACCGACCACACCGCGATGGCCCGGGTCGCCCGGGAGGTGCGGGAGCGCTTCGGCGCGGTGGACGTCGTCGTGGCCAACGCCGGAGTGGCCGCCGGCGGCCCGTTCGCCGACTCCGACGAGACCGCCTGGCGCCGGGTGATCGAGGTCAACCTGCTCGGCAGCGCCACCACCGCCCGCGCCTTCCTGCCCGCGCTGCTCGAGTCGCGCGGCTACCTGCTCCAGATCGCCTCGCTCGCCGCGCTGACCCCGGCCCCGATGATGAGCGCGTACTGCGCCTCCAAGTCGGGGGTGGAGGCGTACGCGCACGCGCTGCGCGCGGAGGTCGGCCATCAGGGCGTGCGGGTCGGGGTGGCCTATCTGAGCTGGACCGACACCGACATGGTGCGCGGCGCCGACGAGGACGAGGTGATGCGCGAACTGCGCGGGCGGCTGCCCTGGCCGGCCAACCGGACGTACCCGCTGGAACCGGCCGTGGAGCGGATCGCGGCGGGCGTCGAGCGCCGCTCCTTCCACGTCTACGGGCAGTGGTGGCTGCGCGGCATGCAGGCGGTGCGCGGGTACCTGCCCGGGATCGTCGGCCGGGTCGGGCAGCGCGAGATGCGGCGCTTCGCGCCCCGCCTGGCCGCCGCGGGCGGCACCCGCACCGGCCTGGTGGGCGCGGGCGGCGCGGCGGACGAGAAGGCCCGTGCGGAGAGCCGCACGGAGCACTGAGGGAGCACTGAGGGAGCACTGAGGCCCGGGGTGCGGCGCCGCGCCCCGCACGGCGGGCGGTGCCGTGCGGGGCGCGCCGGCGGGGAGTGGACCGCCGGACGGGACGCCCGCCGCCGTGACGGATGCGGCGGGTGCTCCGGTGTGTGGCCGGAGTCCCCGGAGGGGCGGCTCCGGGCGAGCCCGGCGGAAGTGGCGGGAAAGGTTCCGGACAGGACGCGCTCAGGCGTCGGGCCGGTCCTCCTCGTCCCACTCCGGGGGGCTGTCCTGGTGGGGGTGGATCTTCCAGTCGTCCTGCTCGCGGTCGCGCTCACGGCCGTGTCCGGACCGCTGGGAGCGGGATGTGCCCGACATCTTCCCGGCCCGTTCGCCGTGGTCGCGGGTGATCTCGCTCTCGTTCCCGGGGTCGCCGGTGTGCGGCGTGCGCTCGCTGTGCCTGTCCGGCCTGCCCATGCTTACTCCCGAAGTGCGTCGAGACGGTCGGGCCTTCTCAAACCCGGCATACTTCGCCGGTACCCGTATACCGGACGCGCACGCCGGACGGCTCCCCTCACGGCCGGGGCGGCAGCGGCGGCCGTGAGCGGTCGGGGACGTCCTCGTAACCGGGCGGGGCCGCCGCCGGGTGCCTCTCCAGCAGGTCCAGGGCGGTGCGCACGGCCGTCTCCAGCATCGGATGACGGTCCCGGGTCCAGTCCCGGGGCGTGCGCAGTATCTCGATGTCGGGCTCCACGCCGTGGTTCTCCACGGACCAGCCGTACCCGTCGAACCACGCCGCGTTCATCGGCACCGTGATCACCGTGCCGTCGCCGAGCCGGTGGCGCCCGGTCATCCCGACGACCCCGCCCCAGGTGCGGGTGCCGACCACAGGGCCGATGCCCAGCAGCCGGAACGCCGCGGTGATCATGTCGCCGTCGGAGGCGGTGGCCTCGTCGGCCAGCGCCACGATCGGGCCGCGCGGGGCGTTGGAGGCGTAGCTGACCGGCCGGGCGTCGCGCACCAGGTCCCAGCCCAGCACCTTGCGGGTCAGCGCCTCGACCACCAGCTCGCTGATGTGGCCGCCCGCGTTGCCGCGCACGTCCACGATCAGCGCGGGCCGGGAGACCTCCACCCGCAGGTCGCGGTTGAACTGGGCCCAGCCCGAACCGCCCATGTCCGGGATGTGCAGATAGCCGCACCTGCCCTCGCTCAGCCGCCGGACGACCGCCCGGCGCCGGCTCACCCAGTCCTGGTAGCGCAGCGGGCGCTCGTCGACGAGGGGGACGACCGCGACCCGGCGGGGGCGGCTCGGCTCCGCGTCGGGCGGATCGCCCGCGTCATGGGTGAGGAAGGCCAGTTCGACGGTGGTGCCGCCGGCCGCGGCCAGCAGCGGGTAGGGGCCGGTGACCGGGTCCACCGGGCGGCCGTCCACATGGGTGAGCAGCGCGCCGTCCCGGATGCCCGAGCCGGCCAGCGGGGAGCGGGCCCGGGAGTCGGAGGACTCGCCGGGCAGGACGCGCGCCACCCGCCACCGGCCGTCCCCGGTGGGGGCGAGGTCGGCGCCCAGCAGCCCGATCGGCCGCTGGTAGTGGGCGGGCCCCTCGTCGCGCCGGGCGGGCGAGACGTACGCGTGGGAGGTGCCCAGCTCACCCACCGTCTCGCGGAGCAGGTCGGCGAACTCGTCCGGGGAGGCCACCCGTTCCACCAGCGGCCGGTACTGGGCCAGGACCGCGTCCCAGTCGACGCCGGACATGCCCGGGTCCCAGAAGTAGGACCGCATGATCCGGCCGGCCTCCTCGAAGGCCTGCCGCCACTCCGCGCAGGGGTCCACGTCGTGCAGGATGCGGCGCAGGTCGAGGTAGGTCGTGGAGTCGGAGTCGGCGGACTCGGTGGCCGGGACCGCCCGCAGTTCGCCCTCGTCGTTGACCACCAGCCGGGTGCCGTCACCGCTGACCGCGAACCAGTCGATGTCGCCGGTCAGCTCGGTCCGCTTGGCCTTGACCAGGTCGAAGTGCTCCAGGGTGGGACGGCCGGAGGTGTCGGCGGGGTTGGCGAACGTCTCGCCCAGCGCCCCGGAGATCGGCCAGCGCAGCCAGACCAGCCCGCCGCCGCTGACGGGGTGGAGGGAGGAGTACTTCGAGGCCGGCACCGGGAACGGGGTGACCCGGCTGGCCAGCCCCTCGGCCTCCACCAGCACCGTGCCCTCCTCGCCGGCCGCCTCGCCGAGCGTGTCCGGGTCCAGCCCGCCGGCCGCCGGGCGGCCCTCGGGGGAGAGCGCGAAGGGCGAGGGCGTCGCCGAGGACAGCGGCACCAGGTACGGGCGGCAGCCCAGCGGGAAGGACAGGTCTCCGGTGTGCACGTCGTAGACCGGGTCGAAGCCGCGCCAGGAGAGGAAGGCCAGATAGCGGCCGTCCCTGGTGAAGACGGGCTGCTCGTCCTCGAAGCGGCCCTCGGTGACGTCCAGTGTCGTCCGGTCGCTCAGCCGGGCGATCCGGATGCGGCTGAGGGCGCCGCCGGCCCCGGGCTGGGCCCAGGCCAGCCACTGGGAGTCCGGGGAGAAGGCGAGGTGACGCACCGGGCCGGCCTCGGAGCGGACCAGCTCGGTGACGGCGGTGTCCCCGGCGGTGTCCCCGGCGGTTCCGGCGGTCCCGGCGTCCTCCGTGTCCGGTGCGGAGGAGCCGGACGCGGTGCCGGACGGTGCGTCCGGCGGCGGGGTGTCCTCGACCGTCTCCCCGCCGGTCTCCACGGCCGGCTCCTCGCCGGTGCCGCCGCTCCCGGCGTCCTCGCCGGCGCCCTCCGCCTCCCCGGGGCCGGCGCCGGTGCGGACCAGCAGCAGTCGGCCGTCGTGCGAGGCGACGGCGAGCGTCCCGCCGTCCGGCGCGGCGACCAGCTCGTGCACCCGCCCCAGCCGGCCGGCCGCCGTCCGCCGCGGTTCGCCGGTGCCGCTGGCCCGCGGCAGATGGGCGATCTCCACGGCGTCCTCGCCCTCGGCGTCGGTGACGTAGGCGAGCTGCCCGGTGGAGCCGAGCATCTCCGGCAGCCTCACCCGCACCCCCGGGGTGTCGGCGATCACCCGGGCGGGGCCGTCGCGGTGGGTGAGCCAGTACAGGCTGCCGCGCACCCCGACCGCGCTGGCCCGCCCGGTGGTGTCCACGGCCAGGGAGTTCACATGGCCCGCGGCCGGCACCTGGTAGCCGCGCCGTCCGGCGCGCGGTCCGCCCAGCCGTACGGCCAGCCGGCGCGGCCGCGCGTGCGGGGAGAGGTCGTCCACCAGCCACAGTTCGCCCGCGCACTGGTACACCACCCGCTCGCCGTCGGTGGCGGCGTGGCGGGCGTAGAAGTCGGCGTGGTCGGTGTGGCGGCGCAGGTCCGTGCCGTCGGGGCGGCAGGAGTAGAGGTTGCCCACGCCCTCGTGGTCGGAGAGGAAGGCGATCCGGCCGCCGACGATCATCGGGCAGTCCAGATGCCCGTACAGCTCGGGCACCAGGCGCTCGCCCTCCAGCCACAGCCGTCCCATGGCTCCGCCGCGGTACCGCTTCCAGGCGGCGGGCTCGTGCGGCGGGGTGCCGGTCAGCAGCAGGGTGCGGACCTCGCCGTCGAGGCCGGCGACGGCCAGGTCCGACACCGGCCCCCAGGGCAGCTTCTCGCCGGGGCCGCCGTCGGTGGACAGCCGGTGGGCCCAGGCGAAGTGCGAGAACGGCTGGCCGTGCGAGGCCACGGCCAGGATGTCGCCGTCCGGGGTCCAGCCGCGGACCTGGGTGTCGACGGCCCCCCAGTACGTCAGCTGCCGCGACGGGCCGCCCTCGACGGGGGTGAGGTGGACCTCGGGGTCCAGGCTCCGCCAGGTCGTGTACGCGAGGTGGCGGCCGTCGGGGGAGAAGCGGGGATGCCCGATCCGGGTCCGGTCCACCGTCAGGCGCCAGGCGCGCGGCGGGTGCTGGGCCGCCGGGGTGCCCTCGGGGACGAGCGGGGCGACCCACAGGTCGTCCTCGGCGGTGAAGCACAGCAGCTCACCGTGGAGGTGCGGAAAACGGAGGTAGACACCGGGCGGCTCCCCGTCCGCCGGGGCCGGGGGGACGGGCGGAGCCGGAGGGGCGGAGGAAGCGCTCACCCCTCCCATGATCGGCCGCCGGACGGGTGACGGCAACTCCTGCTTCCGGGTGACGGGCGAGGTGCCGGCGTCCTGTCCGGCCGCGGCCGCCGGTTCCGGCCCCCGGCCCGGTGGACCGCGAGGACTTCCGGTCACCCGGACGGGTGAGGCCGGGCCCCGCGGCGAACGGCCCGGGCAGGGCAGGGCCACAGGACGGGACAGGGCGTTCCCGGTTCCGGGCCGGGGCGCGGGTGGCCGCCGCCGCGGCCGTCGTGGTCGGTGTTCTCGCGGGCTCCGCCGGAGCGCCCGACCCGGTGCGGTGGTCGGGCTGCCGGGCTCCGGCCCGGCCGTCGCGCTCCTCGTCGGCGCCTTCGTGATGTGTGTCGCGGTCGGCCCGGCCGTTCCGGCGCTGCCCGGCGAGCGGGCGGGGTGGCTGCCGCGATGGCGGGCGAGAGGCCGCGCGGGCCACTCGCCGGGGGTGTCGGGGGCGCGTCCGCCGCGCCCGGTGCGGACTGCCTCCGCCGGTCCTGTGTCCGGCGGGCTCCCGGGGGTGGGTGGGGTGCCCGGACCTTCGGGTCCGTCCGGTCCCGCCGGTCTTCCGCGGCTCCCCGGCGGTGCTGTCCGCCGTGTGTCGTGCGCTGCCGCCGCCGGGGTGTCACACGCCCCGCAGCAGCGCGGTCAGCACCCTGTCGATGTCCAGTTCGTGGCGCTCGCCGCCGCCGGGCACCAGTTCGTAGGTGCCGCGCAGGAAGCGCCGCAGGTCGGCGGTGGTGAACTCGATCACGGCCACCCCCTCCGGCGCCCGCAGCTCGACGACGGTCCGTCCCGTCTCGCCCGGCCGGACGTGCACGTCCCCCGGCCCGGCCGGGGACCGCAGGCCCTCCTCCAGCAGTTCGCGGGAGAACACCCAGACGACCTCGTGGCCGTCGAGGGAGACCTCGGAGGGGAAGACGATCCGCACGGCGAAGGGGTCCTGCCGGTCGTAGCGCAACCCGACGGGGACGTCCCGGGTGAGGGAGGGGACGGTGACCAGACGGGCCTGGACGTTGTGGTCGATGATGATGGGCATGGCGCTGCTCCTTCCGGGGGCCTGCTTTCCTACGACCCAGCCAGGGCGTTTTCATGACGACATACCGCGAGTAATTTCTGTGAGCTCTGCAACAGTTTTGTGAGGATCCGGCATTTGCGGCGGTTCGGTCTTACCTGCCGTCTCATGTCAATCACCCGCCAAGCGGTCGGCTCGGCGACGCTTCTCCACCCGACTGACCACACGCGGTCACTGGCGACACAGGCGCTCTTGCAAAGTCTTTGCAACAAGTCCCTACTATCGAGAAGGGGAGCCGACTCCCTCGCGTGGTGTCCCTGCAAGCAGAGAGCGGAGCCGACATGCATGTCCCCGACGGATTCCTCAACGCCCCCGTGTCGGTGGCCACCGGCGCCGTCGCAGCTGCCGCCGTCGCGGTGAGCCTGCGCGGCGCCCGCCGCGAGCTGGCGGGCGCCGCCGACAGCCTCGGCGCGGAGCGCACGGCGCCGCTGGCCGGGCTGGTGGCGGCCTTCGTCTTCGCCGTCCAGATGCTCAACTTCCCCGTCGGGGCCGGCACCAGCGGGCATCTGATGGGCGGGGCGCTCGCGGCCGTGCTCGTCGGCCCGTACACGGCCGTGCTCTGCCTGGCCGTGGTCCTGCTGCTGCAGGCCCTGCTCTTCGCCGACGGCGGTCTCACCGCGCTGGGCACCAACATCACCCTGATCGGCGTGGTCACCGTGGTGACCGCCTACGCCGTCTTCCGCGCCCTGGTGCTGGTCCTGCCCCGGCGGCGGAGCTCGGTCACCGCGGCCGCCTTCACGGCCGCCCTGGTCTCCGTACCGGCCGCCGCCGCCGTCTTCACCGGTCTGTACGCGGTCGGCGGCACCGCCGAGGTCTCCCTGGGGAAGGTCCTCGCGGCGATGCTCGGTGTCCACACGCTGATCGGCGTCGGCGAGGCGGCCATCACCGCCGCCACCGTGAGCGCGGTCCTCGCCGTCCGCCCGGACCTGGTGCACGGTGCCCGCGGCCTGGCCCGCCCCCTCGTCCTGCGCGCCGCCGACGGCACGGAGCTGCCCGCGCCCGCCGGCTCGGAGCCGCCCGCGCCCGCCGCGCGGCCCGCCGCCTCCGCCCGGAAGGTCTGGGCGGGCGGGCTGGCCGCCACCCTGCTGTGCGCCGGTGTCGTGAGCTTCTACGCCTCCGCCTCGCCCGACGGCCTGGAGAAGGTCGCCGGTGAGCACGGCATCGCCGAGCAGGAGGAGGAGCACGGCCTGGCCGGCTCGCCGCTCGCCGACTACGGCGTGGCCGACATCGCGAACGAGCGGCTCTCCGGCGGGGTCGCCGGGGTCGTCGGGGTGGGCGCGACCCTGGCCGTCGGCTCCGGGATCACCCTGCTGGTCGTACGCCGCCGCCGGGCCGGGGAGGACACCGGCGCCGGGGCCGACGGCCGTACGGCCGGGGCCGGCACCCCGGCCGGAACCGCCTGAGATGGGCGCCGGACACACCCACCGGCTCTACCGCCACGGGCACTCGCCCGTGCACCGGCTCCCCGCGCACTGCAAGACCGTCGCGGTCCTCGCCTTCGTCCTCACCGTGGTCGCCACGCCCCGCGAGGCGGTGTGGGCCTTCGGCCTCTACGTGCTGCTGCTGGCCGCGGTCGCCGCCGCGGCCCGCGTGCCGCCCGGCCACCTGCTGAAGCGGATGCTGGTCGAGGTGCCGTTCGTGGCGTTCGCGGTCCTGCTGCCCTTCGTGGCGGAGGGGCCGCGCGTCCACGTGCTGGGCCTGGCGCTCAGCGAGCCGGGGCTGTGGGGCGCCTGGAACATCCTGGCCAAGGGCACCCTCGGCGTCGCCGCCTCCGTGCTGCTGGCCGCCACCACCGAGCTGCGCGAGCTGCTGCTCGGCCTCCAGCGGCTGCGCATGCCGCCGCTGCTGGTGCAGATCGCCTCCTTCATGCTCCGCTACGGCGACGTGATCACGGACGAGATGCGCCGGATGAGCGTCGCCCGCGCCTCGCGCGGCTTCACCGCGCGGGGACCGCGGCAGTGGGGGGTGCTGGCCAAGTCCGCCGGCGCGTTGTTCATCCGCTCCTACGAGCGCGGCGAGCGCGTGCACCTGGCCATGGTCAGCCGCGGCTACACCGGCACGATGCCGGTGCTCGACGAGACGGCCGCCACCCGCGCGCAGTGGTCGTACGCCGCGGCCCTCCCGCTCGCCGCGCTCGCGGTCTGTCTGCTGGGATGGACCCTTTGACGTCCTCCCCTGCCTGAGGGCGGGGGATTCCTGGCTCAGGCTGCCTGCGGGAGCAGCGCTCCCGGGGGTCTTACGCCCTCGGCACCAGCCGGGATGAGACCAGCCCGGACCAGCATCACGCGCGCGGAGTTCTTGTCCCTGGGGGACACGGCTCCGCACGCGGTGCAGGTGTAGGTACGTTCCGAGAGAAGGTAGTGCGTGCTTGGCTCTCGCTCCGCACTGCGCGCAGTCCATGGTGGTGTGCGCGGGGCGCACCAGGCGGACGTCCCGCCCGTGCTTGCGGCCCATTTCGATCAGGGCCGTCTTGGTGGCGCCGATCGCGGCGTCCGCCGCCGTGCGGGCCATGGTGGTCCTCGCGAGGAACTTGGGGCGGAAGTCCTCCACCGCGATGGCGTCGTGGTCGGTCACGACGCGCTTGGCCCACTTGCGGGCGGTGTCCTGGCGCTGCCGGGCGATCTTCTTGTACAGCTTCGCGGCCTGCACCTGGGCCTGCCGGTAGCCCCTGGACGCCGGCTGCCCCTTCGCGGGCTTACGGCGGGCCATCATCCGCTGGTAGCGGGCGAGTTTCCGCGCGGCGGTCCTGCCGTACTGCGGGTGCGGCAGGTCGTGGGCGTCGCTGGTGGTGGTGGCGGTCTCACGTACGCCCCAGTCCACGCCGAGGACGCGGCCGGTGGCCGGGAGCGGCTGGGTCTCGGCGACAACGATGAAGGAGGCATACCAGTGGCCGAGGCTGTCCCGGTACACGCGCACGGAGGACGGCACGGAGGGCAGATCCCGTGACCACACCACCGTCAGCACGATCCCGCCCGCGAGGTGCAGGCGGCCGTCCTTCAGCCGGAATCCCCGGGTGGTGTAGTTCAGTGTCGGCAGCGCCTGGTGCTTCTTCTTCGGGCGGGGCATCCCGGCGCGCTGCCGGATCGGCAGCCGCTTGTCGATGTCCTTCATCGCCTTCGAGCGGGACGTGGCGAAGTCCCGGATCGTCTGCTGCTGCGGCACCGAGGCACCCTCGCGCAGCCACGGCAGCTTCGCGCGGGCCCCGGTCAGCATCTTGTCGAGCTGCGCCGGGCCGCACGTCAGCTTGTCGTTTGGGCGCGCGCGGTTGCGGGCGTGTATCTGCCGGGACTTGGCGACGCATTCGTTCCACATCCACCGGCAGCGGTCCCACTCGGCGAGCAGGGCGGTGCGGGCGGTGGACGACACCCGCAGCCGGTAGGTGTACCGGGCGCGCCCGGCATCCTTCCGCTGCTTTTATGGTGTCGTCATGGCATGACTTTAGCATGGACGACGAGAAGCGGATCTCTCTCCGCCTGCCGGCAGAACTGCACGCACGCCTCGTGGAAGCGGCCCGCACCGACCGGCGGTCCCTCAACTCCGAGATCGTCCACCTGCTTGAGGGCGCCCTTGGCCCGGCGGGTGGAGACGACCCATCGCCCTGACGGCGATTGCTCCATCCCATGCCCCGCTACGCGGGAGCTTCGATTCTCCCCCGCAAGCGGGAGGTACCCCCACCCCGCCCTCAAGGACGGGGCACCCTCAAAGGAGACCCGGTGACCCCCGCCGACGCCGACCCCGGCCCCGGCCCCGCCCACGGGACCGCCGCGCCCCCCTCCCTGGAGGTGCGCGGCCTCGCCTACGCCTACCCCGACGGCCACCAGGCCCTGTTCGGCGTCGACCTCACGGTGCGGCGCGGTGAGCGGGTCGCGCTGCTCGGGCCCAACGGCGCGGGCAAGACCACCCTCGTCCTCCATCTGAACGGCATCCTCTCCGGTGGCGCGGGCAGCGTCACGGTGGCCGGGCTGCCGGTGGACCGGGCCAACGTCGCCGAGATCCGCCGCCGGGTCGGCATCGTCTTCCAGGACCCGGACGACCAGTTGTTCATGCCCACCGTCCGCGAGGACGTCGCCTTCGGCCCCGCCAACGCCGGGCTGCGCGGCGCCGAACTGGACGCCCGGGTGCGCGAGGCCCTCGACCGGGTGGGGATGGCGGACCACGCCGACCGCCCGCCGCACCACCTGTCCTTCGGGCAGCGGCGCCGGGTGGCGGTGGCGACCGTGCTGGCCATGCGGCCGGAGATCGTCGTCCTGGACGAGCCGTCCTCCAACCTCGACCCCGCCTCCCGCCGCGAACTCGCCGACATCCTGCGCTCCCTGGACGTCACCGTGCTGATGGTCACCCACGACCTGCCGTACGCCCTGGAGCTGTGCCCCCGCTCGGTGATCCTCAGCGACGGCGTCATCGCCGCCGACGGCCCCACCCGGGACCTGCTGGCCGACACCGGGCTGATGCGCGCCCACCGGCTGGAGCTGCCGTTCGGTTTCGACCCCGGTTCGGTGACGCTTCCCCGGGCATAGGAGCATGGACGGTGCAACCATCGACCACCGACCGGGGAGGCCCGGCAGCCGGGGGGAGCAGTGGCCGACGTCCAGGGGACGGTGGCGGACGGCTGGGAGCCGGTCCGCGCCGCCTTCCGCGCCAACCTCACCGCACGCGGTGACCGCGGCGCGGCCGTGGCCGTGTACCGGGACGGGCACCGGGTCGCCGACCTGTGGGGCGGCCTGGCCGACCCGTACGGCCGGGCGCCCTGGACCGGGGAGACCGCCCAGCTCGTGCGCTCGGTGACCAAGGGGATGGCCGCGGCCGTCCCGCACCTGCTGCACCAGCGCGGCCTGCTGGACCTGGACGCCCCGGTGAGCGCGTACTGGCCGGAGTTCGCGGCGGCGGGCAAGGAGCGCGTCCTGGTGCGCCACCTGCTCGGCCACCGCGCCGGACTGCCCGCTCTGGACACCCCGCTCACCCCGGAGCAGGCGCTCGACGGCGTCTCCGGGCCGCGTGCCGTCGCCGCCCAGGCACCCGCCTGGGAGCCGGGCACCGCGCACGGCTACCACGCCCAGACGTACGGCTGGCTGCTGGATGAACTGGTGCGCCGGGTCACCGGGCGCGCCCTGGGCCGCTGGTTCGCGGACGAGGTGGCCGGGCCGTACGGCCTGGACGTCTGGCTCGGACTGCCGGCCGGGCAGGCGCACCGGGTGGGCCGGATCGCCGAGGTGGAGGCGCCGCCCGCGCCGCCCTCCCGGGGGCTGCGGGTCCGCCCCCGGCGCGAGGTCGCCGAGGCCTGGCGCGACCCGGACTCCCTCACCCGCCGGGCCTTCGCCGCGGTCGACCCGCCGCCGGACGAGAACGACCCCGCCTATCTGGCCGCCGGACTGCCCTCCTCCGGGGGCGTGGCCACCGCCCGTGCCCTGGCCCGCTGTTACGCGGCGCTCATCGGCGACCTCGGCGACGGCACCCGCCGGCTGTTCGAACCCGACACCCTCGCCCGGGCCCGCGCCGAGGAGTCGTCCGGGCCCGACCGCGTCCTGGTGGTCCCCACCCGCTTCGGGGCGGGGTACATGCTCCACGGGCCGTCCTGTCCGATGCTCGGGCCCGGCTCCTTCGGGCACTCCGGCCGCGGCGGCTCCCTGGCGTTCGCCGATCCGGAGACGGGGACGGCCTTCGCCTACGTCACCAACTCCCTGCAGAAATCGGTCACCTCCGACCCGCGGGCCCAGGCCCTGGTGCGTGCCGTGCGCCGGGTGCCGGCCGGCGGAAACGCCCGCTGACGCCCGTCCGGCGGCGTACGGCGGTGGTGCGGCGGAGTCGTGAGGGGATCGGTCACACCGAAGGGTGGAGGTTTCGGTTCCGTGTCGCCGGGTAAAGCCACGATGACATGGGAGCGCTCCCATGGTCCGGAACCCCACAGCCGGAAAACGGAGACCACATAATGCATTGTCATGACCGGGCTGAGTCCTCCCGTGTGCCCTTCCGCGCGGCGTTAGTCCTGCTCTTCGCCGGGCTGCTCGCGCTGCTCCCCTGGAGCAACAACACCGCCTCGGCGCACGGCGCCATCGTCAGCCCCGGCTACCGCGCGTACCTGTGCCACGAGCGCTGGGGCAGCGACCACCTGAACCCCAACATGGCGCAGGAAGACCCGATGTGCGCCCAGGCCTGGCAGGCCAACCCCAACACCATGTGGAACTGGAACGGCCTGTACAAGAACAACGTGGGCGGCAACTTCCGTGCCGCCGCCCCCGACGGGCAGCTGTGCAGCGGCGGCAACGCCGAGAGCGGCCGCTACCGGTCGCTGGACGCCGTGGGCGCCTGGAAGACGACCGACGTCGGCACCAACTTCACGATGCGCCTGTACGACCAGGCCAGCCACGGTGCCGACTTCTTCCAGGTCTACGTCACCAAGCAGGGCTTCGACGCCACCCGCCAGCCGCTGACCTGGGGCAACCTGGAGCTGGTGAAGACCACCGGCCGCTACGCGCCCGCCCAGAACATCTCCTTCGACGTGAGCGCCCCCGGCCGCAGCGGCCGCCACATCGTGTACACGATCTGGCAGGCCTCGCACATGGACCAGGTCTACTTCCTGTGCAGCGACGTGAACTTCCGGTGATCCGCTGAACCCTCGGCGGTGACATCGGTAGTGGTAGGCCCCGCCGGGCGCCCGGGCGTCCGGCGGGGCCGCGCTGTGTGCGCGTCCCGGAGACCCCGGGGGCGTGTGCGGCCGGACGGAGCCGTACGCCGGTCCGGCGGCGGTCACCCCGCCGCGCGGCCGGCCCGCTCCACCAGCAGCCAGCCGGCCACCGTCATCGCGACCGCGGCCGGGGCGGTGATCCGTACCGCCACCAGCAGCGCGCCGTGGCCCGCCGGCAGGCCGTCGAGACCGGTCACGGACAGGCCCAGCACCCCCAGCGCGCACAGGGCCGCGCCCAGCGCGGCGGCCGGGACGGCGGCGCGCGGGAGACGGCCGGAACGAGGCGGGGAAACGGGGGACGGGCCGGGGACGGCAGTGGCGGCGGGGCGCTCGAAGCGCCGGAAGACGGCCACCAGCAGTGCGGTGAGGAGCGCCGCGGCACCGATCCGGACCGGGGCCCAGGCCCACCAGGCGGCGCTCGCCGGGGCGGGCAGGGGGAGGCCGAGGGCGAGCAGCAGCCCGTACACGCCGAACAGCGCGGTGAGGTGCCACAGGAAGGCCGTCATGGCCACCCCGTTGGCGGCGACCACCGCGCGCCACACCCGGGGCCGCGCCAGCAGCCGTGCCGCGGGGGCGCGCAGCAGCTCCACAGCGCCCACCAGCCAGGCGGCGTGGCAGAGCAGGGCCAGGGTGGGCGGGGACATGTTGCCGACCGGCTCGCCCGACATGCCCACCATCGACAGCGGATACGGTCCCCACGCCACCAGCGCGGCGGCCGAGGCCAGCCCGCCCAGAGCCAGGGCAGCCGGGACGCGCCGGTCCGGCCCCAGCCGTCCGTCGGCGCGCAGGATGCCCAGCTGGTGGACCGCGAGCCAGACCAGGGCGAGGTTGAGGAACTCCACATACGGCATCCCGGCGGCGAAGCGCAGCAGGTCCACCATCGCCGCCCCCCAGACGAGCGCGGCGAACACCCCCCAGCCGTACCGCGCGTTCAGCCGCAGCATCGGCGGGGTGAGGGCCACCAGCGCCAGGTAGACGCCGATGAACCACAGCGGCTGGGTCACCAGCCGGGCGGCGGTGTCCCACAGCGGGCCGTCGCGGCCCGTGAAACGGACGGCCAGCGCGGCCGCGCACCACACCGCGGTGAAGACCATGGTCGGACGGAGCAGCCGCTGGAGGCGGGCGCGCAGGAAGGCCGGATAGCGCGGCGTGCCGGGCGGCAGCCGGCGGTCCAGTGAGCGGTGGGACAGCGCGTGTGAGAAGCCGCCGACGAGGAAGAACACCGGCATGATCTGCAACAGCCAGGTGGCGGGCTGCAGTTCGGGCACCACGGCCAGCAGGTTGTCCACCGTCACGCGTGCGCCGTCCGGTCCGCCGGACCCGGCCGTGACCGCCGCCATCAGCCAGTGGCCCAGCACCACCGTGCCGAGCGAGGCGACGCGCAGCAGGTCGATGTAGCGGTCGCGGTCGGCGGGCGTCGCCGCGGCGAGCGCGCGGACGCCGGACACCCCGTGTCCTTCGGTGCCGGCGTCGGTGCCGTCTCCTGTGCGGTGTGCCGTCCCCCTGTTGTCCATGCCCGGCAGCCTGACGGCTCCGGCCACCCGTTCGACACGGCGCCCGTACTCAGAATCCGGCTGAGTACGTCGACCGGGCCCGCCGTACCCGGGGATCCCCGGGTACGGCGGTGGGGTGCTCAGCGCACCATCGCCCCCGGCGCCGGACCGGTGGCGGTACGGGCGGTGCGGCAGGTGCCCGACAGCCGCAGCTCCCGGGCGACCGCCGTCGCCGAGGCGGCGTCCGCCGCCAGGAAGGCGCAGGTCGGGCCGGAACCGGAGACCAGGGCGGCCAGGGCGCCCGCCGCCGTGCCCACCTTGAGGGTGTCGGCCAGCGAGGGCAGCAGGGACAGCGCCGCGGGCTGCAGGTCGTTGGTCAGCGCGGCGGCCAGCGCGTCCGCGTCCCCGGCGCGCAGGGCGTCCAGCAGCGCGGCCGAGGGCTCCGGCGCGGGGACGTCGGCGACGCCCGCGCCCGCGCCGTGCCGCTCGCGCAGCCGGTCGCACTCGCGGTAGACGGCCGGGGTGGACAGCCCGCCCTCGGCGACGGCGAACGCCCAGTGGAAGGTGCCGCCCACCTCCAGCGGGGTCAGCACCTCCCCCCGGCCCCGGCCCAGGGCCGCGCCGCCGGTCATCGAGAACGGCACGTCCGAGCCCAGTCCGGCGCAGATCGCCAGCAGCTCCTCGCGCGGGGTGCGGGTGCCCCACAGCGTGTCGCAGGCCAGCAGCGCGCCCGCCGCGTCGGCACTGCCGCCGGCCATGCCGCCCGCGACGGGGATGTCCTTGGCGATGTGCAGGCGGACGTCGGGGGAGCGGCCGTGGTGCAGGGCGAGCGCGTAGGCGGCGCGGACGGCCAGGTTGGTGTGGTCCAGCGGGACCTGGTCGACGTCGGGTCCGGAGCAGGTCAGGAGCGGGCCCTCGCCCTCCGGGGCCGGGGCGGCGGTGATCTCGTCGTACAGGTCGACGGCGAGGAAGACGTTCGCCAGGTCGTGGAAGCCGTCCGGCCGCAGCCCGCCCACCGTGAGCTGCGCGTTCACCTTGGCGGGGACGCGTACGGTGACCGGCGCGCCCGGGGTTCCGGGGGCGGCGGCGCTCATGTCCGGGGTGCTCATGCGGTGCTGCCCTTCCGCTCCGCGACGGCCGCGAAGTCCTCGATCGTCAGTGCCTCCCCCCGGGCCCGGGGGTCGATCCCCGCGGCCCGCAGCGCCGCCTCGGCCGCCGCGGCCGAACCGGCCCAGCCGGCCAGCGCGGCGCGCAGCGTCTTGCGGCGCTGCGCGAAGGCGGCGTCCACCACGGCGAAGACCTCCTGCCGGGTGGCGGAGGTGCGCGGCGGCTCGCGCCGGACCAGCGAGACCAGCCCGGAGTCCACGTTGGGCGCCGGCCAGAACACGTTCCGCCCGATCGCCCCGGCCCGCCGCACCTCCGCGTACCAGGCGGCCTTCACCGACGGCACCCCGTACACCCGGGAGCCGGGCTCGGCCGCGAGCCGGTCGGCGACCTCCGACTGCACCATCACCAGCCCGTGCTCGAGGCTCGGGAACGTCGCCAGCATGTGCAGCAGGACGGGCACCGCCACGTTGTAGGGCAGGTTGGCGACCAGCGCGGTGGGCGCCGGGCCGGGCAGTTCGGTGACGCGCAGCGCGTCGCGGTGGACCAGCGCGAAGCGGTCGGCGCGCGCCGGCAGCCGGGCGGCGACGGTCGCGGGCAGCGCGCCCGCCAGCACGTCGTCGATCTCCACCGCCGTCACCCAGGCCGCCTCCGCCAGCAGCGCCAGCGTCAGCGACCCCAGCCCGGGCCCGACCTCCACCACCACGTCCGTGGGACGCACCCGCGCGGTCCGCACGATCCGGCGGACGGTGTTGGCGTCGATGACGAAGTTCTGGCCGCGCTGCTTGGCGGGGCGCACCCCCAGCGCGGCGGCCAGCTCGCGGACGTCGGCGGGACCCAGGAGGGCGTCGGTGCCGGGAGGACCTGACGGATCCGCCGGGCCGGGGGGACCGGGCGGGCCGGAGGGGGAGGGGGCCGCTGAGCTCACCGGTGCAGTTTACGGCCGCACACCGGCCAGGGCGCCGCGCCCTGGCGCACGTACAGCTTCTTCGCCAGCCGGGTCTGCTCGGCGGGCGGGGCGTCCTGCGGCCGGCCGGTACCGCCCAGCCGCCGCCAGGTGCGGGTGTCGAACTGGTACAGCCCGCCGTACGTGCCGGTGGGGTCCACCGCGTCCGGCCGCCCGCCGGACTCGCAGCGGGCCAGGGCAGCCCAGTCCAGGCCGTCGGCACCGCGCTCCGCGCGCGGCTCGGCGGTGCCCACCCGGATCACCCGCGGCTCCGGTTCGCGCACCACCGCCGCGGCCGTCCGCCGGGGCCGCTGCCGTACGCCGTCCACCGCGCGCACCTCGCGGGTGATCCGCCGCAGCCCTGCGCGGCCGGGCCGCTCCACCACCTCGGTGCCCCGCGGCAGGGCGGGGTCCGGGCGCCGCACGGTGCGGTACGGGACCGGCTCCTCGTGGACCTCCGTGGTGTCGGTGACGCGCCGGACGGTGACCGTCTGGCCCTCGCGCGGGAAGGAGTCCAGCGGCGCGGACACCCGGTCCGCGCAGCGCACGCCGTCCCCGCAGGCCCGGCGCAGGCCGATGCCCGCCTCGGCCATCGCCTCGCGCACGGTCGCGGCGTTGGTGCGGACGGTGTGCTCGCGCCCGTCGGCCAGGAAGGTCACGGTCCGCTCGGTCCGCACCCGCAGCGCCAGGCCGCCACGGCCGATGGGCCGGTCGCCGGGCACCGACAGGTACGCGCCCTCGGGCCGCACCCCGAGCCGCCGCAGCGCCCAGGCCACGGTGGGGGCGGTGGTCCACACCCGCCGCTCGCGACCGTCCACGGTCAGCGCGAGGGGGCGGGCCCGGCGGACGGTGACCCGGTCGCCGTGGGCGAGCGCCGTGCCGGGGGCGGGGGAGACGGCGTCGTGCTCGCCGAGCTCCACGCCCTCGTCCGCCAGCAGCCCGGCGACGTCACCGGCGAAGGTGTGCAGGGTGCGCCGCTCGCCCTCCACGGTCAGCTCCACGGCCTTGTCGTGGGCGAGGAAGGCGGTGGTGCCGCCGGTCAGGAAGGCGAGGACCAGTGCCCGGGGCAGCAGGGCGCGCAGCGCCGCGGGGCGCCGGCCGGCCCGCCGCCGGGCGTGCGCGGCCCGCCGCCCCCTGCGTCCTCCGGCCCGGCCCCCGGCGGGCGGGGGGACGTACGGCGGGGGGACGTACGGGTCCGCGGGTGGCGGGACGTACTCGTACCCGGGTCCGTACTCCCCGTACGAGGGGGGACGGGGATCGGCCGCCTCCCATGCCCGCGTCTCCCACGGCTGGTCCCACTGCTGGTCCCATGACTGGTCCCACGGCTGGTACGGAGAGGTGGCGGGGTATGCGGGCTCGTACCCGTACCCGTGCTCGTACGGCAGGGTCTCCTGCGGATGGCTCACGACGCGACTCCAAGGGTCCAGGTGGCCGGACCCTAGCGGAGCCTCCGTCACTCTCCCAAGTTGTATGAATACCCGGAGTGACGCCCTTCCGGGCCCTCAGTACCCGAAGGCGCGTGCGGTGTTGGCCGCGACGTGCCCGGCCAGCTTCTCCTCGTCCAGCCCCTTCACCTCGGCCATGGCGCGCAGCGTGTACGGGATCAGGTACGGGGCGTTGGGGCGTCCCCGGTACGGGGCCGGGGTCAGGAAGGGTGCGTCGGTCTCCACCAGCAGCAGCTCGGGCGGCGCGACGGCCAGTGCGTCGCGCAGCGGCTGGGCGTTCTTGAAGGTGACGTTCCCGGCGAACGACATGAACCACCCCCGCTCGGCGCACACCCGCGCCAGCGCCGCGTCGCCGGAGAAGCAGTGGAAGACGGTCCGCTCGGGGGCGCCCTCCTCGGCCAGGACGCGCAGCACGTCCTCGTGGGCGTCGCGGTCGTGGATCACCAGCGCCCTGTCCAGCCGCTTGGCCAGTTCGATGTGGCGGCGGAAGGAGTACCGCTGGGCCGCGCGCCCCTCCTCGCCGGTGCGGTAGTGGTCCAGGCCCGTCTCGCCGACGGCCAGCACCTCCGGCCGGGCGGCCAGCTCGGCGATCCGGGCCAGCGCCTCGTCCAGGGCCGCGCGCCCCCCGGCGGCCTCGATGCGCGGCGCCTCGTTCGGGTGCAGGGCGACCGCGGCCCACACGTTCTCGTGCTCGGCGGCGGTACGCGCGGACCAGCGGGAGCGCTCCAGGTCGCAGCCGACCTGGATCAGGGTGGTCACGCCGACCGCGGCGGCCGCCTCGACCGCCTCCCCGACGGTGGTGTCCTGCATGTCGAGGTGGGTGTGCGAGTCGGCGACCGGTACGGCCAGGGGCGCGGGCGGCGGCGCGGGCCGGACGGGCTTCGCGCTCTTCCGCGCCCCGGCCGCCCCGGCCGTCTTGGGGGACTGCTCCATACGGCCGATCCTAGGCGGCCCGGCCGCACCACCCGCCGCGCGCCCGCCGGCCCGGGCCGGCGGGCGCGGCCGTCAGGGCCGCTCGCGCGGCAGCGCGTGCTCCACCGCGGTCACCCGCCCCGCCCCCATGATCCGCACCACGTGCGTCTCACACGCCGGGCAGGCGGGACGGGTCAGCGGCGACGGCACCCGCGCGCCGCTCGCCGGGTCGTGGTAGGTGACGAAGGGGCGTCCGTCGAGGTCGGTGTGGTGCCGGATGTCGTACGCCTGCTCCCAGCCGTGTCCGCAGTGCATGCAGGCGAACGAGTACTCCTCGTGGGCGGCCGGGTGCCCGGGGGGCGTGTGCCTGGGGTCCATGGGAACCTCCTCCCGCTTTCTCCCAGTGGACTCCTCGGATGCCCGAAATGCACGGATGTGACCGATCCTTTATGCGATTCCCGGCCACACCCGCCGGGGCCGCTCCCTCCGGAGCGCCTCAGCCGGCCCCCGGCCCGGCCCCGGGCCCGGCGCTCTTCGCGGCGACCACCGCGTCGAACACCTCCCGTTTGGGCACCCCCGCCTCGCGCGCCACCGCCGCGATGGCCTCCTTGCGGCGCTCTCCGGCGCTCTCGCGCACCGCGACCCGGCGCACCAGCTCCGCGGCGTCCAGCCCGCCCGGGACCGCGGCGGGCGCGCCCTCGACGACGACGGTGATCTCCCCCCGCACACCCTGGCGCGCCCACTCGGCCAGCTCGCCCAGCGGGCCGCGCCGCACCTCCTCGTACGTCTTGGTCAGCTCCCGGCACACCGCGGCCCGGCGCCCGGCGCCGTAGACCTCCGCCATGGCCTCCAGCGCGGCGGCCAGCCGGTGCGGGGCCTCGAAGTACACCAGGGTGCGGCGCTCCCCGGCCGTCTCGCGCAGCCGCGCCTGCCGCTCGCCGGCCTTGCGCGGCAGGAAGCCCTCGAAGCAGAAGCGGTCCACCGGCAGTCCCGACAGCGCCAGCGCGGTCGGCACGGCGGACGGCCCGGGCACGGCCGTGACCCGTACGCCGCGCTCGACGGCGGCGGCCACCAGCCGGTAGCCGGGGTCGGACACCGAGGGCATGCCCGCGTCCGTCACCAGCAGCACCCGGGCGCCGCCGGCGAGCGCCTCGGCCAGTTCGGGCGTCCGCGCCGCCTCGTTGCCCTCGAAGTACGACACCACCCGCCCGGTGACCTCGACCTCCAGTGCCCGGGTCAGCCGCCGCAGCCGCCGGGTGTCCTCGGCGGCGACGATGTCCGCCCCGGCCAGCTCGGCGGCCAGCCGCGGCGGCGCGTCGGCGACGTCGCCGATGGGGGTTCCTGCCAGTACGAGTGTTCCGCTCACCCGGCCATCCTCCCAGGCGTCCGCCCGGCCCTGTCCCGGTCCCGCCCGCCCGGTGGCACCGGGACGGGGCGGGGCGGCCGCGGACCGTTCCCTACGATGGCCCGCGTGACCAGTGACACCGCTACTCAGGCCCGGCACGGGGAACCCGCGCGGGAGCGGCCCCCCGCGTGGCGCGAGCGGCTGCGGCGCTACGGGTACGCGCCGCCCGCGCGGGCCGGCGTCCGGGAGCGCCTCGTACCGCCGTACCCGGAGCCCGGCCGGAGCCCGGTGTGGGGCCTGTTCGGACTGGACGGCCGGGACGCGCGGCGGCTGGGGCGCCTGACGGGCTGGGGCGGGCCGCTGCTGGTCGCGCTGTTCGCCGGGCTGCTGAGGTTCTGGAACCTCGGCTCCCCGCACGAGGTGATGTTCGACGAGACCTACTACGCCAAGGACGCCTGGGCCCTGTACAAGCTCGGCTACGAGGGCACCTGGGCGGACAGCGCCAACGACACGATCCTGGACAACCCCGCCGCCGCCCCGCTCGGCGAGACCGCCGCGTACGTGGTGCACCCCCCGGCGGGGAAGTGGGTCATCGCCCTGGGCGAGATGATGTTCGGCCTGAACCCGTTCGGCTGGCGGTTCATGGTCGCGGTGCTCGGCACCCTGTCGGTGCTGATGGTCTGCCGCATCGGCCGCCGCCTCTTCCGCTCCACCGCCCTGGGCTGCCTGGCCGGCGTCCTGCTGGCGGTGGACGGGCTGCACCTGGTGATGAGCCGCGCCGCGCTGCTCGACCTGGTGCTGATGTTCTTCGTGCTGGCGGCCTTCGGCTGCCTGCTGGCCGACCGGGACGCGGCCCGCGCCCGGCTCGCCGCGGCCCTGCCGCCGGACGGACGGCCCGACGCGGGGGTGGGCGGGCTGCTGAACCTGGGATGGCGGCCCTGGCGGCTCGCGGCCGGGGTCTTCCTGGGGCTGGCCTGCGCCACCAAGTGGAGCGGCGCGTACGTGCTGGTCGCCTTCGGACTCCTCGTCGTCCTGTGGGACGTCGGCTCCCGGCGCACCGCCGGGGCGCGCCGCCCGTACCGGTCGGTGCTGCGGCGGGACGCCGGGCCGGCCTTCCTCGCCCTGGTGCCGGTGGCCGTCGCCGTCTACCTGGCCTCCTGGGCCGGCTGGCTGGCCGGCCGGGACGGCTACTTCCGGACCTGGGCGGAGGGCCGCAAGGGGCTGTCGCCGGAGC
Source organism: Streptomyces rubellus (assembly GCF_036323805.1). Classification (NCBI taxonomy): domain Bacteria; kingdom Bacillati; phylum Actinomycetota; class Actinomycetes; order Kitasatosporales; family Streptomycetaceae; genus Streptomyces; species Streptomyces rubellus. The sequence continues at coordinate 247,676 of NZ_JAZDCX010000002.1, forward strand.
TGGGGCCGCTGCCCCGGTTCGACCTGACCTGGGTCCCGGAGTGGCTGCGCAGCCTGTGGCACTACGAGGCCGAGGTCTACCGCTTCCACGTCAACCTGACCTCCGAGCACCCCTACCAGTCCCATCCCTGGAGCTGGTTGGTGGACGCGCGCCCGGTCTCGTACTTCTACGAGTCCGCCGAACGGGGGGAGAACGGCTGCACGGCGGAGGGCGGCTGCGCCCGCGAGGTGCTCGCCCTGGGCACCCCGCTGCTGTGGTGGGCGGCCTGCTTCGCGCTGCTGTACTGCCTGTACCGCTGGGCGCTGCGCCGCGACTGGCGCGCGGGCGCGATCCTGTGCGGGGTGGCGGCCGGCTATCTGCCGTGGTTCCTGTACCAGGAGCGGACGATCTTCTACTTCTACGCGGTCGTCTTCGTGCCGTTCCTGTGCCTGGCGCTGGCCATGATGATCGGCGCGATCCTGGGCCCGCCCGGCAGCACGGAACGGCGGCGGGCGGTCGGCGCGGCGGGTGCGGGGGTGCTGGTGCTGGCGATCGTGTGGAACTTCGTCTACTTCTATCCGGTCTACACCGCCCAGCAGCTCCCCAAGGACGCCTGGCAGGGCCGGATGTGGCTGGACACCTGGGTCTGACGGGCCTCCCGTCCCCCGGTCCTCCCCGTTCCCCCGGACGCGGGGCGTGCGTCCGTGAGTCCGCCCCGCCCGCTGCCGCGCCGCGCGCCGTGCGGGGCACACGGGGGGCACACACAGGCGCCGCCCGCCGGAGGAACCGGCGGGCGGCGTCATGAGAGGGTCAGAACGGAAACCGACGTGGAAGCGTCAGTCGACGTTCTTGTTCTTGTTCTTGTTCTCGGCCTCGGCCTCGGCACCCGCCGCGGCTCCGGTCTCCTGGCCCTGACCCTGGCCCTGGGCCTGGTGCTGCTCGGGGGCGAGGACGATCTTCGCCTCCTTCTCGACCTTGTGCACCTTCTTGATGTGCGTCTCCTCCTCGTAGTTCTCGGAGCAGTCGATGTTGTTGTTGGCGCCGGACAGGATCCGGAGGTCGATGACCTCGATGATGTCGCAGCTCAGGATCCGGCTGTCGTTCTCGAACTTCGCGCCGTCCTGGGCCTGGGCGACGGCAGCCCCGCCCGCGAGGGCCATGGCGGCGGTGAGCGAAACGACGAGCGACTTCTGCAGCTTCATGCGGTCTTGTCTCCTTGACGAGAGAAGGAAGTTTCCGATGATCCCCGGCCACCGCCGAGCGGCCGAGGAGTCGGTTTCCGGAGTACTGTCACCATGCGGCCGGTCCACCGGAAGGCGGGAGTGACCCCCACATCGGCGACATTAACCGACCGAATCCACAGAAGCGTGTTTTTCGCCGCTTGCGTGTCTTGCGGAAAGTTCGTCGCCGACTTCGCCAACCAGTGAACGAGACGGGGTCCCGGGTTGTTACTACTCCAATTAGGTGGTGCTGTGGATTCGGTATTCAACGGGTGCATGGAAAACGGCGGGAGGCCGCCTCCGGTGAACCCGGAAGCGGCCTCTGCGGGCCAGGGCCGGTTTGCGCCGACGGTGGCGTCAGTGCTTGTACGACTTGACGCTCTCGACCCTGACCTCCTTCTCGTAGTTCTGCGAGCAGTCGATGTTGTTGTTGGCGCCGGACAGGATCCGGACGTCCAGGACTTCCAGGGTCAGGCAGGACAGGACCTGGGAGTTGTTCTGGAACTTGGGTCCGTCGGCGTGGGAGACGCCGGCGCCGGCGGCCACCAGTGCGGCGGTGGAGAGCGAGACGGCCGCGGTCCGCTTCAGGTTCATGGGTGCATACCTCCGATGTACGAATGTTCGAATTCGCTTCGCGGGCTTGTTCCGCGTAATGCCGGAACTCGTTCGCCCGGTACACGGTAGATCCTGCCGTGTGCCGATATCCCGTTCTTCTGCGCTGTACGTGTCGCGGCTCCGGGCAGCCGGGAGCCGCGCGGCCCCGCGCCGCAATGAGCCGGAACGGTGAATCGGTCTCTGCTTCGACCGTGACAACGACGGGGCGGGATTCCGGGTTTCGTCTTCGAAAGAGTGAAGAACATGTCCGCCGGTCGGCGGAATGCATTGCCCACGGTTATTCCCGCGCGGCCTGCCGCGGGAGGAACCCGCCGGCTTTCCCGGCGCCGGAACACCGCCGGGACGCCACCGGACCGGCCGGTTCCCGGGCCCCGCCCGGGATGCCCGGCGGGGTGCGGGGGCACGCGGAACCGGCTGTTTTTCACCCGAACGAATCCCACCGTGCCGCGGCGGCCGGGGGTCACCCCTCGATCTGACTTGTGTCACACAAGTGCTCTAGGGTTTCGTCACAGGCTCCCGGCGGGACCGGCCGGGGCAGGGGCGGAGGTTCGGACACTCATGCGTGACGGTCGGAAAGCAGTGGTGATCGGCGCGGTCTTCACCGTGCTGGTCGGAGCCGCCGGAGTCGGGGCGTACACCCTGGTCGGCGACAGCGGCCTGGACGCGGTGATCGCCAACGGTCCGGCCGACGGGGGGAAGGAGACCGGTCCGCCGTCCGAGGAGGAGATCCGGGAGACGGCGGAGAAGTTCCTCGACGCCTGGCAGGCCGGGAAGACCGAGGAGGCCGCGGCGCTCACGGACGACGAGACCGCCGCCGCCGAGGCGCTCACCGGCTTCCGCGAGGACGCCGGGGTGACCGGGGTGACCCTCGCCCCCGAGCCCGCCTCGGGCACCACCGTCCCCTTCACCGTGACCGCCGAGGTGGAGCACGGGAAGGAGCGCGCCGAGTGGGTCTACAAGTCGGATCTGGCCGTCATGCGGGACACCGGAACCGGTGAGGCGGTCGTCGACTGGGAGCCGTACGTACTGCACCCCGAGCTCCAGGCGGGCCAGACCATCGAGACCGGCGAGGCCGATGCCCCGCCCGTCAGGACCGTGGACCGCAACGGCACCGAGCTGACCGCCGAGGCCCACCCCGAACTGGCCGCGACCCTGGCCGACCTGCGCAAGCGGTTCGGCGACAAGACCGACGGGAAGCCCGGTGTCGCGACCCGGATCGTCGGCGCCGACGGCAAGGACGTCAAGACCCTCAAGAAGTTGAGCGAGGGCACCCCGGGCGAGCTGCGCACCACCCTGGACGCGCGGGTGCAGAAGGCCGCCGTCCAGGCCATCGCGGACAGGCCCAAGGCGTCGGTCGTCGCGCTGAAGGCCAGCACCGGCGAGATCCTGGCGGTCGCCAACACCCCGGCCGACGGCTTCAACACCGCCTTCCAGGGCTCCCTCGCCCCCGGCTCCACGATGAAGGTGGTGACCGCGTCGATGCTCCTGGAGAAGGGCCTGGCCGCCAGCGGCAGGCAGCACCCCTGCCCGAAGGAGTTCAACCACGGCGGCTGGCCGTTCCACAACCTCGACAAGTTCGAGATCAAGGGCGGCACCTTCGCCCAGTCCTTCTCCGCCTCCTGCAACACCGCCTTCATCAGCCAGGCCGGGAAGCTGGCCGACGACGACCTCACCAAGCAGGCCCGCGAGGTCTTCGGCATCGGGCTGACCTGGGAGGTCGGCACGACCACCTTCGACGGTGCGGTGCCCGTCCAGTCCGACGCCCAGATGGCCGCCTCCCTGATCGGCCAGGGCGGCGTCCGGGCGAACCCGCTGATCATGGCCTCGGTGTCGGCGACGGTGAAGAACGGCGTGTTCAAGCAGCCCTACATCGTCTCCCCCGAGGTGGACGGCCGCACCCTGACCAAGGCACCGCGCACCCTCTCCCCGGCGGTCGCCCAGGAGCTGCGCTCCCTGATGCGGCTGACGGCCACCAGCGGCACGGCCGCCGAGGCGATGGCCGGCACCAGCGGCGACATCGGCGCCAAGACGGGCTCGGCGGAGGTGGACGGCCAGGAGAAGCCCAACGCCTGGTTCACCGCCTACCGCGACGACATGGCCGCGGCGGCGGTCATCCCGGCCGCCGGCCACGGCGGCACGAACGCCGGCCCGGTCGTGCGCCAGGTACTCAACTCCCTGAACTGACCCGGCCCGGCGCCGGTGCCGTTCCGGCCGCCCGCCCCGGCCATTCCCGCCCCGTCCGTACGGCCCGCGCGAAACCGCCTCGCGCGGGCCGTTCCCGTCCGGTTAACGTCGTCCGCATGGAACAGCCCGCCGTCTCCGCCCCCGGCGCACCGCCCGCCGCCCACCCGCGCTTCGCCTCCGCCCTCGTGTCGCTGGGCCTGGCGGACATCGAGGTGCGGGCCTTCCCCGAGGGCACCCGTACGGCCGCCCAGGCGGCCGAGGCGATCGGCTGCGAGCCGGCCGCGATCGTCAAGTCGCTGGTCTTCACCGCGGACGGCGAGCCGGTGATGGTGCTGATGGACGGCGCCTCCCGGGTCGATGTGGAGCGGGTACGGCGCGAGGTGGGCGCGGACACGGTCAGGCGCGCCGATGCCGCGACCGTACGCGCCGCCACCGGTTACGCGATCGGTGGCGTGCCGCCCTTCGGGCACGCCACCGAACTGCGCGTGCTGGCCGACCGCGGGCTGCTGGCCCGCGATGTGGTCTGGGCGGCGGCCGGCACCCCGCACACGGTCTTCCCCATGGCGCCGCGGCACCTGGTCGACCGCGCGGGCGCCACCGTTGTGGACGTCCGTGAGGAGGGCGCCACCGGGACCCCGGCGTGACGCCGCGTCCCGGGGCCGGCGTTGACGTCGGCGTCAGGGTCTGGCGTCGGGGCATGCGGATCGGGGAGCTGGCGAGACGTGCGGGTACCACCACCCGCGCCCTGCGGTACTACGAGTCGCCGGGGCTGCTGCGGGCACGCCGTACGGCCAACGGATACCGCGACTACGGCGAGGAGGATCTGCGGCTGCTGCGGCAGATCCGCACACTCCAGGACTTCGGCTTCGAACTGGAGGAGACCCGCCCGTTCGTGGAGTGCCTGCGGGCCGGACATGCGACGGGAGACGCGTGTCCCGCGTCCCCGGAGGCGTACCGCCGCAAGCTGGCCGAGCTGGACGACTGCATCGACCGGCTGCGGACCGTACGGCGGGAGATCGCCGCCCAGCTGTCCCGCGCCGGAGCCGCGGTGTCTGCTGTCGCCTTGCTAGCCCCCCGGACCGCGCGGATCCGCGACGGACGGGCCGCCGGACACCGCGGCCCGGAAGACCAGGGAGATCCGGGAGACCGGGGAGAGGGGGACAGGGGCGTGGCGCTGACACAGGAGCTGACGGAGGTCACCGACGCGACGTTCGCCGGGGAGGTGCCGGCGGCCGAGGGGCCTGTGCTGGTGCAGTTCACCGCCCGGTGGTGCGGTTCCTGCCGGATGACCGCGCCGGTGCTGGCCGAGGTGGCCCGCGAGGAGGCCGGGCGGCTGAAGGTGGTCCGGCTGGACGTGGACGCGAACCCGGAGACCACGGTGGCGTACGGAGTGCTGTCCGTGCCCACCCTGCTGGTCTTCCGCGCCGGTGAGCCGGTGCGGTCCCTGGTCGGGACGCGTACGAAGCGGCGGCTGCGCGCGGAACTCGCCGAGGTGCTGTGACGGCACCGCCCGGCACGCGGTGCCGCCGCGGCCGTCAGGGGCGGGGCGGCACCGCGCAGGCGGGGGTCGAGCCGGGCATGCGGTACCGGTTGGCGGCCACCCACCGGTAGCCGAGCCGGGCGCAGCGGCGGATGCCGGGGAGGGCGAGGAACGCCCCCGCCGCGCGGTACCGCCGCTTCGGCGAGGACCGCAGATACGCGGAGACCGCCTCGGCCCCGCCGGCCGCCGCCCGTCCGCCGTCGAGGAGCAGCACCTCGCGGCCCAGCCGCGCCAGATGGGGCCGGGTGATCCGGTCGGGCAGCGACTGCCAGGGCGCGGCGGGAACGGCGGGCGCGGCCCGGGCGACGAGGAGGGCGACGGACTTCTGGCAGAAGCCGCAGTCCCCGTCGAACGCCAGCACGGCGGACGGGAGTTCACGCTTCCCCATGGGAAACCTCCGGTACCGGGACGGCGGGGCCGCGTCCGCGGCCCCGGCAAACCAGGCTACGACGGCCGCGAACCCCGGAACGGCCGGAAACGATCCTTATCCTTCCAGGCCCTTCCCAGAAAGCGCTGTCACGGGGACGATTCGGGAAAGGGGCCGACCGCTTGAGGACACAGTCCGTGAACTGTCGGTGACCAGGACCTCCCAGAAGTCGTTGCAGAGCGATACGGTACGGCCCCGAAACGTAAGACCGAAGCCGCAAGAGAAGGCGGCGTTCGGAAGGAGGGGGGACCGTCCCGTGCCCACTGATTACGCGTGCCAGGCAGCGGCCGAGCAGGCCGCACACGGCATCGCGCCCGTAAGGGCGCTACTGGTGCCCGCCCAGCGCCCCAGCCCGCAGCAGCAGGAGGAGGTGTCGGTCGTCATCCGGTCCTTCATGGGGCCGCAGCAGTCCGGCCGCCCTCCCGCTCCCCGGGAGGAGGCGCCGCCCGTCGAACCCGTCGGGGCGCCCGTGGGCGCGGCCGTGCTGCTGAGCTTCCTCGACGGGCTGCGTGCCGACCTGAGCGGCGCGCTGGTCGACTGGTACTCGGCGATCCCGACCCAGCTGCCGCAGACGCTCGGCGTACCGGGTGCCGACTCGTCCGGGCCGCCCGCCCGCATCCCGAACGGCTGGCAGTCGCTCGCCGACCTGCAGAGCAACGCCCAGGACGTGCTGACGGTCCTGGCCGGCCGCCCGCGCGGCGGTCAGCAGGTGGGTCCCGCGGAGCTGAGCTGGCGCCTGGCGCTGCTGGAGGACCTGTTCTCCGGGGCGCTGCGCCGGATGGGCATTCCGGACGCCACCGCGACGGAATCCTCCGCCGAACTCGTCGGCGCCACCGGCTCGCTGTTCGGTCTCAACCGGCCCACCCCGCGTTCGGCGCCCGCCCAGCAGCAGGCGTACTGAGCCGCGGGACCGGGACGGCTCTCCCGCCGCCGTCCGCCGGGCCGGTCGCGGAACGGTGGGCACGGCCGGGCCCGCCCGGCCGGCGGACCCCGCCGGTCGCGGCACTAGGCTGAGGAGGAGAACCAGCCCACCAAGACCAGGCCGGCCCGGCACGGGCCGGGCAGCGGGAGCCCCATGGCCACGAACCTCGTCAATCTGGAAGCCGTCGGCAAGGTGTACGGCACCCGTACGCTGCTCGACGGCATCTCCCTGGGAGTCGGCGAGGGAGACCGGATCGGCGTCGTCGGGCGCAACGGCGACGGCAAGACCACCCTCGTCCGCATCCTGTCCCGGCTGGAACCGGCCGACACCGGACGGGTCACCCACGTCGGCGGGCTGCGGCTGGGCGTGCTCACCCAGCACGACTCGCTCGACCCGGCCGCCACCGTCCGGCACGAGGTCATCGGCGACCTGGCCGACCACGAGTGGGCCGGGGACGCCCGCGTCCGCGACATCCTCACCGGGCTGTTCGGCGGGCTGGACCTGCCCGGCTTCCCGCAGGGCCTGGACACCGTCATCGGCCCGCTCTCCGGCGGCGAGCGGCGGCGCATCGCGCTGGCGAAGCTGCTCATCGCCGAGCAGGACCTGATCGTCCTGGACGAGCCCACCAACCACCTCGACGTCGAGGGCATCTCCTGGCTGGCCGGACATCTGCGCGCCCGCCGCTCGGCGCTGGTGTGCGTCACCCACGACCGCTGGTTCCTGGACCAGGTCTGCACCCGGATGTGGGACGTGCAGCGCGCCGCCGTGCACGAGTACGAGGGCGGCTACAGCGACTACGTCTTCGCCCGCGCCGAGCGCGAGCGCATCGCCGCCACCGAGGAGGCCAAGCGGCAGAACCTGGTCCGCAAGGAGCTGGCCTGGCTGCGGCGCGGCGCCCCGGCCCGCACCAGCAAGCCCCGCTTCCGCGTCGAGGCGGCCAACGCGCTGATCGCCGACGTACCGCCGCCGCGCGACACCGCGGAGCTGATGAGGTTCGCGAACTCAAGGCTGGGGAAGACCGTCCTCGATCTGGAAGACGTCACCGTCCAGGCCGGGCCCAAGGTGCTGCTCAAGCACCTCACCTGGCAGCTCGGCCCGGGCGACCGGTTCGCCCTGGTCGGTGTCAACGGCGCGGGCAAGACCTCCCTGCTGCGCGCCCTGGCGGACGCGGCGTACAGCGGTGGCGAGCGGCAGCCCGCCGGCGGCCGGATCACGGTGGGCCGGACGGTGAAGCTGGCGTACCTGTCCCAGGAGGTCGCCGAACTCGATCCCGCCTGGCGGGTGTTGGAGGCCGTGGAGCAGGTCCGCTCCCGGGTCGACCTGGGCGGGGGCCGGGAGATGACCGCCTCGCAGCTGTGCGAGCGCTTCGGCTTCGGCAAGGAGAAGCAGTGGACGCCGGTCGGTGACCTCTCCGGCGGCGAGCGGCGGCGGCTGCAGATCCTGCGGCTGCTGATGGACGAGCCGAACGTGCTGTTCCTGGACGAGCCGACCAACGACCTGGACATCGAGACCCTGACCCAGCTGGAGGACCTGCTCGACGGCTGGCCCGGCTCGCTGGTCGTCATCTCCCACGACCGCTACTTCGTCGAGCGGACCACGGACCGGGTGTACGCGCTGCTCGGCGACGGCACGCTGCGGATGCTGCCGCGCGGCATCGACGAGTACCTGGAGCGCCGCGAGCGGCAGCGGCAGGCGGTCCCTTCCGGACGCACCTCCCCGGCCGCCCCGGCACCGGACCGGACCGCTTCCGCCGCCTCCGGCGCCACGTCCACCGCCGCCTCCGCCGCCGCCAAGCCCGCGGCGCTCTCCCGGGCCGCCCAGAAGGAGTTGCAGCGCATCGAGCGCAGGCTGGAGCGGATCGAGGAGCGGCAGACCGCGCTCCACGCCGAGATGGCCGCGCACGCCACCGACTTCGAGAAGGTCGCCGCCCTGGACGCCGAGCTGCGGGAACTGACCGGGGAGCGGGACGAGTTGGAGACGCGCTGGCTGGAACTGGCCGAGGAGGGCTGACGGCGGCGCGGACTCCCTCCGGGCAGCGCCGCCGGAGTTCCGGGTAACGGCGGGATCGCGGGCGGGTCTCACCTGGTGGACCGGAAGGGAACCAGCGACCTTTCCGGATGTGTCCGGTGGTAGAAAGAGTTCCGCTCCACTGTCGGTGTCCGAACGTCAAGAGACGTCGGAAGAACGTCGAGAAGTGGCGGACCAGTGTCCGATTCGCTCTGCCCGACGGGGGGTTGAGGGGCTGGGCAACCGGTCCGCGCGTGAAGAGGAAGACCCATGTCGCAGCCGCCTCCGCCACCCAGCCAGCCGCCGTCCGGCGGCTCCGACACGCCACGGCAGCCGGACGAGTCGCCGCGGGAGTCCCGGAGCCAGTCCCAGAACCCGCCGGAGCAGCAGCCGCAGCAGCGGACACAGCCGCCGGAGCAGCCCGGGCCGTCCGGGCAGCAGTCGCAGGACGCGCCGGCCCCGGACGCGCCCGGGGACCGGCTGTCCAAGTCCCCGGCCCAGCCCGACCAGCCCGCCCCGCCCTCGCAGACTCCGCCCGCACCGCCCGGCCCGCCGCAGTTCCAGCCGCCGTCGGGCGGCTTCGGCGCGCCGCAGGAACCGCAGGCCCCGCAGACGCCGCAGCCCCCGCCGTCGTACGGCTACCCCCAGCAGCCCGTCCCGCCGTACGGCCAGCCGCCCTCGTACGGCCAGCCGCCGTCGTACGGCTACCCCCAGCAGCCCGTCCCGCCCTACGGGCAGCCGCCCGCGTACGGGGCGCCGTACGGGCAGTACCCGCCGCAGCACCCCTCCCAGCAGCCGACGTACCCCATGCCCGCGGGCGGAACGCCGCCCGGCGCGGGCGGCGGCAGCGGCAAGATCCTGGCCGTCGTCGCCTCGGTGGTCGCGGTCCTGCTGATAGCCGGTGCCGGGATCTGGTTCCTCGCCGCCGGAGGCGACGACGACCCCCAGGCCAAGGGGGGCGACACCAAGGGCGCCAGCGAGGGCACCAGCGAGGGCGGCACGGGCGAGCCCGGGAAGAAGGACGGGACGAAGCGCGAGCACAAGGACCAGGTCGGGATGGCCTGGCAGATCGACGCGCCGGACATGTCGAAGGCCGAGGACACCATCCACGACGTCCCCGGCACCTGGTTCGTCGGCGACAACATCGTCAAGGCGTCGACCGACTCCGTCACCGCCTACAACATGGACAGCGGTGAGGAGGCCTGGTCCATCGACATGGCCCGCGGGTCCAGGTGCACGGCCGCCCAGCAGGTGTCGGACAACAAGACCGCGGTGCAGTGGGGCCGCAAGTGCGAGAAGATCATGGCGATCGACCTCGCCGCGGGCAAGGAGCTGTGGCGCGAGGACTTCCCCACCAAGGACCGCGGCGCGGGCGAGTACAACTACACCGAGATGGCGATCAGCGGCAACACGGTCGCCGTGGCGTGGATCGGCAACGCGGTCGGCTACGACCTGACCAGCGGCAAGAACCTGTGGTCGATGAAGCAGGGCGAGAGGTGCCAGGACCGCGGCTACGTCGGCGGCAGCCAGCTCGTCGCGCAGATCGAGTGCGGGTTCGGCGAGACCCAGGCACTTCAGTCCGTCAAGCCCGACGGGGCCAAGGGCTGGGAGTGGAAGGCCCCCGCGGGGGTCGACATCAAGCGGATCTTCTCCGTCGACCCCGTGGTGATCGGCGTCCAGGCCGGTGGTGAGTACGACCTCACCGACCTCATGATCCTCAGCGGCTCCGGGAAACTCCAGGCGAAGATCAGCCTCCCCAAGGAACGCTACTGGTTCGCCTGCGGCGGCATCGCGCTGGCCGACTGCCACAACGTCGTCGTGGACAAGGCGAACAACTCGGTCTACCTGCAGACCTACCGGCACCAGGGCGAGACCGGCAGCGTCAGCGAGATCGCCGCGTTCGACCTGACCACCGGCAAGTCGAAGTGGCTCTCCAAGCCCACCGAGGAGACCCAGGTCGCCCCGCTGGCGATGGAGGACGGCAAGCTGCTCGGCTACGAGCAGCCGTCGTACGAGAGGGCGGGACTGATCACCTCCATCGATCCCAGGACGGGGGAGGCGGCTCCGTACGTGCGGATGCCGGCGGCCTCCCGGGACCTGGAGCGCGGCATGAACAGCATCGGCAACGGCCGCCCGTACTGGCACGACGGCCGCTTCTTCCTGGTCGTGCACCGCTTCTACAAGGACGCGAGCCTCAACAAGGGGAGCATCCTGGCGTACAACTGACGCCTCGTACGGCGGGCGGGCCCCGCGTTCCCCCGGGAACGCGGGGCCCGCCCGGCTGTCCGGGGGCCGGGCGGAACCGGCGGCGGCGCCGGGGGAGCGCGGTGGTAGAAAGAGCGACGCCCCGACACCGTTGTTGCAGACACCGAGACACCGTGGGCCGGGTCGGCCATCCCGGTCCGCGGCCGAAGAGGGAACCCCATGTCACAGCCGCCTCCACCGCCCGGCCGGCCCCCGGCGGGAGGATTCGGGCCGCCGCAGGAACCGCCGCGGCCGCCGGCGTACGGCCCCCCGCCGTGGCCCGGCCCGTACGGGCCGCCGCCCGCGTACGGGAACGCCGGCCAGTACCCCGTGCCCGGTGGCGCGCCGCCACCGGACGGGAGCGGCAGCAGGGGCGGGGGCGGACGGAGGAGGGCGCCGGCCGTCGTCGCCTCGGTGGTCGCGCTCCTGCTCGCCGTCGGCGCCGGGGCGTGGTTCCTGGGCGGGGACGGCGACGGGCGGACCGGGCGCGGCGACCGGAGCGCGAAGAACCCGGCGAAGGAGCACGACGGCCGGTTCGAGACGCTCTGGAAGAAGGACGCGCCGGACACCTCGGATCTCGCCGACCAGGGCGGTCACGCCTACGGCACCTGGTTCGCCGGCGGGCGTCTCGTCCGGGCGCTGTTCGACTCGGTGGTCGCGTACGACCTGGACACCGGCGCGGAGGTCTGGTCCCTGAAGGTGCCGCGCGGCGGTGGCGACTGCGCCGCGGCCGACGAGGTGTCGGACGGCAGGACCGTGCTCCAGTGGGGCGCCAGATGCGAGAAGATCATGGCGATCGACCTCGTCGGGGGCGAGGAGCTGTGGCGCGACGACCTGCCCTCCGACGGCGGGGACTCCCTGGAGTTCGACTTCTCCCAGCTCGCGGTGAGCGGCGGCACCGCCACCGCCGCCTGGGGCGGCAGGGCGGTCGCCTACGAACTGGCGACCGGCAGACCCCTGTGGAGCACGGCCGAGGACGCCGAGTGCCTCGACCGCGGCCACGTCGGGGGCGGCCTGCTGATCGCGCACGTCGACTGCGGTTACGGCGAGCGGCAGGAGCTCCAGTCCCTCAAGCCCGACGGCAGGCGGAACTGGCGGTGGCGGGCTCCCGAGGGGGTCGGGATCAACCACGTCTTCTCGACCGATCCCGTGGTGGTCGGGGTGACGGCGGGCGACGAGACCGAGATGACCGACCTGGTGGTCCTCGACGCCGAGGGGAAGGCCCGGTCGAAGATCACCCTGGGCACCGACCGGTACCGGTTCGCCGGGATCGGCCACGAGCTCGACGGGCTTCACAACGTCGTCGTGGACAAGGCGAACGACGCGCTCTACCTGCAGTCCAACCGGCGCATGAACGATGAGGAGGTCCTCGTCAGCGAGATCGTCGCGTTCGACCTCGCCACCGGCCGGACGAAGTGGCTCTCCGAGCCCACCCGCACGGGCCAGACCAGCCCGCTGGCCCTGTGGGACGGCAGGCTCCTGGGCTACGAGCCGCCGACCCCCGACGAGGCGGGACGCCTCACCTCCGTCGACCCCGGGACCGGCAGGGCCACCCGGTACGCGGAACTGCCGGACGGCGACTGGAAGGCGGAGTTCGCGATGCAGTCGAGCCAGAGCCGCCCCCACTGGCACGACGGCAGGCTCTTCCTGGTGGCGAGCGACTTCTTCACCGGCGAGCACCCCGGCCGGGGCGGTCTGCTGGCCTACGGCTGACCCGGCCCGCGGCCGGTACCCGTGGCGTGAGCGGGCCCGCACGCCCCGTACGGGTGTGCGGGCCCGCTCACGCGGTTCTCGACGGAAGGGGCGCGCGGCGCGGGGTGAGCGTGTAGCTTCCGTGGGCATGGCGCAGCCGGGCGGAACGGGCTGGACCGGGGCACAGGCACAGGACGACAGGGGTGTGGATGACCGTGCGGCTCATGGTGGTCGACGACCACCGTCTGCACGCCGAGGCGCTCGCCTCGGCGCTGAAGTTGCGCGGGCACCGGGTGCTCGCCGCCGCCGCTCCGGCCGCGGGGGCCGCCGAGCTGGTGATCAGCAGGGCGCCGGAGGTGTGTCTGTGGGGGACGGCGTCCCCCGCGGAGCCGGGGGCTTTCGACCCGGTGGCGCGGATCAGGCGCGAACGCCCGCAGACCGCGGTCGTGGTGCTGGGCCCGGTGCCCAGCCCGCGGGGCATAGCGGCGGCGTTCGCGGCGGGGGCGTCCGGCTACATACGGCACGACGAGCGGATCGAGGGCGTCGAGCGCGGCATGGTCCGGGCCCGTGCCGGGGAGACGGCCGCGGCGCCGCAACTGCTGCAGGACGCCTTCGCGGAACTGCTCAATCCCAGGGCCGAGCCGGACGACGAGGGGGTCCGGCTGCTCCAGATGCTCACCCCGCGGGAGGTCGAGGTGCTGGTGCGGGTGGCCGAGGGGGAGGACACCCGGCTGATCGCCCAGGGCATGGGCATCGCGTCCAGCACGGCCCGTACCCATGTGCAGCGGGTGCTGATGAAGCTCGGGGTCGGCTCACGGCTGGAGGCGGCGGCGCTCGCGGCCCGCACCGGACTGCTGGACCGGGTGGCCGTACCCGGCACCGGCACCGCCCCGGGCGCCGGGCGGGCGCCGGGGACGCCGGACACGGGCACGGGAGCGGGGGCGGGCTGAGCGTCGCCGCCCGGCCCGCCCCCGTCCGCACCGTCCTCGTCCTGCCCGGTCACTGTCCGGCGGGCGGCCGGTTCCCCTCAGCGGCCGGTCCGGCGGTGTCCCCGCCGGTCCCGCCGTCCCCGCCGGTCCCGTCGTCCTCCCGCGCGGTGGGCGGCGGAACGGTGGGGCTCAGCCGCAGCCACAGCAGGAAGAACAGTCCCAGCGCGAGCATGGCCAGTCCGGTCCACAGGTTGATGTTGATGTTCTCGGCCTTCGCCAGGTCCGCGTCGGAGACGAAGACCCCGGCAAGGGTGACCATGACCCCGTAGATCACGAAGAGGACGCCGATGACCCGGCGGATGTCGAAGAGCCGGGCCGCGCTGATCGAGCGTTCCTCCAGCTGCATCTCCTCACGCTGCCAGTCGGCGGTGCCGCCGGGGCCCTCCGGGTTCGTGTCGTTCCTGCCGTTCGTCACGGAAGATCACATCCTTCGCTGTGCGGTGCGCGGAGCACTCGGGGGTGCTCAGAAGGAGAAGGGGACGTAGCACAGGGCGGCCAGGATGATCGCGCCCCAGCCCAGCAGCGCGGGCCTGCGGTACCAGGCCTCGTCGCCGGCGGCCGGGGGCTCGGCCAGGCCGGGGGCCTGGGTGCCGTACACCAGCCCGGCCAGCCGTTCCACGGGCTTGGGCGCGGTGAACAGGCTGACCCCGACGGAGACCACGGCGCCCACCACGAAGGCGATGATGGCGGAGACGAAGTTGGCGCCCTGGTCGGTGGGGATGTCGACGAGCCCGCCCCGGTAGAACCAGAAGTAGTTGATCATCGCCGCCACCGTGCCCGACAGCAGGCCCCAGAAACCGGCGGCGGCCGTCATGCGCTTCCAGAACATGCCGATGATGAAGACGGTGAACAGCGGCACGTTGAAGAAGGAGAACAGCGTCTGGAGGTAGTTCATGATGTTGCTGAACGTCGCCGCGATGAACGCCGTCCCCATGCCGAGGACCACCCCGATCGCGGTGACGATCCGGGCGACGAGTACGTAGTGCTCGTCGGGGCGGCCCTTCACCAGGTAGGCCCGCCAGATGTCGTTGGTGAACACCGTGTTGAAGGCCGAGACGTTGGCGGCCATACCGGCCATGAAGGCGGCGAGCAGACCGGTCACCGCGACGCCCAGCACACCGTTGGGCAGCAGGTCCCGCATCAGCATCGGGATCGCGTCGTTGTACTCCAGGCCGTTGCCCTGGCCGATGTCGGGGGCCACCACCAGCGCGACCAGGCCGGGGATGACGACGAGCGCGGGGATGAAGATCTTGGGGAAGGCGGCGATCAGCGGGGTCCGCTGGGCGGCGGAGAGGTTCTTGGCCGACAGGGCGCGCTGCACCTCGGCGAAGTTCGTCGTCCAGTAGCCGAAGCTGAGGGCGAAGCCGAGACCGAGGACGATGGTGAGCCAGTTGGCGCCGAGCGGGTTGTCCGAGCCGATGCCGGTGCCGCCCCAGGCGGAGACGAAGTTGTCGCCCTGGGAGGCGGTGAGCGAGTCGCGCAGTCCGCTCCAGCCGCCCACCCGGGTCAGGGCGAGGACGGTCAGCGGGATCAGGCCGGCCAGGATCACGAAGAACTGCACGACCTCGTTGTAGATGGCCGAGGACAGGCCGCCCAGGGTGATGTAGAGCAGCACGAACACGCCCGCGACGACGATCGACACCCACTGCGGCCAGCCCAGCAGCGCCTCCAGCACGATGGCCAGCGCGTAGAGGTTGACGCCCGCGATCAGCACGGAGGCGGCCGAGAAGAGGATGCCGCTCAGCAGGTGCGAGGACGGCCCGAAGCGGTGCAGCAGGAACTCCGGGACCGAACGCACCCGTGACCCGTAGTAGAAGGGCATCATCACCAGGCCGAGGAAGACCATCGCCGGGATGGCGCCCACCCAGTACCAGTGCACGGTGTACATGCCGTACTGGGCGCCGTTGGCGGCCATGCCCAGGATCTCCAGGGCACCGAGGTTGGCTGCGATGAAGGCCAGACCGGTGACCCAGGCGGGCAGCGAGCGGCCGGAGAGGAAGAAGTCAAGACTGGTCTTGATGCTGCGCCGGGCCGCGAACCCGACTCCCAGGACGACGAGGAAGTAAACGCCGAGGATCGCGTAGTCCAGGGCGTTCGTCGGGAGCCGGAGATCCTGAGCCAACTGTGGCATGGGCGCTCGCCTCCATGGCGTGACGGGGCCGGTGAGGGACGGCCCCTTGACGTTGATGTTCAGTCATGGTTCTTTGTGTTTGGTTGTGTTCGGGTCGCAGTATAGGAGTCCCGGTGTGAAGAAGACCTCGATCCGCCTCGCCGACGGCCGTGAGCTCGTCTATTACGACTCCCACGAGGCCACCGGGCGCGAGGCGGTGGACCGGCGTCCCATCGAGGCCGTCGCCACCTCCTCGGAGATCCGCCACGACCCGCTGCTCGACGAGTGGGTAGCCGTCACCGCGCACCGCCAGTCACGTACGTACCACCCGCCACAGGATGAGTGCCCACTCTGCCCGTCCCGGAACGGCCGTCTGACGGAGATTCCGGCGGACGACTACGAGGTGGCCGTCTTCGAGAACCGCTTCCCCTCCCTGACCGGCCCGCCGGGCCCCGGGCAGGCGGCCGACCCCGGCGGTCTCCTGGTGCGCGCCCCGGGCGCGGGGCGGTGCGAGGTGGTGTGCTTCACCGCCGACCACGAGGCGTCCTTCGCCGATCTCGACGAGGAGCGCGCCGCCCTGGTCCTGGCCGCCTGGACGGACCGCACCGCCGAACTGTCCGCGCTGCCCGGCGTCCGCCAGGTGTACTGCTTCGAGAACCGCGGCCGGGAGATCGGCGTCACCCTCGGCCATCCGCACGGCCAGATCTACGCCTATCCCTTCACCACCCCGCGCACCGAGCGGATGCTGCGCTCGGCCGCCGCCCACCGGGAGCGCACCGGCGGCAACCTCTTCGACGACACGCTCGCCGCCGAGCGCTCCGACGGGCGTCGCACGGTGCTGGAGACCGCGCACTGGACGGCCTTCGTGCCGCACGCCGCGCGCTGGCCGTACGAGGTGCACCTGTACCCGGGGCGGCGGGTGCCGGACCTGACGGAACTGGACGACGCCGCCCGCGCCGAGTTCCCCGGCGTCTACCTGGAGCTGCTGCGGCGCTTCGACCGGATCTTCGGGCCGGACGAGCCGCCCACCCCGTACATCTCCGGCTGGCACCAGGCGCCCACCGCCCCGCAGGGGCGTCCGGACTGGTCCGGTCGGGCGGACTTCGCGCTGCACCTGGAGCTGTTCACCGTCCGCCGCACGTCCGGAAAGCTGAAGTACCTGGCGGGCTCGGAGTCCGGCATGGGGGTCTTCGTCAACGACGTGCCGCCGGAGCGGGCGGCCGAACGACTGCGAGAGGTGGCGAGCCGGTGAGCGGTACGTATCTGGTGACGGGCGGCGCGGGTTACGTCGGGAGCGTCGTGGCGGCGCACCTGCTGGAGGCGGGGCACCGGGTGACCGTCCTGGACGACCTGTCCACCGGCTTCCGGGAGGGGGTGCCCGAGGGCGCCGAGTTCGTCCGGGGCCGGATCCAGGACGCGGGGAAGTGGCTCGACCGCTCCTACGACGCGGTGCTGCACTTCGCGGCCAGCTCCCAGGTCGGCGAGTCCGTCGTCCACCCCGAGAAGTACTGGCACAACAACGTCGGCGGCACCCTGGCACTGCTGGACGCGATGCGCGCCGCGGACGTGCGCACCCTGGTGTTCTCCTCCACGGCCGCCGTCTACGGCGAGCCCGCACAGGTGCCGATCCGCGAGGACGCCCCCACCGCCCCGACGAACCCCTACGGCGCCGCCAAACTGGCCGTCGACCACATGATCGCGGGCGAGTGCGCGGCCCACGGCCTGGCCGCCGTCTCACTGCGCTACTTCAACGTGGCGGGCGCGTACCGCGGCGGGCACGGCGCGCTGGGCGAGCGGCACGACCCCGAGTCGCACCTCATCCCCCTGGTGCTCCAGGTGGCCCTGGGCGAGCGGGAGAGCGTCTCGGTCTACGGCGACGACTACCCCACGCCCGACGGCACCTGTGTGCGGGACTACATCCACGTCGCCGATCTGGCCGAGGCCCATCTGCTGGCCCTGGATGCGGCCCGGCCCGGCGAGCACCTGGTGTGCAACCTCGGCAACGGCAGCGGCTTCTCCGTCCGCGAGGTGATCCGCACCGTCCGCGAGGTCACCGGCCATCCCGTCCCCGAGACGGTGGCGCCGCGCCGCGCCGGCGACCCGGCGGTCCTGGTGGCCGCGGCGGACCGGGCCCGGGAACTGCTGGGCTGGCGGCCGTCCCGCACCGAGCTGCGGGACATCGTCGCCGACGCCTGGGCCTTCGCCCGGGGCAGGGCCCTGGACACGGCCGGGGACACGGCGGGTGACACCACGGGCGAGGGGAGTGCCGGATGAGCGGCGGGACGGAGAAGGACCGGGATCCGGCGGCCGTGCGGCGGGCGGCCGACGGCTTCCGCGCGGTCCACGGCGGCGACCCGGAGGGGGTGTGGGCCGCACCGGGCCGGGTCAACCTGATCGGCGAGCACACCGACTACAACGACGGCTCCGTGATGCCGTTCGCCCTGCCGCACACCACCGTCGTCGCGGCGGCCCGCCGCGACGACGGCGCGCTGCGCCTGCACTCGGCCGACACCTCCGGCGGGACGGTGCGGCTGGCGCCGGGGGAGCTCGCTCCGGGCACCGGCGGCTGGGCCGCGTACCCGGCCGGTGTGGTGTGGGCGCTGCGCGAGGCGGGCCTGCTGCCCGGCAGCGGGGAGGACGGCGGATCCGGCGGGGGCGGCGGTGCCGGTGCGGACCTGTACGTCACCAGCGACGTGCCCACCGGCGCGGGCCTGTCCTCCTCGGCCGCCCTGGAGGTCGCCACGGCCCTGGCCCTGAACGACCTGTACGGCCTGGGCCTGTCCGCCGAGCGGATCGCCCCGCTGTGCCGGCGGGCCGAGAACGACTACGTCGGCGTCCCCTGCGGGATCATGGACCAGATGGCGTCGGCCTGCTGCACCGCCGGACACGTCCTCCACCTGGACACCCGGGACCTGTCGCTCCGGCAGGTCCCGTTCGACCTCCCGGCGGCGGGGCTGCGGCTGCTGGTGGTGGACACCCGGGTCAAGCACGCGCTGGCCGACGGCGAGTACGCCCGCCGCCGGGCGGGCTGCGAGACGGCTGCGCGGGCCCTGGGGGTGCGGGCGCTGCGCGATGTGTCCCCCGGCGAGCTGGAGCCGGCGCTGGCCGCCCTGCCCGATCCGGCCCTGCGGCCCCTGGTGCGCCATGTGGTCACCGAGGACGAACGGGTGCGACAGGTCGCGGCACTGCTGGACACGGGTGCGATCCGGGCCGTCGGCCCGGTGCTGACCGCCGGGCACGTCTCGCTGCGCGACGACTACGCCGTCTCCTGCCCGGAACTGGACCTGGTGGTGGAGACGGCGAACGCGGCGGGCGCGCTGGGCGCCCGGATGACCGGCGGCGGCTTCGGCGGCTCGGCGGTCGTCCTGGTGGAGGCGGCCGGGGCGGAGGAGATCGGACGGGCCGTCACCGACGCCCTCACCGCGGCCGGTCACCGGGCCCCGCGGCTGTTCGAGGCGGTGCCCTCGGCGGGGGCCCGCCGACTGGACCGGTGGTGACCGCGGCGGGGCGGAAACGATCGCACCGGACACCCGGACGAACACCAGTGGCGCCCGCGGGACCGGTCGGGGGCCGCGGTGGCGGCCGGTTTTCCACAACCCCCTTCTCCCGTCGCGCCCCGGCCGTACGCTGAGGGACGGCGTCGGTGGGGGCCGGCGCCTCTCCAGGGGGCGAGGGAAACCGGATGCGGCGTCCGGCGCGGGGTACCAGCACAGCATGGCGGCGGCCGTGCGGAGGTGCTGGTTCCGCACCGGGTGCCCTGCCCGGACACGGGCGAGTCCTTGAGGGCGTACGGGTGACAGGGGGTGTGTGCGTGCAACGTATCCGGGTGCTCGTGGTGGACGACCACCGCATATTCGCCGAGTCGCTCGCCGCCGCGCTCGCGGTGGAGCAGGACGTGGAGGTGGCGGCGGCGGGCAGCAGCCCGGCGGCGCTGCGCGCCGTGGAACGGGCGGCGGCCGACGGCCGCCGCTTCGACGTCCTGCTGATAGACGCCGATCTGGGGGACGCCTCCCCGCCCGCGGCGGCTCACCCCGCGGAGCCGGACGTGCCGGCCGCGGTCGGCGGGATCTCCCTGGTCGCCCGGCTCCACACCGCACACCCCGGGACCCGCGCGGTCGTGCTCGCCGAGCGCGACGACCCGCGCCGCGCGGCGGCCGCCCTCCAGGCGGGGGCGTCGGGCTGGGTCGCCAAGGACAGCTCGCTCTCCCGGCTGCTCCAGGTGGTCCGGGGCGTGCTGCGCGGCGAGACGCACCTGCCGCCCGCGCTGCTGACCGGAGTGCTGCGCGAGCTGACCGCGACCCGCCGCAACCGCACCGAGAGCGAGCGGCTGGTCGAGTCGCTGACCCCGCGCGAGCACGAGGTGCTGCGCTGCATGGTGGCGGGGCTGGGCCGCAAGGCCGTCGCCGAACGGCTCTACCTGTCCCCGCACACGGTCCGCACCCACATGCAGAACGTCCTGGGCAAGCTGGGGGTGCACTCCACCCTGGCCGCGGTCGCGCTGGCCCGGCGGGCGGGGGTCGGCCCGGTGGACCTGGAGCACGCCCCGACCTGAGCCGGGCGTCCGCGGGCCCGGCCCGCGGGTGATCCGGCCGGAGGCGCCGTCAGTCGGGAACGTTGTCGAACGGGGCGGTCAGACAGCGCAGCAGCCCGGCGAGCTCCCCGCGCTGGGCCGCCGTCAGCTCGGCCAGGATGGCCCGCTCGTGCTCCAGCAGCCCGGCCAGCGCCCGGTCCGCCCGGTCGCGTCCGGTGTCCGTCAGCCGGACCAGCACGCCGCGCCGGTCGCTGGGGTCGGGCAGCCGCTCCACCAGGCCCTTCTTCGCCAGCCGGTCGATGCGGTTGGTCATGGTCCCGGAGGTGACCAGGGTCTGGGTCAGCAACTGGCCGGGGGAGAGCTGGTACGGGGCGCCGGCGCGGCGCAGCGCGGTCAGCACGTCGAACTCCCAGGGCTCCAGCCCGTGCTCGGCGAACGCGACGCGGCGCGCCCGGTCGAGATGACGGGCCAGCCTGCTGACCCGGCTGAGCACCTCCAGGGGTTCCACGTCGAGATCGGGGCGCTCGCGGCGCCATGCTGCCACCAGTCGGTCGACCTCGTCCTGCATGTGCCCAGTGTAGTAGTTCTGTCGACATGAAGTCTCTTGACGTCAAGATAAGCCTCGGGGAGACTGCTCCCCATGGACCGCAAGGACGCCTCCACCGACCACGCCCCCGGAGCCGGCGCTCACGACTGGGACCCGGAACAGTACCGCTACCACGCCGGCCCCCGGCTCCGTCCCCTGTACGACCTGCTGGCCCGCGTCCCCGAGCTGCCCTCGCCGCGGCCCCGCATCGCCGACCTGGGCTGCGGGCCCGGTGGTCCGACCGTCCTGCTCGCCGAGCGCTGGCCGACCGCGTCGATCACCGGCTACGACCTCTCCGAGGCCATGCTCTCCGAGGCCCGGGCCTACGCGGGCCCCCTCCCCGGCGGCGGGCACCTGGACTTCGTCCACGCCGACCTCGCCGACTGGCGCCCCGGGCACCCGCACGACCTGATCATCTCCAACGCCGCCCTGCACTGGGTCATCCCTGCCGGAGGTAAGGGACGGGTCATCCCTGCCGGAGGTAAGGGACGGGTCATCCCTGCCGGAGACGGGAGAGCAGCCGAGCGGCACGCCGAACTCCTCCACCGCTGGGTCGCCGCGCTCAACCCCGGCGGCTTCCTCGCCTTCCAGATCCCCGGCAACTTCACCGCCCCCAGCCACACCCTCCTCGCCGAACTGCGCACCTCCCCGCGCTGGCGCGACCGGCTGGGGGAGGGCGCCACCCGCGTCCCCGTGGCCGAACCGGCCGAGTACGCCGCCCTGCTCGCCGGCCTCGGCTGCGAGACGGACGTGTGGGAGACGACCTACGTGCACGTCCTCACCGGCGAGGACCCGGTGCTGGAGTGGACCAGGGGCACCGCCCTGCGCCCGGTGCTCACCGCCCTGGACGACGACCCGGCCGCCCGGGACGCCTTCCTGGCCGAGTACCGCGACCTGCTGCGCGCGGCGTACCCGCCGGGCCCGCACGGCACCCTCTTCCCGTTCCGCCGGATCTTCGCCGTCGCCCGCCGTCCCGGCTGACCTCCGGCGGGAGGTCGGCTCTCCACGGGGAAGGCGCTGGTGTCGAGGGTGAAACGACGGCCGCCGGAGAGGGCGGGCTCGACAGTGCGGCTGGGTGTCCACATCGAGGACGGCGATGTCGGTGCCGGGGACGTCTCCCCGGGGAAGTCGACGGCCACGTCGAAGACGAGCGGCCCTCCTCGCCGAGAGCCCGCTCGGCCTGCCGTGTGACGCTGCGGATGGTGTCCGACCGCGCCGGACTCCGCGGTGTCGTGATCACCTTGCCGCCGATGATCTCGACGACACGGCCCTCCGCCCGCGTCCGGGCCTCCGCTGGGCTCCGTCACGTCATGCGTACGCCCAGGGCAGCGGCATGGCACCGGCCGCCGGACCGTCCGCTCAGCTGCGCCGGTGCCCTATCAGCCGGGGTTTCTGCTCCAGCCCGTCCAGGCCGTGCCAGGCGAGGTTCACCAGGTGGGCGGCCACCTCGGACTTGTTCGGCTTGCGGGCGTTCAGCCACCACTGGCCCGTCAGCGCCACCATGCCCACCAGGGCCTGGGCGTACAGCGGCGCCAGCTTGGGGTCGAAGCCGCGCGCCTTGAACTCCAGGCCCAGGATGTCCTCCACCTGGGTGGCGATGTCGCTGATCAGGGAGGCGAAGGTGCCCGTCGACTGGGCGACGGGCGAGTCCCGCACCAGGATGCGGAAACCGTCGGTGTACTGCTCGATGTAGTCCAGCAGCGCGAACGCCGCCTGCTCCAGGAGCTCACGCGGGTGGCCGCCGGTCAGCGCGCCGGTCACCATGTCCAGCAGCCGGCTCATCTCCCGGTCGACCACCACCGCGTACAGCCCCTCCTTGCCGCCGAAGTGCTCGTACACCACCGGCTTGGAGACCCCGGCCTTGGCCGCGATCTCCTCCACCGAGGTGCCCTCGAAGCCGCGTTCGGCGAAGAGTGCGCGACCGATGTCCAGCAGCTGCTCGCGGCGCTCCTTCCCCGTCATCCGTCGGCGCCTGCGCCGGGGCGGGTCCGGGGCCCTGGCCCTGTCCTTGGTACTGCCGTCGTCGGTCGCCACACCCCCATCATGCCGCCTCGGCGGCCTCCGGCCTCCGGCGGGCGTCGATCCGCTTCCTCGACGGCCAGCGCACGTCGTACGCCCAGCCCGCCTTCTCGAACCAGCGGATCAGCCGCGCGCTGGAGTCGATCTGCCCCTTGAGCACCCCGTGCCGGGCGCAGGTCGGGTCGGCGTGGTGCAGGTTGTGCCAGGACTCGCCGCAGGACAGCACGGCCAGCCACCACACGTTGCCGGAGCGGTCGCGCGAGCGGAACGGGCGCTTGCCGACCGCGTGGCAGATGGAGTTGATCGACCAGGTGACGTGGTGCAGCAGTGCCACCCGCACCAGGGAGCCCCAGAAGAACGCGGTCAGCGCGCCCTGCCAGGACATCGTGACCAGTCCGCCGACCACCGCGGGGAAGGCCAGCGAGACGATCGTCCACAGCACGAACTGGCGGGAGACGCGGCGGATCACCGGGTCCTTGATCAGATCCGGGGCGTACTTGTGCTGCGGTGTCTGCTCCTCGTCGAACATCCACCCCATGTGGGCCCACCACAGGCCCTTGAGCAGGGCGGGGACGCTCTCGCCGTACCGCCAGGGGGAGTGCGGGTCGCCCTCGGCGTCGGAGTACTTGTGGTGCTTGCGGTGGTCGGCGACCCACCGCACCAGCGGGCCCTCCACCGCCAGCGAACCGGCGACGGCCAGGGCGACGCGCAGCGGCTTCTTCGCCTTGAAGGCGCCGTGCGTGAAGTAGCGGTGGAAGCCGACGGTGATGCCGTGGCAGCCCAGGAAATACATGCCCACCAGGAGCCCGAGGTCCAGCCAGCTCACTCCCCAGCCCCAGGCCAGGGGGATCGCGGCCAGCAGGGCGAGGAAGGGGACGATGATGAAGATCAGCAGGGTGATCTGCTCGACGGAGCGGCGCTTCTCGCCGCCGAGAGTGGCGGAGGGGAGTGGGGGCTCCTTCTGGGGCCGGTTCCACGGGGGGACTTCGGTGGTGTCGTGGTGCACGTCCGGACTAATACTCATGAAGAAACTCTCGATTGAATCCCGGGGACGGGGGTGACGTACTTACGGTGCCGTAACCTACGGCATCGTAAGTATGGCAGTCCTGAGCACGCGGACAAGAGGGCCGCATGGTGGACGTGGCTGATCCGCGGAAAGCGGCGCGGCCTATCCTGGTGGTCGTCGGACAACGCGGTCCGTGACCTGCCAGAAGCATCGCCGCAAGGAGCCGCACCTGTGAGCAGTGCCGACACCTCCTCGACCCCCGGTGGTACGAACCCTGTAGCCGGCGGGGAGGCACCCACGCCGGATCTTCCGGGTACCCCGGAGCATCCGGTGGAATCCGGCAATCCCGATAACAGTCCCAAGAACGGCACCGGCGCCGGTGCCGACACCAGTAGTGCCCTACGGGCCGACATCCGCCGGCTGGGCGACCTGCTCGGCGAGACCCTGGTCCGCCAGGAGGGCGCCGAGCTGCTGGAACTCGTCGAACGCGTACGCGCCCTGACCCGGACCGACGGCGAGGCCGCCGCGGCCCTGCTCAGCCGGACCGATCTGGAGACGGCCACCAAGCTGGTACGGGCCTTCTCCACCTACTTCCACCTGGCCAACACCACCGAGCAGGTCCACCGCGGCCGCGAGCTGCGCGCCCGGCGCACGGCCGAGGGCGGGAACTTCGCCCGTACCGCCGACATGCTCAAGGAGGCCGACCCGGCCCATCTGCGGGAGACCGTCCGCAACCTGGGCGTGCGGCCGGTCTTCACCGCCCACCCCACCGAGGCCGCCCGCCGGTCGATGCTCACCAAGCTCCGCACGATCGCCGGGCTGCTGGAGAACACCGACCCCGACGAGCGGCGCCGCACCGATCTGCGGCTCGCCGAGAACATCGACCTCATCTGGCAGACCGACGAGCTGCGCGTGGCCCGTCCCGAGCCCGCCGACGAGGCCCGCAACGCCGTCTACTACCTCGACGAACTGCACACCGGGGCCGTCGGCGACGTCCTGGAGGACCTGCAGGCCGAGCTGGAGAGGGTCGGGGCCCCGCTCCCGCCCGGCACCCGCCCGCTGACCTTCGGCACCTGGATCGGCGGCGACCGCGACGGCAACCCCAACGTCACCCCCGCCGTCACCTGGGAGGTGCTGCTGCTCCAGCACGAGCACGGCATCAACGACGCCCTGGCGCACATCGACGAGCTGCGCGCCGCGCTGTCCAACTCCATCCGCAACAGCGGCGCCACCGGGGAACTGCTGGCCTCCCTCCGCAACGACCTCGACCTCCTCCCCGAGATCAGCCCCCGCTACAAGCGGCTCAACGCCGAGGAGCCCTACCGGCTCAAGATCACCTGCATCCGGCAGAAGCTGCTC
The DNA here is from genome assembly GCF_036323805.1 of Streptomyces rubellus. NCBI lineage: Bacteria > Bacillati > Actinomycetota > Actinomycetes > Kitasatosporales > Streptomycetaceae > Streptomyces > Streptomyces rubellus. The sequence continues at coordinate 273,106 of NZ_JAZDCX010000002.1, forward strand.
AACACCCGCAAGCGGCTGGCCGAGGACGCCCCGCACGTCCCCGGCCGCGACTACCTGGGCACCGGCGAGCTGATCGAGGACCTCACCCTCGTCCAGACCTCCCTGCGCGAACACCGCGCCGGGCTGGTCGCCGACGGCCAGCTGGAGCGGGTGCTGCGGACCCTGGCCGTCTTCGGCCTCCAGCTCGCCACCATGGACGTGCGCGAGCACGCCGACGCCCACCACCACGCCCTCGGCCAGCTCTTCGACCGGCTCGGCGAGGAGTCCTGGCGGTACGCCGACATGCCGCGCGACTACCGGCTGCGGCTGCTGGCCAAGGAACTGCGCTCGCGCCGCCCGCTGGCGCCCCAGCCGGCCCCGCTGGACGCGGCCGGGGCGAAGACCTTCGGCGTCTTCACCACCGTCCGCAAGGCGCTGGACACCTTCGGGCCCGAGGTCATCGAGTCCTACATCATCTCCATGTGCCAGGGCGCCGACGACGTCCTCGCCGTCGCCGTGCTGGCCCGCGAGGCCGGACTGGTCGACCTGCACGCGGGCTGGGCGCGCATCGGCGTCGTGCCGCTGCTGGAGACCACCGACGAGCTGCGCATCGCCGACGAGCTGCTCGACCAGATGCTCTCCGACCCCTCCTACCGGAAGCTGGTCGCCCTGCGCGGCGACGTCCAGGAGGTCATGCTCGGCTACTCCGACTCCTCCAAGTTCGGCGGCATCACCACCTCCCAGTGGGAGATCCACCGGGCCCAGCGGCGGCTGCGCGACGTCGCCCACCGGCACGGGGTGCGGCTGCGGCTGTTCCACGGCCGCGGCGGCACCGTCGGCCGCGGCGGCGGCCCCACCCACGACGCGATCCTCGCCCAGCCCTGGGGCACCCTGGAGGGCGAGATCAAGGTCACCGAGCAGGGCGAGGTCATCTCCGACAAGTACCTCGTCCCCTCCCTGGCCCGGGAGAACCTGGAGCAGACGGTGGCCGCCACCCTCCAGGCGTCCGCCCTGCACACCGCGCCCCGCCAGTCCGACGAGGCGCTGGCCCGCTGGGACGCGGCGATGGACGTGGTCTCCGAGGCCGCCCACGGCGCCTACCGGAGGCTGGTGGACGACCCGGACCTGCCCGCGTACTTCTTCGCCTCCACCCCGGTGGACCAGCTCGCCGACCTCCACCTGGGTTCCCGCCCGTCGCGCCGCCCGGACTCCGGTGCCGGCCTGGACGGGCTGCGGGCCATCCCCTGGGTGTTCGGCTGGACGCAGTCGCGGCAGATCGTGCCCGGCTGGTTCGGGGTCGGCTCGGGCCTGAAGGCGGCCCGCGAGGCCGGGCTCGACGGCGTGCTGGACGAGGCGTACGGGCGCTGGCACTTCTTCCGCAACTTCCTGTCCAACGTCGAGATGACGCTGGCCAAGACCGATCTGCGGATCGCCCGGCACTACGTGGAGACCCTGGTGCCGGCCGAGCTGCGGCACGTCTTCGCCACCATCGAGGCCGAGCACGAGCTGACGGTGCGGGAGGTGCTGCGGATCACCGGCGAGCGGGAGCTGCTGGACGCCCAGCCGGTCCTGAAGCAGACCTTCGCCATCCGCGACGCCTACCTGGACCCGATCTCCTACCTCCAGGTGACGCTCCTGGCCCGGCAGCGCGAGGCCGCCGAGCGCGGTGAGGAGCCGGACCCGATGCTGAGCCGCGCGCTGCTGCTGACGGTCAACGGTGTCGCGGCGGGCCTGCGCAACACCGGCTGACGCCGCCCCGGCGCCGTCCTGGTGACGGGGCGGACACGGACGAGGGCCCCTCTCCCGGCCGGGAGAGGGGCCCTCGCGCTGTGCGGTGCCGTGGTGGACCGGCGTGCCGGGGATCAGGACTCGTGGACGCCCTTGCGGCGGCGCACCGCCAGGTAGGAGCCCGCGCCCAGCAGTGCGGCGGCGGCCGCGGCGAGCGCGGCGACGGGGGTGGAGGAGCCGGTCTCGGCCAGGTTGCCGCCGCCGTTGGGCGTCTCGCCCGAGCCGTCCGCCGGGGCGGAGGGGGCCTGGGACGGGGCGGCGGAGCCGGTGGGCTCGCCGCTCGCGCCGGGCTCGGTGGGCTCGCCGGAGCCGCCGGGCTCGGTGGGCTCGCCACTTCCGCCCGGTTCGGTGGGCTCGCCCGGTTCGGTGGGCTTGCCGGGCTCGGTCGGCTCGCCCGGTTCGGTGGGCTCGCCGGGCTCGGTGGGCTCGCCGGGCTCGGTCGGCTTGCCCGGTTCGGTGGCGGGACAGGTGTGGGACAGGTTGAACTTCTTCAGATTCCCGCCCTTCACCACGGCCTCGATGTCGACCAGCTTCGCTCCGGGCTCCGAGGCCACGTAGGCGTGCTTGTCGGACGGCGGACCGAACGTGGTGAGCGTCTTCGTGCCGCCGGGCTCGAAGGTGACCGTCAGCTCGACGAACCGGGCCTCACCGCCGGGCAGGACGAAGTGCCAGCCGTCCTTGTCGGCCGGGATCGTGCGGCACTTGTCCTTCTGCGGCGCCGCGCCGTCGTCCTCGGCGGCGGTACGGGGCAGCGACTGGCGCAGCTTGGGCGAGTAGGTGTCCGTCGCGAACGCGGGAGCGGCCGGGGCCAGCAGCAGAGCGGCCGCCGCGGACACCGCGGCGGTACGCGTCCAGGTGAGATTACGCATAGATGAGCTACCACCTTCGGTGGCGGAGACGTCAGGGACGCGTGGGGGGTGAGGTGGCCGTAGCCTGCTTCCGTCCCGCCATGCCGGTCAAGCGCGATCCGTCCCATCCGTACGGTTGCGCCACACCTGCACCAGAAAGCGGAGTGTAACAATCAGATCAACGTGCAGGTCGTGGTCGCGGGCACGCCCCGGGCCGGCAGGAACCGCCGGACCGGGAGGCCGCCGGCCGGGCCCGCTCACAGCACCGCGAACGCGGCTCCGATCAGCGCCAGCCCCAGCAGCCCCGACGCCCATGCCGTACGCCGCAGGTGCAGACCGCCCGCGATGACCAGCGAGGCCAGCAGCAGCGCGCCCGCGAACGGCAGCCACGCGTGCAGGATGCCGGGGAGGCCGGTGCGCAGCACCTCGCCCGTGCCCGGCCACAGGACGACCGGGAGCGCCTCCCCGCGGTCGTGGGAGACCAGCGCGTCGAGGACCACCTCGGGACGCTCGCCCTCGCCGCCGCCGTCCGCGGGGGTGAACAGGCCCGTGCACGTCCAGCCGTCGCACTCCTCGACCGTCATCATGCCGCGCACCCCGCCCCGGTCGGCCACCACGCGGCGCATGGCGTCCAGGGACGTCCAGGCCCCGGCCATCAGCAGCGCGGCCGCCACCGCTCCCATCAGCCACGCCTGCACCAGCAGCAGCAGGCCGTACACGCTCTCGCCGACCCGGCGCGCCGAGCCGCGCCGGGTCGTGCGGCGGGAGGAGCGGGAGGAGGCAGGTGACCCAGATGGCATGGCCGGATCTTTGGCCATGCCGATACGGAAGGTCAACCTCCGTACGGTCTATGCCCCTTCCGCGGCTTCCGCGGCCTCTCGGCCGGTCCTCACGAGTTGTAGGTGTTCTGCGCCCGTTCCAGACCGTCCAGCACCAGGCACTCCACGGCGTCGGCGGCCCGGTCCACGAGGTAGTCCAGCTCCTTGCGCTCCGCGGCGGAGAAGTCCTTCAGCACGAAGTCGGCCACCGGCATCCGCCCCGGCGGCCGGCCGATGCCGAACCGGACCCGGTGGTAGTCGGGGCCGAGCGCCTTCGAGAGGGACTTCAGCCCGTTGTGGCCGTTGTCCCCGCCGCCCCGCTTCAGCCGCAGCGTCCCGTAGTCGAGGTCCAGCTCGTCGTGGACGACGACCAGCCGGTCCGGCGGCACCTTGTAGAAGTCGCGCAGCGCGGTCACCGGGCCGCCGGAGAGGTTCATGAACGACATCGGCTTCGCCAGCACCACCCGGCGGCTACCGGCGCCCGGCACGCCCAGCCGGCCCTCCAGCACCTGCGCCCGCGACCGGTGCGCCCTGAACCTGCCGCCCATCCGCCCGGCGAGCAGGTCGGCGACCATGAACCCCGCGTTGTGCCGGTTCGCCGCGTACTCCGGGCCGGGATTGCCCAGGCCCACCACGAGCCAGGGGGCGTCGGCGTCACTCATCGTCGTCCCTCTCTGCGGAGCCCGCGGGTCCCGCGGCGGATCGTCACGGCGGCCGCCGCCCCGCGCCCAGGGCGCGAGGCGGCGGAGGAAACGCGGGCCGCGGGTCACTCCGCGCCGAGCTCGCCCTCGGCCTCGCCCGCGGTGGGCTCCTCGGCCTGCGCGGACAGGATGTTGAGGACCACGGTCTCCCCGTCCACCGCCAGGGAGGAGCCCTTCGGCAGCGGGATGTCCTTGGCCAGGACCGAGTCGCCCGCGGCCAGCCCCTCGATGGAGACGGTGACCTCCTCCGGGATGTGGGTGGCCTCGGCCTCGACCGGCAGGGTGCTCAGCACGTGCTCCAGCAGGTGCGAGCCCGGGGCCAGCTCGCCCTCGGTGTGGACCGGGATCTCGACGGTGACCTTCTCGCCCTTCTCCACCACCAGCAGGTCCACATGGACCAGGAAGCCGCGGATGGCCTCGCGCTGGACGGCCTTGGGGATCACCAGCTCCTGACGGCCCTCGATGTCGAGCGTGATCAGCACGTTCGAGTTCTTCATGGCCATCATCAGGTCGTAGCCGGGAAGGGCCACGTGCACCGGGTCGCCGCCGTGTCCGTAGATCACCGCGGGCACCTTGTCCTCGCGGCGGAGCCGGCGGGCGGCCCCCTTGCCGAACTCCTTGCGGACCTCGGCGGAAATCTTCACGTCAGCCATGACGCACTCCTCGTCTCTCACGTCGGTTGTGGCGGATGCCTGAGCTACTCGGCCACGACAGACCTGCTGCGAAGAGCGCGTCGATAACGGACGACCGTGCCGGGCTACGGCACGGCTCCCTCGCCGAGCAACTCCACGAGTCTACCGCCTCCCGCGCCCCGGACCCGACCGGGGCGCGGGAGGCGGGGGGAGCGGGAGACGGGGTGCGGGGGGCGGAACCGCGAACGGGTGCGCGGCACGGCCCCCGCGGCTCACGCCTGCTCGTCGAAGAGGCTCGTCACCGAGCCGTCCTCGAACACCTCGCGCGCCGCGCGGGCGATCGTCGGCGCCATCGACAGCACCGTGATCTTGTCCACGTCCACCTCGCTCGGCGTCGGCAGGGTGTCGGTGAAGATGAACTCGCTCACCTGCGAGTTCTTCAGCCGGTCCGCCGCCGGACCCGACAGCACACCATGGGTGGCCGCCACGATGACGTCCTCGGCGCCGTTGGCGAACAGCGCGTCCGCCGCCGCGCAGATCGTGCCGCCGGTGTCCACCATGTCGTCCACCAGCACGCACACCCGGCCCCGGACGTCACCGACGACCTCGTGGACGGTCACCTGGTTGGCCACGTCCGGGTCGCGGCGCTTGTGCACGATCGCCAGCGGCGCGCCCAGCCGGTCGCACCAGCGGTCCGCGACCCGCACCCGGCCCGCGTCCGGCGAGACCACCGTCAGCTTCGAGCGGTCCACCTTGCCGCCCACGTAGTCCGCCAGCACCGGCAGCGCGAACAGGTGGTCCACCGGCCCGTCGAAGAAGCCCTGGATCTGGTCGGTGTGCAGGTCCACCGTCAGGATCCGGTCCGCGCCCGCCGTGGCCAGCAGGTCCGCCACCAGCCGCGCCGAGATCGGCTCCCGGCCCCGGTGCTTCTTGTCCTGCCGCGCGTAGCCGTAGAACGGCACGATCACGGTGATGCTCCGGGCCGAGGCCCGCTTCAGCGCGTCCACCATGATCAGCTGTTCCATGATCCACTTGTTGATCGGCGCGGTGTGGCTCTGCATCAGGAAGCAGTCCGCGCCGCGCGCCGACTCCTGGAAGCGGACGTAGATCTCGCCGTTGGCGAAGTCGAACGCCTTGGTCGGCACCACGCCGACACCGAGATGCCCCGCGACCTCCTCCGCCAGCGTGGGGTGCGCGCGGCCCGAGAAGAACATCAGTTTCCTCAGGCCGGTCGTCTTGATCCCGGTCACAGCACAGTCTCCTTGCCCAGCATCGATTCGTCGCAGCGCACCACGGCGTGCGCCTTTCACGGTACGCCCTGCCCGCGGCGCGTCCGTCGGCTCACCCACCGGTCACTCTCCGGCGGGCCGCCCCTCGCCGCCCTGCTCGCGCGCCTGCTCGGCCGCCCGCGCGGCGGCACTGCCGGGACGCTTCCGGGCCACCCAGCCCTCGATGTTCCGCTGCTGGCCGCGGGCCACGGCCAGCGAACCGGGCGGCACATCCTTGGTGATCACGGAGCCCGCCGCGGTGTAGGCGCCGTCCCCGACCGTGACCGGAGCCACGAACATGTTGTCCGAACCCGTCTTGCAGTACGAGCCGATCGTGGTGTGGTGCTTGGTCTCCCCGTCGTAGTTCACGAAGACGCTGGCCGCGCCGATGTTCGTGTACTCGCCGATCGTGGCGTCCCCCACGTACGACAGATGCGGCACCTTCGTGCCCTCGCCGACCTCGGCGTTCTTCATCTCCACATACGTGCCGGCCTTCGCCTTCGGCCCCAGTCTCGTACCGGGCCGCAGATACGCGTACGGCCCCACCGACGCGCCCGCACCGACCTCCGCGGCCTCGGCCACCGCGTTGACCACCACCGCGCCCTCGCCCACCCGGGTGTCCGCCAGCCGGCAGTTCGGGCCCACCTCGCAGCCCGCGCCGAGATGCGTGGTGCCCAGCAGCTGCGTACCCGGATGCACCACCGCGTCCGGCTCGTACGTCACCGTCACGTCCACCCACACCGACGCCGGATCCACCACCGTCACCCCGGCCAGCATCGCCCGGTGCAGCAGCCGCTCGTTCAGCAGCCGCCGAGCCTCGGCCAGCTGCACCCGGTTGTTGATGCCCACGATCTCCCGGTGGTCGGCCGCCGCGTGCGCCCCCACCCGGTGCCCGTCCGCGCGCAGGATCCCCAGCACGTCGGTCAGGTACTCCTCGCCCTGGCTGTTGTCGGTGCGCACCCGGCCCAGCGCCTCGGCCAGCAGCCGCCCGTCGAACGCGAACACCCCCGAGTTGATCTCCCGGACCGCCCGCTGCTCCTCGGTCGCGTCCTTGTGCTCCACGATCGCCGTCACCGCGCCGGCCTCGTCCCGCACGATCCGCCCGTAACCGGTGGCGTCCGGCACCTCGGCCGACAGCACCGTCACCGCGTTGCCCTCGTCCTCGTGCGCGGCGGCCAGCCGGCCCAGCGTCTCCCCGGTCAGCAGCGGCGTGTCACCACAGGTCACCACCACCGTCCCGGCCGGCTCCACCCCGTCGGCCGCCAGCGCCTCAAGCGCCATCCGCACCGCGTGCCCGGTACCGAGCTGCTCGGCCTGCACCGCCGTGCGCACCCCGGCGTCCAGCTCCGCCAGATGCCCCACGACCTGCTCACGCGCGTGGCCGACCACCACCACCAGCTCCCGCGGCGCCAGCTCCCGGGCGGCCGCGACCACATGGCCCACGAGCGACCGCCCGCAGATCTCGTGCAGGACCTTGGGCCTCGCGGACTTCATACGGGTGCCCTCACCCGCTGCGAGAACGACGACGGCTGCCGGGCGGATGGCGCTCACGGGTGTGCCCTTCGGCTGTGGGACGGATGCGGAACAGGAGGCGGGACAGGCCCCGGACGGATCCCGGGACCACCTCCGGGACGACCCCCGCGCCCCCGGCGGACGGCACCGGCACCCGAGGTGGACGACGGCGGAACCGCGTGGAAAGGGGCGGTGTCCCTCCGCAGGATACCGGGGAGACCCACCTATTCCGCCGGTGCCCCCTGACCCGGTACCGCCGGGCCGCCCGGCTCCTCCGGGCCGGAACCGGCGCCCGCGCCGCCCCCGTCCAGACCCTCCAGACCGCGCCCGGTCAGCGTCGCCAGGCTGGCCCGCACATGCGCCATGTGCTGCCGCACCGCCTCCCGGCGCTGGTCGTGCGCGCGCACCACCCGCTCCGTCTCCCGCTCGATGCGCTCCCGGCGCAGCCGCGCCTGCGCCAGCAGCTCCTCGGCCCGCTCCCGGGCCTCCTCGGTCAGCGACCGCGCCGCGTCCTCGGCCTCACCGCGCTCCCGCCTGGCCCGCGACAGCAGCTCCTCGCCGTGCTCCACCAGACCCGTGACCCGCGCCGTCACCTCCGCCTCCCGCGCGGCCAGCGCCCGGTCCAGCTCCTCCGACTCCTCCGCCTGCCTGCGCTCCTGGGCCAGCCGCAGCGCCTCGCACCGCTCGACCGCCTCCCGCAGCACCCGCTCGGCCGCCACCCGCAGCTCGGTGGCCTCCGTCCGCGCCGCCCGCAGGAGGTCCTCCGCCTGCCGGCGGGCCTCGCCCAGCAGCGCCTCCGCCGTCGCGTCACCGCCGGCCCGCACCCGGGCCGACGCCTCCCGCGCCGACTCCCGCAGCGCCCGGCTCTCCTCCTCCGCCCGGGTCAGCACCTCGCGCGCCTCGGTCTCCGCGCGCGAGCGCAGCTCCCCGGCCTCGGCCTCCACCTCGGCCAGTATCAGCCGCGCCCGCTCACCCAGCGCCTCGTACGTCTGGACGGGCAGCGACTCGGCCTCCGACCGCAGCCGCGCCGCCTCCTCCTCCAGCTCCCCGACCTGCCCGCCCAGCCGGGCCAGCCGCTCCCGGGCCTCCTCCAGGTCCAGATGCAGCCCGGAGGCATAGCGGTCGACCTGGTCGGGCCGATAGCCGCGGCGTACGACGACGAAGCCATGAGGTGACCTGGACGCAGACATGGCGAACCCCTACCTCCACGCGATCCGGCGAACGACCCATCCAGGATGCGCCATGAAACCCGTCACGCCTTAATCGACACAAACCGTACGAAAAACCTCGGGAGTGCGCCGCACCGCAACGCGCCCCCCGGGCACCCCGGTCCCGGCGCCCGACGGCACCGGGACCGGCTACAGCAGCCCGTCCCACATCTGCTCGAGCAGCACCGACCACCAGTTCTCCGGACCCGCCAGCGCCGCCGGATCCAGACACGCCAGCATCGCCTGGAAGTCCACCGTCCAGCGCCCCGCCTGCTCCGGCGTCAGCCCGTACCGCAGCCGCCACATCCGGCCCAGCAGCGCCAGACAGCGCACGAACTCCGGCAGCCCGCTGTTCACGAACTGCGGCACCGCCGACTGCCCGCCCGGACCGCCCTCCAGCGGAACCGCCACGATGTGCGCCGTCCCGTACTGCACACACAACTGCCGCCCGAAGTCGTTGCCCATCACCAGGTACGAACCCGCGTCCGCCGCCGGCACCACCCCGCGCTCCTGCGCCAGCTCCGCCAGCGTCGGCACCGGACGACCCGGCTGCGCCTGCGCCCAGAAGAACGGACCGAAGTCCACCGGCAGCCCCGCCCACATCAGCGTCTGCGCCACCACCTCCGGCACCCCCTGCCGGGAGACCGCCCGCTGGTCGAAACGGAACACCGCCTGCGGGCCGAACGCCTCCGCCAGCTCCTGCGCCACCCCCTGCGGCGGAACCGGCGGCGCGGGCTGCACCTGCGGCAGCGGCACCCGCACCGGAGCCGGCCGCGCCGGGCCGTCCGCCACCTGGTGCAACTCGCCCTGGTGCTCCACCAGTTGCCGCACCCCCTGCTGCCGCGACGCCACATCACGACCATACGGGGCGGTGTGACTGATCCGCACCTGCGGCCAGCTCTCCCGCACCATCCGGGCGCAGTAACCGCCGGGCGCGTCACAGCACTCCAGCTCCGTGTGCAGCTCCAGCACCTGCTGCGGCGCGATGCCCATCGCCCGCAGCTCGTACAGGATCTGCCACTCCGGATGCGGAGTGCCCGGCGCCGACCGGCGGATCAGCTGCTGCTCCGAACCGTCCGGCGCGCGGTAGCGCAGCACCGCCATGTAACCGGGACCCACCGTCGGCACACCGGGGGACGGCTGCGGATAGCCGTACGACGGCACGCCGGGAGCACCGGGGGCGCCCACCGGGGCACCGGGCGGCGGGCCGGGCGGCCCGGGAGGCCGGGGCGCCGCGGACGGCGGAGTGCCCGGGCCGCCCGCCGAGGGATCGGCCAGCATCGTCGCGGCGTGGTGCACCCCGCCCGGCGGCGTGCCCGGCGCCTCCGGCGGACCGGAGGGCGGGGACGGCGGCGACTGCTGCTGTTGCTGCTGCTGCTGCTCCGGCGGGCCCTGCGGATCGTCGAGTGCCGGCGCCAGCCGCGTCCTCGGCAGCGCACTGCCCTCCGGCATCAGCTCCGTCCGCGCCCCCGCGTCGGACCGCGCCGCGGGCGCCTCCTCGTCCTCGTCGTCGCTCCCACTGATCGGCGGCGCGAACACCGTCATGGGCGGCGGCACCGAACCCGCGCCGCTCCCGCTGCCACTGGTGTCCGCCGCGTCCCACGGAGAACCGCCCGCCGGAGCCGACGCCGGAGGCGGCGTCGCGGACGGGGAAGCCGGAGCCGGAGTCGGAGAGGAGGGCGTCGGAGAAGAGGACGCCGGAGAAGAAGACGCCGGAGAAGAGGAGGCGGCCGGCGGCGTCGCGGACGCCACCGGAACCCCGGCCCCGGACGACCCGCCCGCACCACGGCGATCGGGAATGCCCAACTGGTCCGCCGCCTCCTGCAACCACTCCGGCGGCGTCAGCAGGAACGACGTCGCCTCCAGATCGACCCGCTGCGGCGGCGACGGCGGCACCGGCTCGGCAGCCGCCGCACCGTACTCCTCCTCGTACCGCCGGATCACCTCACCCACCGGCAGCGCCGGCCACAGCGTCGTCTCACCACTGTCCCGGGCGATCACCAGCCGCTGACCGCCGTCCCCCGACGACGAACCGCCCTCCCCGGGACCGCCCCCCGGGCTCCCCGAACCCAGCGGCCCCTCGGCCCACGCGACGAAACCCAGACCGAACTCCCGCACCCGCACCTCACGGTGCTGATACGCCGGAACGCCCCCGTTGACCCAGCGCTCCGCACGCTCCTGCGCCTGCGCGAACGTCACCATCGAGCTCACCCCTCCACCGGAACGGCACGCGCGAACCCGCCGTCCACCATCAGGCCGGCCACGGTCTCCAACTCCGGCGGATTGCCCGCCAGCCGCAGCAGGAAGTCGTCGAAATCCGCCCCGCAGGGCAGCAGCAGCCGCTCCACCCGCTCCCCCACCGACAGCCCCTCCCGGTCCCGCACGTCGTCGTACGCGCAGAACCACACCGAACCCGGCCCCGCACCGCGCACCTTCACCGCGATGATCCCGCCCTGCACGAACCCCACACCCAGGTAGTCCTTCGTCAGGTGGTCCCGCAGGCACTTGTTCACATACACCAGGTCGTTGACCGCCGCCTCGTCCCGCACCGTGAAGAACGGCTGGTCCAGCAGCAGCCCCAGCTCCGCGTCCAGCGCCACCCCCGCCGGCGCACACCCGCCCGCCGCCTTCAGGAACAACCGGTACGCCTCCGGCAGCCGGTACCCCAGCGTCTCCTCCACGTCCAGCACCTGCTCCTCGGACACCGCCACCTGGTGCGGCACCTCGAAGTGCACCGGACGCGTCTCCTGCAACGGCCGCGTCCCCCGCTTGCCGTGGTCCACCGCCGCCGTCGCCAGCCCGCCGTGATGCCGCAGCAGCGCCTTCACCTCGATCGGCACCAGCTCCAGCCGGCGGCTGTGCGCCACGTGATGCCACGTCCAGCCGTGCGGCGTCGCCACCGGCGGCAACTCCGCCCACAACTCGTGGCCCGCCGCGTGCTGCGCCGTGTTCGCCGACACGTAGTCCGTCAACCGCAACTCGTCGGCACCGAAACCCTCCGGCGGCTCCGCGATCTCCACCGCCGCACGCGCATACGGCGAGAAGTCCGGAAAACCCCGCTCGTCCACCCGCACACCCCGCGGATGACGGGCGGCCCGCACCGGATCCGGAAAACGCACGACCTGCCCGGCATAGGCCGTGTTCGGCGGCGAGGACTCTCCCCCGAACCGAGAACCGGAGGAAACCCCCGACCCGGGCCTACCTGTCGTCATGGCGGTGCCCCCTGCTGGCAACTGGCTGATGAGCGTCGACAAGCGCCGATGAGCGACGACGAACGCCGACCGGCACAGCCTATGCGCTACCCCGACCCCCGGTCCCGCCCCGCCGCCCCGCACCACCACCCCTCCCACACCCCCACAAGACACGCGCTGCAACCACCCCTGCTTTCCCAACAGCCGTCACATTTGGCACCCTGAACCCACGCCATCGGGGTGATGCGCGGGGAGGAAGCCCAAACCATGCACGTCACACAGCACCACACAGCGGACCGGCAGCCCGGACAGCCCGGCGACCCCCGCATCGGCTGGGGCACCCCCGACGACGACGCGCCCACTCTCCGTCACCGCCGCGACGGCATCATGCCCACCGTCGCCGCCGCACTCTCCGTCCGCGGCCAGACCCTCACCTGCACCGCCGGCAAAGCCGACCAGCCCCCCGTCCTCCACCCCCTCGTCCAGGACCACCTCGACACCCTCACCACCGACCACCGCGACCGCCACACCGGCCGCTGCCCCGAGGCGATCCTCCTCTCCCGCCACCTCACCTCCGTCGAAGCCGCCCGCAGCAAAAGAGCCCGCCGCAAACCCCTCTCCATCGGCGAAGCGCGCAAAGCCCTCAAACAGGCCAAGATCACCACCCGCCGCATCCGCGAGGACGGCGACCCCCGGCACGGCACCTACGCACCCCCCTGCCGCTCCTGCACCGCCCTCCTCAACCACTTCGGCGTCCGCGCGGTCGACCCCACAGGAGCAGCAGACCGGTGACCATCCCCCACCCCGGCCCCCGTCACACCACCACCCGCTTCCCCGCACCCGTCGACGCCGCCCTCCGCGCCGCCGGCTGGCACCCCGGACGCCGGGACATCGCACAGGCCGAGGTCTGGGCCGACACCCTCCGCGACCACCGCTCACCCGCCGGGCACCAGCACGCGATCTTCCCCGCCGCCGTCGAGGCCTGGGCCGAATTCGGCAACCTCCACATCACCGGCACCGGACCCGGACGCCACATCGCCCCCGTCGGCCTCCACATCGATCCCCTGCGCGGCATCCACTGGGCCCGCACCCTCTCCGACCTCGGCCGCGCACTCGACACTCCCGTCACGCCCCTCGGCGAGGAGGACCACGGCGACGCACTCCTCGCCATCGACGCACAGGGCCGCGTCTACAGCCTCGACCACACCGGCGACTGGTACCTCGGCCCCACCGTCGACGCCGCCCTGACCACCCTCGTCACCGGCACCCGCCCCGGCCGCCTCAGCCGCGAACCCGACTGACCACCCGGCCGGGGATCGTGCGGCGCCCGCTCACGCCCGGTCCGGGATCACCGCCGACACCCGGCTGCGTTCACCCGGGGGCAACCCCCGGACCCCCGGCCGGGGATCGTGCGGCGCCTGCTCACGCCCGGTCCGGGATCACCGCCGACACCCGGAAACCGCCACCCGACGTCGGCCCCGACACGAACCCCCCGCCCAGCGCCGCCACCCGCTCCCGCATCCCCACCAGACCGTTGCCCCCACTCGGCAGCCCGGCGTCCCGCACACCCTCCGCCGGAGCCTCGTTCTCCACCAGCACCGCCACCTCACCCGGACGATGCGCCAGCCGCACCCGCGTCCGCGCACCCCCCGCGTGCTTGTGCACGTTCGTCAACGCCTCCTGCACCACCCGGTACGCCGTCCGCTCCACCCGCTCCGCGTACGAACGCACCTCACCCTCCACCGACAGCTCCACCGGCATCCCCGCCGCCCGCGACTGCCCCACCAGCACCGCCAGCTCCCGCAGCCGCGGACCCGGCCCCCCGCCCTCCGCGGAATCCCCGGCCGGAAGCCCGGACGCGCGCCGCTCGTCCGACTCCCGCCCCGCCGCCGCGGCCGCCACCTCGGCGACCTCCGCCACCCGCGCCAGCGGACGTTCCCCGGCCCGCTCCGCCCGCCCGGCCCGCTCTGTCTCCTCGGCCTTCCCGACGACGACCCCGGCCGGCTTCGTCTCGTGGGCCCGCAGCACACCCAGCATCGTCCGCAGCTCCGTCAGCGCCTGCCGCCCCATGTCCCCGATCAGCGCCGCGTTCCTCGACGCCTTCTCCGGGTCCTTCAACGCCACCGCCTGCAACGCCGCCGCGTGCACCACCATCAGACTCACCCGGTGCGCCACCACGTCGTGCATCTCCCGGGCGATCCGCGTCCGCTCCTCGTTGCGCGCCCACTCCGCACGCTCCTCCGCACGGTCCGCCAGCAGCGACAACTCCCGCTCCAGACCGTCCGCCCGCTCCCGCAGACTCTCCACCAGCCGGCGCCGGGCCCCCACATACAGCCCCAGCAGCACCGGCGGAGCCGTCATCCCCACCGCCATCGTCACCGAGACCGACGGAAAGAACCACGCCGGCGGGTCGTAGCCGTAGTCCTCCTGCCCCACGCTCTGCCGCATCTGGACCAGCACGATGATCAGCGTCCCCAGCCCCTGCATACCGGCCAGCAACGCGATGATCCGCCGCGGCACCTCCGACGCCGCCAGCGTGTAGAGGGCCACCGTCCCCAGCACATAGCCCGTCTCGGCGGGCGTCACCGCCAGCGCCACCAGCACCACCGCGATCGGCCACCGCCGCCGCAGCACCAGCGTCAACCCGGCGAGCGCACCCAGCCCCACCGACGGCCACACCGGAACACCGGTCTCACCCGCGAACGAAGCCCCCTGTGCCGCGCACTCGGCAGCCGCCACCAGCGCCAGCAGCACATCCAGCACCGCACTCCGACGCCGCTCCCACCACAGCGGCCCCCGAGGCGCAGCACCCTGGTCACGGGTTTTGACGCCTTCCCCCGTCTCGGTCATACGGCCCAGCCTACGACCGCCCGCCACCGGTTTTCGGGGCGGCAACGCCGACCAATGGCCATATGTGAACAGAGGGAAAGCGCCGCTTTTCACCCGAACAAATGAACAAGGCGAACTTTCGAGACAGGAACACCTCTACGGGGTCAAGGTGGTGCCATGGTCCAAGCCAAGACGGAACTGAGGGAACGCGCCCGCGCCCTGCGCCGCGCGGGCAGGACGTACGACGAGATCGTCGCCGAACTGGGGGTCGCCAAGAGTTCGGTGTCGCTGTGGGTGCGGGATCTGCCGAAGCCGCCGACCCCGCCGGAGCGGCTGCACCGCATGAGAGAGGCGCGCTGGGCTCCGCACCGGCGCGCCCGGGACATCAAGCGCCGGCAGACGAAGCTGGCGGCGGCCAACGAGATCGGCCGCATGACCGACCGGGACCTGTTCCTGGTCGGGGTGGGGCTCTACTGGGCCGAAGGTGCTAAGAGCAAGCCGCACCGGATGCGGGAGGACGTGATCTTCGTCAACAGTGACCCCGGGATGATTCAGGTCTACCTGAGCTGGCTAGCGCTGCTCGGGATCGCGAAGAGTGGATGGCAGTTCCGCGTCATGATTCACGAGTCGGCGGATGTAGCTGCCGCCGAACGCTACTGGGCGGAGCTCGTGGGGGTGGATGTCGTCGGCCTGGACAAGACCACGCTCAAGAAGCACAACCCTGTGACAGCGCGCAAGAACACGGGCGAGACATACCGGGGCTGTCTCACGGTGCGGGTCCGCGACGGGGTGGATCTTTACCGTCGCATTGAGGGCTGGTGGTACGGCATAGTAGTGGGAGTCAGCCGGCGCCCTGAATGAGTGCCCGATTTGACGCCTTGTGTAATCCCCTGTGGTGTAATTGGCAGCACAACGGTTTTTGGTGCCGTTTGTCCAGGTTCGAGTCCTGGCGGGGGAGCTGTTGAGTTCGAGTGAGGGCCCTGATCCGGAGGATCAGGGCCCTCACTCGTGTGCGCGGACTGCGCCCGCCCGGCGTGCGGGCGGGCCGACTTGAGCTTGACGTAGGGGAAGGGGGCAGCCTGAAGGCTGATTCCCCTAGGGGGCCGTCACCCGTTCCTCCTACCCGGGGTTCGTCCTGCGGCAGGACGAGGGCGGGACGGGGCGTCCCTAGGCTTCTGTGTGGACCGCCGGACGGCGAGGGGTGGGGTTACCCCCCGGTGGACACGGTGCCGCGCACCATCGCGGCACCCGCCCCGGGGGCGGCAGGCTCGGGCGTACCGGGGAAACGGCCGGGGGCCGCCCGGAAGTTCCGTCCCAGGAACCAGAGAACGACCGCGACAGACACAAGTAGTCGACATAGGAGACATACCGTGACAACGGCTGTAGCGAATCCCAGGACCGGGGGCAGTGGAGGAAGCACGGCCGTCGCCGCGCGGGCGCGGCAGGTCCTCAAGGCGTACGGCTCCGGTGAGACCCGGGTGGTGGCGCTGGACGAGGTGGACGTGGACATCGCGCGGGGTGCGTTCACCGCGATCATGGGCCCGTCCGGTTCCGGCAAGTCCACGCTGATGCACTGCCTGGCCGGACTGGACTCGGTGACGTCGGGGCAGGTGTGGATCGGGGAGACCGAGATCACCGCGCTGAAGGAGAAGAAGCTGACCCGGCTGCGCCGGGACAAGATCGGCTTCATCTTCCAGGCGTTCAACCTGCTGCCCACCCTGAACGCGCTGGAGAACATCACCCTCCCGATGGACATCGCCGGCCGCAAGCCGGACAAGGAGTGGCTGGACCGCGTCGTGGAGACCGTCGGCCTGTCCGGACGGCTCAGGCACCGCCCCAACCAGCTCTCCGGCGGCCAGCAGCAGCGCGTGGCCGTCGCCCGGGCCCTGGCCGCCCGACCCGAGATCATCTTCGGCGACGAACCGACCGGCAACCTCGACTCGCGGGCGGGTGCGGAGGTGCTGGGCTTCCTGCGGCGTTCGGTGGACGAGCTGGGCCAGACGATCGTGATGGTGACGCACGACCCGGTGGCGGCGGCGTACGCGGACCGGGTGCTGTACCTGGCGGACGGGCGGATCGTGGACGAGATGCGGCGGCCGACGGCCGAGGCGGTTCTGGACCGGATGAAGGCGTTCGACACGTTCGGGCGGGTGTCATGATCGTCAAGACTTCACTGCGGAACTTCTTCGCGCACAAGGGCCGGATGCTGCTGAGTCTGGTGGCGGTGCTGCTGTCGGTGGCCTTCGTGTGCGGGACGCTGGTGTTCACGGACACCATGAACGCCACGTTCGACCGGCTGTTCGCCGACACGTCGGCGGACGTGACGGTCTCGTCCCAGGACGCGGAGAGCGACGAGAGTCCGGCGACGGGGAAGCCGGAGACGGTGCCGGCTTCGGTGCTGGAGGAGATCCAGGGGGTCGAGGGGGTCGCCTCGGCGGCCGGGAGCGCCTTCAGCACGAGTGTGACGGTGGTGAACTCCGAGAACGAGAACATCGGGTCCACCACCGGTGCTCCGACGATCGCGAGCAACTGGGGGGAGTCCGACGAGCGGTCGATGGAGATCGCGTCGGGCCGGGAGCCGCGCGGTCCGGGGGAGGTGATGGTCGACGCGGACACGGCGGAGAAGCACGGCCTGGAGCTGGGCGACGAGCTGCGCACGATCTCGGCGCTGGGCGACTTCCGGGCCGAGATCGTGGGTGTGACGGAGTTCCGGACGACGAATCCGGGCGCGACGGTGGTGAACTTCGACACCGAGACGGTGCAGGAGAGGCTGCTGGGGGGCTCGGACGTCTACACGGAGATCCACGTGACGGCGGCCGAGGGCGTCAGCGAGGAGGAGCTGAAGGAGAACGTCGCCGCGGCGCTGGGCTCGGACGAGTACAAGATCCAGACGCGGGAGGAGTACACCGCCGAGGGCATGGAGGACATCGGCGGCTTCATGGACTTCATGGAGTACGCGCTGCTGGCCTTCGCCGGTGTGGCGCTGCTGGTGGGGATCTTCCTGATCGTCAACACCTTCTCGATGCTGGTGGCGCAGCGGACGCGGGAGATCGGCCTGATGCGGGCGATCGGTTCGAGCCGCCGGCAGATGAACCGCTCGGTGCTGGTCGAGGCCGTGCTGCTGGGTGTGCTGGGATCGGTGCTGGGCGTGGCCGCCGGGGTGGGGCTGGCCGTCGGGCTGATGGAGCTGATGGGCCTGCTGGGCATGAACCTCAGCACGGACGACCTGACGGTGAAGTGGACGACGCCGGTGGTCGGTGTGTCGCTGGGTGTGCTGGTGACGGTGCTGGCGGCGTACCTTCCGGCGCGGCGTGCCGGGCGGGTGTCGCCGATGGCGGCGCTGCGGGACGACGGTCTGCCGGCGGAGGGCAGCCGGGTGGGCCGGGTGCGTGCCGGTGTGGGCCTGGTGCTGACGCTGGCCGGTGCGGGTGCGCTGCTGGCGGCGTCGGGTGCGGACGAGATGGCGGTCGGCGGCACGTACCTGGGTCTGGGTGTGCTGCTGACGCTGGTGGGTTTCGTGCTGATCGGGCCGATGCTGGCGGCGTTCCTGGTGCGTGGGCTGGGCGCGGCGGTGCTGCGGATGTTCGGTCCGGTGGGGCGGCTGGCGGAGCGGAACGCGTTGCGCAATCCGCGCCGTACGGGTGCGACGGGTGCGGCGCTGATGATCGGGCTGGCGCTGGTGGCGTCGCTGTCGGTGGTGGGTTCCTCGCTGGTGGCGTCGGTGAGTGACGAGCTGGACAAGTCGGTGGGGGCGGACTTCATCCTGCAGTCGGACACGGGTGCGCCGCTGGTGCCGGGCGCGGCCGAGGCGATGCGCTCGGTGGACGGTCTGGAGCATGTCACCGAGTACCGGGTGCTGGACGCGGTGCTGACGCCGCCGGGCGGGGAGCCGGTGGAGGAGTCGGTGACGGCTGCTTCTCCGACGTACGCGGAGGATCTGGGGACGGAGACGGTCTCGGGTGAGCTGGCGGCCGCGTACGAGCCGGACGCGATGTCGGTGCCGGAGGACTTCGCCGAGAAGCACGGCCTGGAGGTCGGTGAGAAGGTCCGGGTGGACTTCGCCGGCGGTGAGGCCGCGGAGCTGACGGTCAACGCGGTCACGGTGGCGGACAGCAGCATGGACCAGGGCGCGATGTATCTGAGCATCGCGACGGCCGAGCGGTATGTGCCGGAGGAGGAGATGCCGCTGAACCAGATCATGTTCGCGAAGGCGGAGGAGGGCCAGGAGGACGCGGCGTACGCGGCGCTGAAGCAGGAGCTGGAGCCGTTCCCGCAGTACACGGTCCGCAACCAGGCCGACTACAAGCAGCTGCTGGAGGACCAGGTGGGGCAGTTGCTGAACATGGTGTACGGGCTGCTGGCGCTGGCGATCGTGGTGGCGATCCTGGGTGTGGTGAACACGCTGGCGCTGTCGGTGGTGGAGCGGACGCGGGAGATCGGTCTGATGCGGGCGATCGGTCTGTCGCGGCGGCAGCTGCGGCGGATGATCCGGCTGGAGTCGGTGGTGATCGCGCTGTTCGGTGCGCTGCTGGGCGTGGGGCTGGGCCTGGGCTGGGGTACGGCGGCGCAGCAGCTGCTGGCTCTGGAGGGGCTGATGGTCCTGGAGATCCCGTGGCCGACGATCATCACGGTGTTCGTGGGTGCCGCGGTGGTGGGTCTGGCGGCGGCGCTGGTGCCGGCGTTCCGGGCGGGGCGGATGAACGTCCTGAACGCGATCGCCACGGAGTAGGCGCGGGGGGCTGTTCCGCGGTCGTCGGCGGCCCGGTTCCGGTGGGTGCGGTCTTGCCTGCCGGGGCCGGGCCGCCGACGGTGTGCCGGGGGGCGGTGCGGCGGCGCCGGGGGGCGGGTCCGTCGTAGGCTGGGACCCCCGGCCCGCGCGGCGTGTCGGGCTGTTCGTGTTGTCCGGGCGTGGTCCGTCCGGGTGTGTGTCCCTGTCGTCCAGCCCCTGGGATGGAATGCCTCGATGAGTCTCACCGGTCTTCTTGACGCCGTCGTTCGGGATCCCGCACTGGACGAGGCGGTGCGGGCCGCGGCCGACGGCGGTCGGTACGGGGTGGATCTGGTCGGCCCGCCGGCGGCGCGGCCCTTCGCGGTGGCGGCGCTGGCGCGGTCGGCGGGGCGCACGGTGCTGGCGGTGACGGCGACGGGGCGGGAGGCCGAGGAGCTGGTGTCGGCGCTGCGGTCGCTGATGCCGGCGGGGGACGAGAACGCGGTGGTGGAGTACCCGGCGTGGGAGACGCTGCCGCACGAGCGGTTGTCGCCGCGTTCGGACACGGTGGGGCGGCGGCTGGCGGTGCTGCGGCGGCTGGCGCATCCGCGGGCGGACGATCCGTCGGCGGGGCCGGTGCGGGTGGTGGTGGCGCCGGTGCGGTCGGTGCTTCAGCCGCAGGTGAAGGGGCTGGGGGAGCTGGAGCCGGTGGGTCTGCGCGCCGGGCAGCAGACGGAGATGGGCGCGGTGGTGGACGCGCTGGGGGCGGCGGCGTACGCGCGGGTGGAGCTGGTGGAGAAGCGGGGGGAGTTCGCCGTGCGCGGCGGGATCCTGGACGTCTTCCCGCCGACGGAGGAGCATCCGCTGCGGGTGGAGTTCTGGGGCGACGAAGTGGAGGAGATCCGCTATTTCAAGGTGGCCGACCAGCGGTCTCTTGAGGTGGCGGAGCACGGTCTGTGGGCGCCGCCGTGCCGTGAGCTGCTGCTGACGGACCGGGTGCGGGAGCGGGCGGCGGAGCTGGCGCGGGAGCATCCGGAGCTGGACGAGCTGCTGGGGAAGATCGCCGAGGGCATCGCGGTGGAGGGGATGGAGTCCCTGGCACCGGTGCTGGTGGACGACATGGAGCTGCTGCTGGACGTGTTGCCGGCGGGGAGCATGGCGGTGGTGTGCGATCCGGAGCGGGTGCGGACGCGGGCGGCGGATCTGGTGGCCACGTCGAAGGAGTTCCTGCAGGCGTCGTGGGCGGCGTCGGCGGGGGGCGGACAGGCGCCGGTCGATCTGGGGGCGGCGTCGCTGTGGTCCCTGGCGGACGTCCGGGAGCGGGCGCGCGAGCTGGGGATGATGTGGTGGTCGGTGAGCCCGTTCGCCGCGGGCGCGGCGGGCGGTGAGCTGGACGGTGAGCCGGCCGGGGACGCGCTGACGCTGGGGATGCGGGCTCCGGAGAGTTACCGGGGGGACACGGCGCGGGCGCTGGCGGACACCAAGGGGTGGCTGGCGGACGGCTGGCGGTGTGTGTTCCTGACCCAGGGGCAGGGTCCGGCGGCCCGGACGGTGGAGGTGCTGGGCGGTGAGGGGATCGCGGCGCGGCTGGAGCCGGAGCTGGGTGAGATCGCCCCGTCGGTGGTGCACGTGTCGTGCGGGACGGTCGAGAGCGGGTTCGTCGATCCGGGGCTGCGGCTGGCGGTGCTGACGGAGACGGATCTGACGGGTCAGCGGGCGGCGAGCCGTGAGCTGGGCCGGATGCCGGTGCGGCGGCGGAAGACGATCGATCCGCTGACGCTGCGGGCGGGGGACTACATCGTGCACGAGCAGCACGGGGTGGGCCGCTACATCGAGATGGTGCAGCGCACGGTGCAGGGCGCGACGCGCGAGTACCTGGTGGTGGAGTACGCCCCGGCCAAGCGGGGGCAGCCCGGTGACCGGCTGTTCGTGCCGACGGACCAGCTGGAGCAGATCACCAAGTACGTGGGCGGTGAGCAGCCGTCGCTGCACCGGCTGGGGGGCGCGGACTGGACGAAGACGAAGGCGCGGGCGAAGAAGGCGGTCAAGGAGATCGCCGCGGATCTCATCAGGCTGTACTCGGCGCGGATGGCCGCACCCGGTCACACTTTCGGCCCGGACTCGCCGTGGCAGCGGGAGCTGGAGGACGCGTTCCCGTATGTGGAGACGCCGGACCAGCTGACCACGATCGCCGAGGTGAAGGCGGACATGGAGAAGCCGGTGCCGATGGACCGGCTGGTCTGCGGGGACGTGGGCTACGGCAAGACGGAGATCGCGGTGCGGGCGGCGTTCAAGGCGGTGCAGGACGGCAAGCAGGTGGCCGTGCTGGTGCCGACGACGCTGCTGGTGCAGCAGCACTTCGGGACGTTCTCGGAGCGGTACGCGCAGTTCCCGGTGAAGGTGCGGGCGCTGTCGCGGTTCCAGTCGGACGCCGAGGCGAGGGCGGTGCTGGAGGGGCTGCGGGACGGCAGCGTGGATGTCGTCATCGGTACGCACCGGCTGTTCTCCTCGGAGACGAAGTTCAAGGACCTGGGTCTGGTGATCGTCGACGAGGAGCAGCGGTTCGGTGTGGAGCACAAGGAGCAGCTGAAGAAACTGCGGGCGAACGTGGACGTGCTGACGATGTCGGCGACGCCGATCCCGCGGACGCTGGAGATGGCGGTGACGGGCATCCGGGAGATGTCGACGATCACCACGCCGCCGGAGGAGCGGCATCCGGTGCTGACGTTCGTCGGGCCGTACGAGGAGCGGCAGATCGGTGCGGCGATCCGGCGGGAACTGCTGCGCGAGGGCCAGGTGTTCTACATCCACAACCGGGTGGAGTCGATCGACCGGGCGGCGGCGCGGCTGCGGCAGATCGTGCCGGAGGCGCGGATCGCCACGGCGCACGGCCAGATGTCGGAGGCGGCGCTGGAGAAGGTGGTGGTGGACTTCTGGGAGAAGAAGTTCGACGTGCTGGTCTCCACGACGATCGTGGAGTCGGGCATCGACATCTCCAACGCGAACACGCTGATCGTGGAGCGGGGCGACATGTTCGGGCTGTCGCAGCTGCACCAGTTGCGGGGCCGGGTGGGCCGGAGCCGGGAGCGGGGTTACGCGTACTTCCTGTATCCGCCGGAGAGGCCGCTGACGGAGACGGCGCACGAGCGGCTGGCGACGATCGCGCAGCACACGGAGATGGGCGCGGGCATGTATGTGGCGATGAAGGACCTGGAGATCCGCGGGGCGGGGAATCTGCTGGGCGGGGAGCAGTCCGGGCACATCGCCGGGGTGGGTTTCGACCTGTACGTGCGGATGGTGGGGGAGGCGGTGGCCGACTTCCGGGCGGCGCTGGAGTCCGGCGGCTCCGAGGGCGCGGCGGAGCCGCCGCCGGAGGTGCGGATCGAGCTGCCGGTGGACGCCCATGTGCCGCACGACTACGCGCCGGGGGAGCGGCTGCGGCTGCAGGCGTACCGGGCGATCGCGGAGGCGGACTCGGAGGAGGACATCGCGGCGGTCCGGGAGGAGCTGGCCGACCGTTACGGTCCGCTGCCGGAGCCGGTGGAGAACCTGCTGCTGGTGGCGGGGCTGCGGATGCTGGCGCGGTCGTTCGGGGTGACGGAGGTCACGCTGCAGGGGCCGAACGTGCGGTTCGCGCCGGTGGAGCTGCGGGAGTCGCAGGAGCTGCGGCTGAAGCGGCTGTACCCGCGGTCGGTGGTCAAGCCGGCGGCGCGGCAGGTGCTGGTGCCGCGTCCGGCGACGGCGCGGATCGGCGGGAAGCCGGTGGTGGGGCGTGAACTGCTGGCGTGGGTGGGTGAGTTCCTGACCACGGTGCTGGGCTGAGGGCGCCCGGTCGGGGCGGGGCCGCCGATGGGAGCGGTCCCGCAGGGTTGACCTGGAGGTATGAAGGCGGACCGGTCCGGTGTTCCGGGCCGGTCCGCCCGTAGGATCGCGTCCATGGAGCAGCGAGTACTGGGAAGGACGGGCCGCGCGGTGTCCGTCGTGGGACTGGGCACCTGGCAGCTGGGTGCGGACTGGGGTCAGGTGCGTGAGGAGGACGCCCTGGCGGTGCTGGACGCGGCGGTGGAGTCGGGGGTGACGTTCTTCGACACCGCGGACGTGTACGGGGACGGCCGCAGCGAGCGGCTGATCGGCCGGTTCCTGCGGGAGCGTCCGCACCTGGACGTGTTCGTGGCGACGAAGACGGGCCGCCGGGCGGAGCAGCTGCCCGAGCACTACAGCTTGGACAACTTCCGGGCCTGGACGGACCGTTCGCGCACCAATCTGGGTGTGGAGACGCTGGACCTGGTGCAGCTGCACTGCCCGCCGTCGGAGGTGATCTCCTCGGACGAGGTGTTCGAGGGGCTGGACACCCTGGTGGCCGAGGGGCGGGTGGCGGCGTACGCGGTGAGTGTGGAGACCTGTGCGCAGGCGCTCGCGGCGATCGCCCGGCCGGGGGTGGCGAGTGTGCAGATCATTCTGAACCCGTTCCGGCTCAAGCCGCTGGAGGAGGTCCTTCCGGCGGCGTCGGAGGCGGGGGTGGGCATCATCGCCCGGGTGCCGCTGGCCTCGGGTCTGCTGTCGGGCCGCTACACCCGTGAGACGGTGTTCTCGCCGGACGACCACCGGAACTTCAACCGGCACGGTGAGGCGTTCGACCAGGGCGAGACGTTCTCGGGAGTGGACTACGAGACGGGTCTGGCGGCGGCGGAGGAGTTCGCGGAGCTGGCTCCGGAGGGCTTCACCCCGGCGCAGACGGCGCTGCGGTGGATCGTCCAGCAGCCGGGGGTGACCTCGGTGATCCCGGGGGCACGCAGCGTGGAGCAGGCGCGGGCGAACGCGCGGGCCGCGGAGCTGCCGCCGCTGCCGGCGGAGACGCTTCAGGCGATCGGGGAGCTGTACGACCGGCGGATCCGGGCGCAGGTGCACCACCGCTGGTGACGGGCGCGGGCGGCCGGTGGGGCCGGTGGGGCCGGTGGGGCCGGGCGGGAGCACACCGCCCGGCCCCACCGGCCGCTTCCGCTCCTTTTCGAAACGCTTACCAGTGTTATGCACGGTGTTTCCCCAGGTGGGCGAATGGCACCAGGGCCGCCGGGTAGCCGGAAGGACTCGTGGTCCCACGCACGAGGAGGCGGCAGTGAGTCAGGCGAACGTGTTCGTCATCGGGCTGGACGAGGAGAACCGGCGGACCCTGAGCGAGGTGCCGTACGCGGTGGACTACCGGTTCCACCCGCTGCTGGACGTCGCCGAGCTCCAGCAGGGCGAGATCCCGGTGGCGGAGCTGCTGGACAAGGCGTGCAAGGAGCTGGACGCCTTCGACGGGAGCGTCGACGCGATCGTCGGCTACTGGGACTTCCCGGTCAGCACGCTGGTGCCGATCCTGGCCGAGCGGTACGGGACGCGCGCCACCAGTCTGGAGTCGGTGGTCAAGTGCGAGCACAAGTACTGGAGCCGGCTGGAGCAGAGCAAGGTCATCGACGAGCACCCGCGCTTCGCGCTGGTGGACCTGGACGGTGAGCCGCGGCCGCCGGAGGGCCTGCGGTTCCCGATGTGGCTCAAGCCGGTCAAGTCCTACTCCTCGGAGCTGGCCTTCGGGGTGAAGGACGAGACGGAGTTCCGGCGGGCCGTGGCCGAGATCCGGGAGGGCATCGGCCGGATCGGCCGTCCCTTCGAGTTCGTCATGGACCGCCTCGACCTGCCGCCCGAGGTCGCCGAGGCGGGCGGGCAGGCGTGTCTGGCCGAGGAGTCGCTGTCGGGGGTGCAGGCGGCCGTCGAGGGCTATGTGTACGACGGCGAGGTGGTCGTCTACGGGGTGCTGGACTCGATCAACTACCCCGGCACCTCCTCCTTCCTGCGCCACCAGTACCCCTCGGCGCTGCCCGAGCCGGTGGTGCGGCGGCTGCGGGAGGTCTCCCGGCGGGTGATCGAGCGGATCGGCCTGGACTGGGCGACGTTCAGCATCGAGTACTTCTACGACGCGGCGAAGGACGAGATAGCCCTGCTGGAGATCAACCCGCGGCACTCCCAGTCGCACGCCGAGCTGTTCGAGTTCGTCGACGGGGTGCCCAACCACCACTGCATGCTCAGCCTGGCGCTGGGCCGCGACCCGGACCTGCCGTACCGCCGGGGCCCCTACGCGGTGTCCGGCAAGTGGTACCACCGGCAGTTCGCCGACGGCGTGGTGCGGCGGATGCCGACGGCGGAGGAGGTCGAGCGGGTGGAGCGCGAGATCCCCGGGGTGCGGGTCGCGGTGAAGGTGGCGGAGGGGCAGCGGCTGTCTCAGCTGTCGGGCCAGGACAGCTACAGCTACGAGCTGACGCACGTCTACGTCGGCGCGGACAGCGAGGCGGAGATGCGCCAGAAGTACGACCACTGTCTGGCGATGCTGCCCTACGAGTTCGGAGAGGAGTAGGTTCCCCCGTGCGCTGTGTGACCAGCCTGCCGTACGCGGTCAAGGAGGAGGAGCACGTCTGGATCCCGGTCTCGGACGGGACCCGGCTGGCGGCCCGGATCTGGCGCCCGGTCTCCTCCGACACCGAGCCGGTGCCCGCGGTCCTGGAGTACATCCCCTACCGGCGGCGCGATCTGACCTCGGTGCGCGACTCGATCCACCACCCCTACATCGCCGGGCACGGCTACGCGTGCGTGCGGGTGGACGTCCGCGGCACCGGCGAGTCCGAGGGGGTGCTGCGCGACGAGTACCTGGAGGTGGAGCAGACCGACGCCGAGGACGTGCTGGCCTGGCTGGCCGAGCAGCCCTGGTGCGACGGCGGCACCGGGATGATGGGCATCTCCTGGGGCGCCTTCGCCGCGCTCCAGGTGGCCGCCCGCCGCCCGCCGAGCCTGAAGGCGATCGTCATCTCCTCCTTCACCGACGACCGGTACGCCGACGACATGCACTACATGGGCGGCTGCCTGCTGTCGGACAACCTGGCCGAGGCGGGCACGATGTTCGCCTACGCCACCTGCCCGCCGGACCCGGCGCTGGTGGGGGAGCGGTGGCGCGGGATGTGGCGGGAGCGGCTGGAGAACACCCGGCCGTGGGCCCTCGAGTGGCTGCGCCACCAGCGGCGCGACGAGTACTGGCGGCACGCCTCGGTGTGCGAGGACTACTCGGCGGTGGACGTCCCGGTGCTGGCCTCCAGCGGCTGGGCGGACGGCTACTCCAACGCCGTCACCCGGCTGCTGGAGAACCTGGACGTGCCGCGCCGGGGACTGATCGGCCCGTGGTCGCACAAGTACCCGCACCTGGGGCAGCCGGGGCCGGCGATCGGCTATCTGCAGGAGGTGGTGCGCTGGTGGGACCACTGGCTCAAGGGCGCCGACAACGGGGTGCTGGACACGCCCGTGCTGCGCGCCTGGATGCAGGAGAGCGTCCCGCCGTCCACCTCGTACGAGGAGCGGCCCGGCCGCTGGGTGGGTGAGCCCGACTGGCCGTCGCCGCACATCACGCCGACGGTGCTGCCGCTGGGCGCGCACCGGATCGGCCGCCCGGCGGAGTCGGCCGACGGCCGGGCCGAGGAGACGGAGCTGACGGTGCAGTCGCCGCTGTCGGTGGGCCAGTTCGCCGGGAAGTGGGCCTCGTACAACGCGCCGCCGGACCTGCCGTACGACCAGCGCGAGGAGGACGGCGGCTCCCTGGTGTTCGACAGCGACGTCCTCACCGAGCGGGTGGAGATCCTCGGCGCGCCGAGCGTGGAGCTGGAGCTTTCGGTGAGCGAGCCGGTGGCGACGGTGGCCGCCCGGCTATCGGACGTGGCCCCGGACGGCCGTGCCACCCGGGTCACCTACGGGCTGCTGAACCTCACCCGCCGCGACGGCCGCGACGAGCCCGAGCCGCTGGTGCCGGGCCGCCGCTACCGGGCGACGGTGCGGCTCAACGGGGTGGCGCAGGCCTTCCCGCCGGGCCACCGCATCCGGCTGTCGCTGTCCACGTCGTACTGGCCGCTGGCCTGGCCGCCGCCGAGGCCGGTGCTGCTGAGCGTGTACACGCCCGCCAGCACCCTGACGCTGCCGGCGCGCCCGACCGCCGAGTCCGACGAGGTGTACGGGGACCCGTTCGGCGAGCCCGAGGGCACCGAGCCGCTGCGGACCACCCAGCTCACCCCGCCCGAGCAGCGCTGGACGGTCACCCGGGACCTGGTGGACTACGAGTCGGCGCTGGAGATCGTCAAGGACGGCGGCACGGTCCGCTTCGACGGCATCGACCTGACGGTGCGCCGCCGCGCCTGGGAGCGCTACGCCTCGGTGGCCGACGACCTCACCTCCGCACGGGGCGAGACGGAGTGGACGATGGAGTTCTCCCGCGGCGAATGGCGGGCGCGGACGGTGACCCGCCAGGTGCTGCGGTGCACCGAGGAGGAGTTCCTGCTGGACGCCACGCTGGACGGCTACGAGGGGGAGCACCGGGTGTTCTCCCGCACCTGGAACGAGCGCCTGCCCCGCGACCACGTCTGACGCGCCCGGCGCGGACCTGTGGAAGGGGCCTGTCCCCCGGGGAGCCGCCGACGGCAGCGGGGCAGGCCCGGTCCGCGCCCGGCGGGGTGCCCCTCAGAGCGGCAGGCTCCACTGGGCGGGCTCGGTGGTGAAGTCCAGCAGGTCCACCTCGACGTCGAGGTTCCTCGCGTCGGCCGGGGCGTCGAAGACGTACTCCGCGGTGGCCTTCCTGCCCGGCAGCAGGTTGCCCTGGAAGCCCTCGCCGACCTTGTCGTCGAAGACCTGCTCGGCGTTCACGCCCTCCTCGCCCGCGCGGGCGGCGGGCATGACCAGACTGATGTCGATCTTCTCGTCGCCGGCGTTCTCCAGGGTGACGGTGACCTTGTGGGCCTTGTTGCCCTCGGTGTGGCCTATCGAGAACTCACCGGGGGTGTAGGGGACGGCCTCGGAGACGGTGATGCTCAGACCGCTGTCGTAGCTCGCGGTGTCGCCCGCGCCGAGCGGCCCGTCCTCCGCTGTCTCCGTCTCCTTCTTCCCGGCGTCCCCGGCGTCCTCGGCGTCCCCGCTCTTGTCCGCACCGGACGCCGTGGCCTTGGTGGTGGTCGGCTCCTCCGCCGTCCCGCAGGCGGTGAGACCGCCCAGGGCGAGGACGGCGACGGCCGCGGCGGCGGTCAGACGCTTGCGGGCGGGGCGGTTCTGCTGAGCGGGCATGGGCGGGACACCTTCCGGACGTGTGGAGCCTTGAACGGTGAACCAACTACAGCAGGGCGTGTGAATAGAGTCAATGCACGGTTATCTCATTGAGATGTCAATGGATGCCGGATGGCGGGGTGCCGGGACCCGTCCGGCATCGGATCGGTATCGGCGTCCCGGGAGCGGGCCCGGGATGTCCGGGGCGGTGTATACCCTCGCTGCGAACGATGTCGGGACCAGTCGGAACCAGGAGTGAGAGCGCTGATGTACGGTCCGGCCGCCGCCCCGCCCCCCGTGCCCTCCCGCCGCGGGCCGGGCGCCGGGGGCATGGTGGTACGGCTGCTGTTCGCCGCGGTCCCGCTGCTGTCGCTCGGACTGCTGTCCTGGGTGCCCTCGCTGCGCTTCGCGGTCATCCGCGGGCGCCGGGCGGACTGGGCGGTCCTCGCCGTCTTTGTCGTGCTGACCGCGGTCTACGTGGTGCTGCTGGTCAACGTGCCCGCGAACGAGCCGGAGGGCGAGGAGGGGACGGCCTCCCTGCTGGCCGGGCTGTACATGGTGCTGCTGTTCGGCGGCGCCACCGTGCACGCCGTCCTCGGCGACCGCTTCCCGCGTGACCCCGCGCCGTATCCCCTCGTGGGGCACTCCGGCCCGCCTTCCGCCGGGTATCCGGCGCCGTACGCCGCCGCTCCCGCGGCCGGGCCCGGGGGCTACGGGTATCCGGGGCCCACCGCCCCCGTACCGTCCCAGCCGCAGCCGCAGCCGCAGCCGCCGCAGCCGCCGTCGACGCGCATGCGCCAGGTCGCCTCGGAGCTGGACGAGCTGGACGCGCTGCTGCGCGGACGACGGGACGGGCACGGGCAGGGGAGCCGGTGAACGGACGGCTGATCGCCGGGCGGTACGAGCTGACCGGACCACTGGGCCGGGGCGCCATGGGCCAGGTGTGGGGCGCCCGCGACCACGGACTCGGCGGGCGCCGGATCGCCGTGAAGCTGATGCACTCCGGTCAGGTCGCCTCGCTGTCGGGCGGTACGGACCCCGAGGAGCTGCGGGAGCGGTTCGAGCGCGAGTGCCGCGTCACCGCGCAGCTCGACCATCCGGGCCTGGTCGCCGTCCACGACGCCGGCCGGGACGGCGACGACCTGTATCTGGTGATGCAGCTGCTGGAGGGCAGCGACCTGCGCGACCACCTCGCCGAGCGGGAGCCCTACCCCTGGTGGTGGGCGGTGGCCGTGGCCGCCCAGCTGTGTTCCGCGCTGGCGGCGGTGCACGGCGTCGGCGTCGTCCACCGGGATCTCAAGCCCGGCAACGTCATCGTCCGGGAGGACGGCCGGGCCGTCATCCTGGACCTGGGCATCGCGTCGGTGCGGACGGGCGGCGAGACCGCCCGGCTGACCCGTACCGGCGCCCTCGTCGGCACCCCCGCCTACATGGCGCCCGAGCAGGCCGTGGGGGACAGCCCCGTCGGTCCCCGCGCCGACCTGTACGCGCTGGGGACGCTGCTGTACGAGCTGCTGACCGGACGGGTCCCCTTCCACGCCCCGGAACCGCACGGGGTGCTGTACAAGAAGCTCCACCACACCCCCCACCCGGTGCGGGAACTGCGCCCCGAGGCGCCCGCGGAGCTGGCCGACCTGGTGCGGCGGCTGCTGGACCGCGATCCGGAGGGGCGTCCCGCCGACGCCCACGAGGTGTACGCGGCCCTCGCCCCGCTGCTGCCCCGGCCCGGGGCACCCGGACCGGCCCTGCCGCTGGACCCCACCCGCCCGTTCCGCGAGCCCATGGCGCCGTGGCCGCCGTACGGCCCCGCCGGGTCCGCCGCCCCCGCGCCGGGCTTCGGGCCGCCGCCTCCGGCGGCTCCGCCGCCGTCCCCGGCGCCCGCCGGACTGGGCGCCACCCTGGAGGAGGCGCGCGCCCTGCTCGCCGCCGGCCACTACACCCGGGTCGCCGAACTGCTCGGCGGCGCCCTGCCCGTCGCCGTCGCCGAGCACGGCCCGCAGTCGCCCGTCGTCCGCACCCTGCGCAAGCAGTACGCGGCGGTGCTGCTGGACACCGGCCAGTACGCCCGGGCGCTGCCCGAGCTGACCCGGCTCGCCCAGGAGTACACCGCCGAGCGCGGGCCGTACGACCCGGTGGTGGCCCAGCTCCGCCGGGACGAGTCCCTGTGCCGGGAGCGGCTCGGCCGCTGACCCGGCGGCCGCTGCCCGGCCGGGCCGCCACCGGCCGTACGCCGAGAGTTAATCCGGGCGTCCCCCGACGGGCACCCGCCGGGCCGGGCGCGTGGTTACCCTCCAGCCGGGGCCGGGTGGTTCAATGCCGCGACCGGCCGCGCCGTCCTGCCCGCAGCGTCTGGAAACCACGTGCCGAAGCTCTCAGTCATCGTCCCCTTCCACAACGTCCAGGACTACGCGCCGGACACCCTGCGCAGCCTCGCGGCCAACGCGCGGCCCGGGACGGAGTTCATCCTGGTCGACGACTGCTCGACGGACGCCACCGGGGAGATCCTGGAGCGGGCCGCGGCCGGGCTGCCGCGCGCCCGGCTGCTGCGCCACGAGGAGAACCGGGGCATCTCCGCGGCCCGCAACACCGGCATCGACGCCGCCGAGGGCGACTACCTGACCTTCCTCGACGGCGACGACTGGTACGCGCCCGGCTATCTGGACGAGCTGGTGGCCGCCGCCGAGGAGCTGGGCTGCGACTTCGTCCGCACCGACCATGTGCGGTCCACCGGCCGCGCGCGCTCCGTCAAGCGGGCGCCCGCGCGGCGGCGGGACGCCGTGCTGGACCCCCGGGACGCCGTCGCGCCGCCCGAGATGGAGACGATGGTGGACTACCCCTTCGTCTGGGCCGGGATCTACCGCCGCGCCCTGTTCGACCCCGGCGAGGGGGCCGGCCTGCGGTTCACCGAGCATCTGCGCACCGCCGAGGACCGGGTGTTCACCTGGCAGCTCCACCTGCGCGCGCGGACGTTCGCCGTGGTCGGCCTGCTGGGGGTCTTCTACCGGCGCGGGGTGGCGAACTCCCTGACCCAGATCCGCGACGCGCGGCAGCTGGACTTCATCCCGGCCCATGACCTGATCCTGGCCGAGGTCGCCGCCGACCGGGACGCCGAACGCTTCCTGCCCAAGATCGTGCGGACCTACTGCGCCATGATCGCCTTCCACGCGGCCGGGGCGCAGCGCTACGAGCCCGCCGCCGCCCGGCGGCTGCGGCACGAGTCGGCGGCGGCGCTGCGCCGCATGCCGCGCGAGGTGCTGGGGGAGACGCTGGCGGCCATGGACCACGAACGAGCCCGGACGCTGCGGCGGCTGCTGGGCGGCGCGACCCGGAAGGCGGCCTGACATGCCGGACACCACCGACACGCCCGGCGCCACGGCCGGCGGGCGCACCCCCGTCCAGCTCTTCGAGGTCTCCACGCTCTACGGCGCCGCCACCCTGGCCGCCGCCCTGGACGCGGGTCTGTTCGGACCCCGGCACCGGGCGCTGCGCGTGCTGCTGGTCTCCAACAACGCCGAGGTGCCCGAGACCGCCTCCCGGCTGGACGGGATGCGGGGCTGGCACCGGATCGCCGCCCGCTTCGACCGGGTGGTGGACTGGAACGACACCATCCGCCCCCACCACCCCGGCACCTGGGCCCCGGCGGCCGACGACGCCCCGCTGTGGGAGCGGCTGTTCCGGGCGAACTGGGAGCTGGGCGACGGGCCGGTCGACCTGGTGGTGGAGTCGGTGCACGTCAGCCCGGCGAAGGCGCTGGCCGCGGTGTTCGCGAGCGCGTCCGTCCACGTCTACGCCGACGGCCTGATGAGCTACGGCCCCACCCGCGAGAAGCTGCCGCAGACGACCGCCTGCCGCATCCGGCGCCTGCTCCACCTCGATCTGGTGCCCGGTCTGCGGCCGCTGCTGCTGACCGAGTACGGGGTGCCGGCCGAACTGGTGCCGAACGAGGTGTTCCGGGCGGTGCTGGACGAGCTCGACGAACCCGCACCGGAGGACGGGCCGGACGCCGTACCGGCCGCGGGCACGGAGAACGCGCCCACCGCCGTGCTGCTGGGCCAGTACCTGGCGGCGCTGGGCATCCTCACCGTGGCCGAGGAGGAGGCGCTGCACGAGCGGATGCTGCGCGGCGCCGCCGCGGCCGGGCACCGGTCCGTGCTGTTCAAGCCCCACCCCACGGCCCCCGTGAGCTACTCGAGGACGCTGGACAAGGCCGCCGCGGACGCCGGGGTGCGGCTGATCGTCCTGGACCGCCCCATGCTGGCCGAGACGGTGTTCCGGCGCTGCCGCCCCCGGCTGGTGGTGGGCTGCTTCTCCACGGCCATGCTCACCGCCTCCGCGCTGTACGGGGTGCCCGTCGCCCGGGTGGGCACCGAGCCGCTGCTGGACCGGCTGGCGCCGTACCAGAACAGCAACCGCGTCCCGCTGACCGTCGTCGACGCCCTCGTGCCGGATCTGGAGACGGAGCGCCGGGGCGAGGTGGTCACCGACTCCGCGGCGGCGGTACGGCGGATCGGGCCGCTGGTGCGGGCCGTCGGGTACTGCATGCAGGCCGAGCGGTACCCCGGTCTGCGGGCCGGGGCCGAGGAGTGGCTGACCGTCCACCTCGGCGAGGACACCGCGCGCTACTTCAAACGGCGCCGGCTGACCGCGCTCGGTCTCCCCGGCGGCCTCACGCCCGGGTTGGTGCGGCGGCTGCCGGGCAGCGGTACCGCGCTGCGCGCCGCGCGCCGGGTGAGGCGGGCCGCCGCCGCCCGCGCCCGCGCGGACCGCGGGAGCTGAGAGCGGCGGCGGGGACGGGCCGGTCCATGGCCCCGGCCCGTCCCCGCCGCGGGAGCCGGTACTCCGGCGCGGTTCCGGGTGTCCGGCCGAGCGGTCCGGCCGGGAACCGGACCCCGTCGGGTGTCCCGGCGGTGGGCGGAGTCGGCCGGTACGAGGACGGGTCGGCCCGTTCGACCGTGCGGCTCGCCGAGGAGAACCGCGCGACCTTCCCGCCCCGGCCCGCACCGGCGCCGACCGCCATCGCGTCGGGCGGGCTCGCCGGACGTTCCTCGCCCGGCGCGCGGGCTCCGGCACTCCCGGGGTCCGGCAGCTCGCAGCCACGGCCGACCGCGCCACAGCGGCGGGCCCCGGCCGGCACACGGCCGGGACCCGCGGTTCGGGCGGCGACGCGTCGGCGACGACGGACGGGTGCCCGGTCCGCGAAGGCCGCCCGGAGCAGGCCCTTCCGCTGCCGCGCGGCGGGCCGGATTCCGGTGTTCGGGTTACGCCGGCGTTCCCCCGCTGGCTACCCTCGACCGGGTCGAGCCTGCGCCGAGGGGGGTGGGGGATGGGTGGTGGCGCCGACGAGACGGCCCCGAAGCCGGGGGCGGTGCGCAACCAGATCACCGATGGCGCCGTCGTCTTCGGCCCGGTGGTGCAGGCCGGCACGTTCACCGGACAGATCCACTATCACTACGGGGACGACCGGCGGCCGCTGGACTTACCCGCACTGCGGTCGTGGGTCGGCCGTATCGCGGCGGACTACCGCGCGGCGGTCGAGGACGCCGGGGACCGGGCGAGCATCGCGCACGTCCGGCAGATCAACCTTGTGCGCGCCGGGCTGGACGACTCCGGTCCCGGGAGCGAACGGCGCAGGGACGTGGTCCGGCGCCTCGTCGTCGGCGGCGTCATCGGCTACCTGGCCGGGCCCGGCACTCCGCCGGACGAGCCGGTGCCCGAGCAGATCCTGCTCGACCTGATCGTCTTCTCGCTGTGGCCGGTGGTCACCGCCCGAAAACTGCCGTCCGGCTGGCAGGGCGAGCTCGCCCGGATCACCTCGCCCCGGCTCGCGGCGCTCGTGGAACGAGCGCGGGCCGAGCGCAGGCCCACCGCCGAGACGTTCGCCCGCGCCGTGGCCGACAAGTCGTTCTCCTCGGCGATGGCCACGCTGTTCGACGATCTGGCCGATCCCCGCCGCGGTGGCGCGCTGCTGACGGCCATGGCGATCGCGGGGGGTCTGCCCGCCCCGCCCACCGGGCGACGGGGAGGCAGGAAGGTCGCCGCGTGGGCGCTCGCCGTCGCGGGTGGCGCCGCACTGGTGGAGGCCCTGGAGGACGGCGGCTCACGGGCCGCCCGGGTCGTCGGCGAGGTGGTCGTCAACGCCCCCGTCGACCCGGGTGACCCGTTCGATCCCGTGGACCTGCTGGAACTGGTCGAGTGGCTGCTCGGCTGATGGACATCTCGCCCGACCTCGTGCTCAGCGCCGCGTGGCTCACGGCGCGGGTCGTCTTCCTCGGCACCTTCGGGCTGTTCCTCGTCACCCAGGGCAATCCCCGTGAGCTGCACGGAGCGGTCAGAATACTCGACTACCTGAACGCGGCGCCTCCGACCACGGTCTTCCGCTGGCGGAAGACCGCCGGTTACGAGGTCGTCGTCTACAACACCGCCACCGACGAGGAGGAGGTGAAGCCCGCGTTGTTCCGGCCGGTCAGGTGGTCCCCGACCTACCTGCTGTGGCCGAAGAAGGGCCCGCAGCCCAAGGAGGTCATGGTGCGCAGGGCGCTGCTCTCCTTCCTGGCGCGGCTGTTTTTCTTCGGGTGCTTCTTCGTCGGTTCGTTCTGTCTGCTCGGATGGCTGGCGGTCACCGAGAGCGGGCACTGGTTCGTCGCGATGGGAGTGCTGGCCGTCCACCAGTTCGTCTTCTTCCGCGCCCACCTCTACTTCGTGTGGCTGCGGGGATGGCTCTTCGTGGTGGTCGGCCTCGGGACATGGGTGTACCTGCAGGGCGGGGTGCTCGAGACGGTCGCGGTGTGCGCCGTCGGCGCGCTGGTCACGATCGCCGTCCTGGGACAGTGGTACATGGCCACGAGCCGGCGGTTCCAGCACATGCGTGACCTGGGGACGGGGCCTTTCGACCCGAGCCGCCGGAGCAGACCGTGGTGAACCCGCCCACAGCGGGACCCGGTCGCCGTCTTCCGCCTGGTCCTCCCCGCCTCGGTGCCGGCCGGGGGCGGGCCCGCCCCCGGCCGGCACCGGACAGGAGCACTACCCCAGGTACCTGCGCAGTCCCAGCCGCCCCCACAGCAGGCTGGCGCCGAACGACACCGCGACCGTCGCGGCCAGCAGCAGGACGAACAGCGGGCCCGTGACCGCGCCGGACAGCTCCGGGGTGACCAGGGGCTCGACGATCGCCGAGATCACCATCACATGCACCAGGTAGGCGCCCAGCGCCGCCCCGGACAGCCGCCCCAGCAGCGGCCGCCACCGCTCGGGCACCCGCACCCGGGTGAGCGTCAGGAGCAGGGCGATGGTCATCACGGCGACCAGCGGATGCGCGTTCGGGAGCACGTAGTGGACCTGGGTGTGGTACCAGAGCACCCCGGCTGCCGACAGCAGCAGCGGCACCGTCCACAGCAGGCGCCGTCCGGCCACGGCGTGCGGCGGGAGGGCGAACAGCAGCGCGCCGGCCAGCGCGTACATCAGCTGGTAGACGCCGAAGCCCCAGCCGAAGTGCGGCAGGTCCCAGCCGGTCCACCGCTCCAGGTCGGCCAGGAGGGAGGGCGCGGCCGCGCACACCAGCAGCACGGCGCCCAGGCCCCACGGCCGCTTCCCGGCCCGGACCAGCACCGCGAAGGCCAGCGCGACGACGAGCGGGATGTAGGCGTACATGAACCACAGGTGGTAGGCGGGCCGGACCGAGCCGAAGACGGCGTCCAGCGCCAGCCGGGTCACGGG
Organism: Streptomyces rubellus; assembly: GCF_036323805.1. NCBI lineage: Bacteria > Bacillati > Actinomycetota > Actinomycetes > Kitasatosporales > Streptomycetaceae > Streptomyces > Streptomyces rubellus. The sequence goes on from NZ_JAZDCX010000002.1 coordinate 309,403, forward strand.
CCCGTCGTTGGTGCCCCACAGCCGGCCCCAGAGCAGGTAGAGGGCCGTCCAGACGAACATCGGCAGCACGTTCCGGGTGATCCGCCGCCACATCCGGCGGTTGTCGCGGGGCGGCGCCCCGACCAGCACGGCCCAGCCGGCGATGGCGAAGAACATCGGCACCGCGAAGGGGTTGACGGCCTCCACGAGGTGCCCGGTCCAGTACACGGCGGGACCGTTGGCCTCCTCGCGCTCGACCGCGGCGATGAACACGCCGCCGATGTGCCCCAGCATCACGGCGACCGAGCACACCAGCCGCGCCAGGTCCACGTCGTACCGGTGCTCACGGGGCGGGCGGGGCGCGCCGGGGGGACCGGCGGAGAGGGCGGCGGGCGCGCCGGGGGGAGCGGGCTGCCGGGGCTCGTTCCCCCCGGGGACCGTGCCGGTGCCGTTCCCGGAGGGCTGGAGGGTTGTTTCGTTGGACACGGCGCACCACTGTGGTTCACCCGGGTGTACGGAACGGTAACGGCGGGCAACGGCGGGCCGACGCGGCCCGCGCGGCCCGGAACCGTACCGCCGCCCGGCTCGTTGGCCGAAACGGTGCCGAACGGTGCTCCGAAACGGTGGTGGGAGCCGAGTGGACTGCTTAGCATCGATCATCGCCGGGACGGCCCTGCACAGGTGTTCCCCAGCACCGTCCACACCGTCCGTTCCACCGCCGCTCTCAGGAGGCTCAATGTTCCGCCGCAGGACCTCGCTCTCCCTCTCCGCCGCGGCAGCGGTGCTCGTCGCGGCGCCGCTGCTGACCGCGTGCGGCGGTGAAGCCCACGCGGGCGCGGCGGCCGTCGTCGGCGGTGAGCGGATCACGATGTCGCAGGTCCAGTCGAAGGTGGAGGCCGTACGGGCCGCCCAGCGCGACCACGAGCAGGCCGACGTCCTGATCAAGGAGACCGGCCAGCTCACCCGGAGCACCCTCAGCGGCCTGGTCCTCCGGCGGGTGCTGGAGCGGGCCGCCGGGGACGCCGGGGTGACGGTGAGCCGCGCGGAGATCCAGGAGGCCCGTGAGCTGGCCGCGCGCCAGGTGGGCGGCCCGGAGCGGCTGGAGTCGCTGATGCTGCGGCAGCAGGCCGCCACCCCGGACGAGATCGACGAGATGCTGCGCGTCCAGCTCCTGGTCCAGGGGCTGGCCGAGAAGCTGGGCGCGAACCTGCAGACCCCGCAGGGCCAGGAGGAGCTGCGTGCGGAGCTGGAGAAGGCCTCCAGGGAGCTGGACGTGAGCGTCAACCCGCGCTACGGCAAGTGGGACGACGAGCAGGTCAGTCTGGCCGAGGCCGACCGGCCGTGGATCAGGGAGCTCACGAACCCCGGGCCCGAGCAGCCCGCCTGACGTCCGCCCGCCGGGTGCCTGACGGCCGCCCGGCGGGCGCGCCGTGCGGCGGCCCGCCGACGCTTCCCCCACTGTTCACCCGCAGGGCACCCGGGCGCCACGTGCGCCGCCTCGCGCTCGGGCACAGTTCGGCGTCCTGCCGCCGAACCGTGGAGAGCCATGAAGGGGACGAAGAGGCCCGAGGGAGCGAGGAGGGCCAGGGCCTGGACGGAGGTCCTCCGGCCGGCCGGACCGGGCGCCGCGCGCGAGGCCGCGGCGCGCGCCGCGCTCGCCGAGTGCGTCCACGACTGCGCCGGGCGGCTCGCCGCCCTGGCCGGGCCGGACCGCCCCGGGGATCCCCGGCTGGTGGCCGCGCTCGGCGCCCTGACCGCCGCCTACACCGCCCACGCCGCCCGCGCGGGGCGGTCCGGTCCGGCGGCCGACCGGGACACCTTCGACGCCCTGCTGCGCGCCGGCGACCGCGCCCTGGCGGCGGGACCGGCGGCCGACGGGAACGGGGCCGGGCTGGCCCTGCGGCTGGCGGACACCGCGCTGGCCGTCCGCCGCCGGTCCCGGGGCGCCCAGCTGCTGCGGGCCCGCGCGCTGGAGGCCCTGGGCCGCGAGGCGGCGGCCGCCGAGGCGTACGAGCGGCATCTGGAGCTGTGCGAGCCCGGCCCCGGCGCCCGTACGGTCGCCGCGCACCTGGCCACGCTCACCGAGCGTCGGGACTGCCTGACCGGGGCGCTGCGGCTGTTCCCGGCGGACGACTGCGCCGAGGCACGTGCCCTGGCCGAGGCCGTCGCGCAGGAGCGGCCCGCCGCCGAGGTCCGCGCGGCCTTCACCGCCTGCGTGGGGCGGCGGCTGCGCGAGCACGGCGCCGCCGACCCGGCCGTACGCCGGCTGGCCGCGCTGTACGCCACCTACTGCCGGCTGTCCGAGCGGGACCGGATGCCCGACCCGCTGCTCGGCGGCGCAGAACCGGTCGGGGTGTGGGACCTGCGCAACGCGGTGGCGGGCCGGACGGTGTGCCTGGTGGCGAACACCCGGGAGCTCGCCGGGCACCCGCCCGACCCCGGAGTCGACGACTACGACCTGGTGATCCGCTGCGACGCCTTCCCCCACCCCGCCCCCGGCGCCGGGGAGCGCACCGACATCCACGTCCTGGACCACCGCACCACCGCGCGCCTGGACCACCCGGTGGACATCCGGCTGCTCCTGGGCGACCCGGCCGAACAGTGGCGGCAGGCGGTACGGCGGCTGGTGCCCGGCGCGCAGCGCCGGGTCGGCGACGACACGCTCCGCCGCCCGGTGACCGACCCGGACCTGATCGGCGAGGGCGCCGAGCACCCCGCTCCGGGCACCGCCTTCTCGGTGCTGCGGCTGCTGGACTTCCTGGACGCCGTCCCGGTCCTGGACCTGATCGGCTTCGACCTGCCCGGCCCCGGCCGGCTCGGCCCCGCCGAGCGCGCCTGGGTCGAGGCCCGCGCCACGGACCGCACCCCGACGAGGATCAGCCTTCGATGACCGTGCCCCGACCGCACACCCCCGCACCGGCCGCCGGCCGGCCCGACCGCCCGGCCGGCGGCCCGGCGGACAGCGCCGCCCTGACCGGCCGGCGCCGGATCGCCTTCGCCTGCCACGCCGACGAGGACACCCTCCCCGGGCTGCTGACCCTGCTGCGCAGCCTGGCCCTGACCAACCCCCGGGTCTGCGAGGACTTCCTCCTGCTGCACCCCGGGCTGCCCGGGCACGCCCTGGACGCCGCCCGCCGGCTGCACCCGAGGATCACCGACCGCGCCGTCCCGGCCGGCCGGAACCTCCGCGCCGAGATCTTCCGGACGACCGGCCACGACACCGTGATCGCCCTCAGCCCGCACATGGTCGTCCTGGGCGACCTCGGCGAACTGCTGCGGGCCCGGCACGGTGTGGCGGCGGTCCCGCAGCTCCCGCTGCCGTCCGGCCCCCGCCGGGTGGACACCGGCGAGGGCCTGCTGGTGATCCAGCGCGAACACCTCACCGAGGACACCCCCGGCCGGCTGGCGGACGGCACCCTGGAGTGCGTCCCGCTCCCCGCCCGCCACGACTTCCTGGTCCGCCGCCTGTACGACGGCGCGCCCGTGCCGGAGGACACCGTGATCCTGCGGTTCGACGGTGCGGCGGAGGGCGCCGGCCGGGACGAGGGATACGGCCCCGCCGAACGCGCCCGGGCCCGCCACGAGCTGTCCGACGACGACTTCCGCACCGCCTACTGCGCCCTGCCCGGCCCCAAGCACCCCGAGCTCCTCACCCATCTCGCCCGCCCGCTGGCCGAGCGCGGCGCCACCGTCGACCTGGCCCGCACGCTGGCCGTCCACCACACCGCCGAGGGCCGCTACGCCGAGGCCGTCGAGGTGCTGCTGTCGGTGACGCCCAAGGCCGACCAGCCGCGCTTCCACGAGACGCTGGGCAGCGCCCTGCTGGCCGAGTCCCGCTACGCCGAGGCGGAGACGCACCTGCTGCTGGCCACCGCCTCGCCCGAGGTCGCGCCCAAGGCGTTCAGCCGCCTGGCGCGGCTGGCCTGGCTGCGCGGCGACGAGGACGCGGCCCGCGCCCACGCCCGCGAGGGCCTGGACTGCGAACCGGTCAACCGCACCTGCCGCGACCTGGCCCTGCTGCCGGCCGAGCCCGCCCCGGACGTCCCCGACGGAGAGCAGCTCGCCCATGTGGCGCTGTTCGCCTCCGGCCAGGAGAACGCGGGCGACAAGGTGCTCCCCGAGGCCGTACGGCTGTGCTTCGGGCCCGACACCGGGCCGCGCCGCTGGCTGTCGGTGCCGGTGCACCGGCACTTCGACGAGGTGGCGCTGGAGCGCGTCAACGCCCGGCGCGCCCTGGTCGTCGGCGGGGGCGGCCTCTTCCTGCCCGACACCTGGCCCAACGGGAACAGCGCCTGGCAGTGGAACGTCCGGGACGAGACGCTGGCCCGGATCGAGGTGCCACTGGCGGTCCTGGCGGTGGGCTACAACGTCTTCGACGGGCAGGTCTACCGGCGCGCCCGGTTCACCGGGAGCCTGCGGGCCCTGGCCGAGAAGGCGTCGTTCTTCGGGCTGCGCAACCACGGTTCCGTCGAGCGGGTCCGCGAGCTGCTGCCGCCGTCCCTGCGCGAGAAGGTGCGCCACCAGCCCTGTCCGACCACCGTGCTGCGCCTGCTGTCCCCCGGCTGGCGCGACGCGGCGGAGCGCACCGACACGGTGCTGCTCAACTGCGCCTACGACCGCGCCGGCCTGCGCTTCGGCCACGACTACGGCCACTTCCTGGCCGAGATGGCCAAGGCCGTGCGCGCGATCGGCAAGCGCGCCGAGGTGCGGTACGCGCCCCACGCGCCCGCCGACGAGCGGTTCGTGTACGACCTGCGCCGGGAACACGGCATCGCGCTGCCCGTCGAGCCGCTGTACGACCTGTCCAACGCGGAGGTCTACGACCGCTTCCGCCGCGTCCGGCTGGTCGTCGGCATGCGCGGCCACGCCGGGATGATCCCCTTCGGCTGCGGCACCCCGATCCTCAGCCTGATCTCCCACCCCAAGCTGGCGTACTTCCTGGCCGACATCGGCCGCCCCGAGTGGGGCGTGTCCGTGCACGACCGGGAGCTGGGCGGACGGCTGGCCGAGCGGGCGGCGGCCCTGCTGGACGACCACGAGGCGGCGGTGGCCGACGTCCTGGGACGGCAGCGGCTGCTGTGGGAGACCACCCGCGCCAACCTCGCCGAGCTGGGCGGCCTGCTGGACGTGCCCGTCGCGGCGGACGCCGGGGGCGGGCCGCTCCCGGCCGGGGAGCGGCCCGCATCGGTTACGTTCGGAGCGTGAACGCCACAGCATCCCCGGCATCCCCGTCCCCCCGGCCCGCCCCGGCCGCCGGCCGTGTCGTCCTGCTCACCACCAGCCACCGGGTCGCCCCCGGACTGCTGTCCTGGCCCGCCTGGCAGGCACTGCGCACCGCCGACCGCGTGCTGTGCGCGGACCCGGACCACCCGCAGCTGCCGTACGTCCGCCAGGCGGGGGTGACGGTCGGGATCGCCGCGCCCACGGCCCGCGAACTGGCGGACCTCTGCGCGGGCGGGGACGGCGGTGCCGGTGACGAGGGCGCCGGTGATGGGGGCGGCGGCCGCACGGTGGCCGTCATCGCCGGGGCCGACGGCGAGCCGGAGCTGACCGACGGCCTCGCCCGGCTGGCCGGCTCCGGCCGCGCGGCGCTGCCGGAGCTGGAGCTGCTCCCCGGCTCCTACGACCTGCCCGGCGCCCGGCTGCTCGATCTGGTGCGGGTGATGGACCGCATCCGCGCCGAATGCCCCTGGAGCGGAACGCGCACCCACCGGGAGCTGGCCAAGTACGGCCTGGAGGAGGCGTACGAGCTGGTCGAGGCCATCGAGGAGGGCGACCGCGAGGAACTGCGCGAGGAACTGGGCGATGTGCTGCTCCAGGTGGTCTTCCACGCCCGGATCGCCGAGGACGATCCCGGCGAGCCGTTCTCGATCGACGACGTCGCGGGCACGATCGTGGCGAAGCTGATCCACCGCCACCCCCATGTCTTCGGCGACGCCACCGCCGAGACCCCGGAGGAGGTCAAGGCCCACTGGCTGCGCACCAAGGCGGTCGAGAAGCGGCGCACCTCGGTGACCGAGGGCGTACCGCTGGGCCAGCCCGCGCTGTCCCTGGCCGCGAAGCTGGCGGGCCGGGCCCGTACGGCGGGCATCGGCGACGCCCTGGGCCCGGTCCTGGACGGGAACCGGGGCGTCGGCTACGAACTGCTGGCCCTGGCCGCCCGCGCCGAGGCCGAGGGCACCGACCCGGAGACGGCCCTGCGGGCGGCGGCCCGCGCCTACCGGGACGCCATCCTGGCGGCGGAGTCCCGCGGGAGCGCGGCCGGGACGGAGTGACCGGGACCGTGTGACCGGGCCGCTGGGGGGTACCCGAGGGTCATGAACGGTACATACGGCACATACGCAGCGGACGACACGCTTCCCGTCGCCCTGGAGTTGCCGCTGGAGGGATTCGGTGCCGCGATTCCCGGGATCATCGTCGCGGGCGGACTGGTCCTGGCCGTGGTGTACGGACTGCGCCTGCTCAAGAGGGGTGACGAGGGCATCTCCACGCCCTCCGAGCGCCCGGAGAACCCGCGGGGCTACGAGGACGGCGTCCGAGACGACGACCCGATCCCCACCGACGGCAGGCGCCGTTATCCCCACGAGCTGCAGGAGCACGAGGACACCCATCCCTGTGACCCGAACGAGCGGCCCACCTGGAGTCCCGGCAGCAGCGGCGGCTTCGGCTCCGGAGGCCCCGGCCACACCTGACCCGCTCCGGACCGCGGCGGAGCGCGCGCCGGGCACCGCCCGGCCGTGCCCGGCGCGGAGGGCGGGCGGGCCTCCGTCCGGGGACCACCGGGGGAACAGGGGGGAGCGGTGCTTCGCCCCGGGCCGTAGGCGCGGTACCCCACCGTCGTCGAGGCCGTGCGCGACAGCAAACGCACGGGCGGCGGAAGGGCGGCCGCGGTCCGTCGCGGTGACCGGCCGGATCAGGTCAGTTGTTCGGGCTGATCTCGTCGCTGAAGTCCTCGGCGCACTGCCGTTCCTCGGAGGTGCTGTCGGCCTCGCGTATGCAGTCCTGGTAGCTGTCGAACTCCTCGGAGTTCAGCAGGGAGACGCCCGCCGCCAGGATGACGCCGGAGGCCACCAGGCCGAGCGCGCCGGTGATCGCGCCGATGAGCGCCATCGCGCCGTTGGTCGCCTCGCCGCGCTTCGTACGGCGGTAACCGATGACGCCGAACACGATCGCCGCCACTCCCAGCAGGATTCCACCGAGGACCGTCCAGAACGTCACCAGGGCGAGGATCCCGAGAACCAGGGCGGTGATTCCCATTCCGTTGCGGGGGTTGCCCCGGTGCGGAGCGGTTTCCGGGGCGCCGGTGCCCCTGCCCTGCTCGGGCGAGGAGTACGAAGTCACTGTGGAGTCCTTTCGGCTCGACTGGTGGACCGCTGTGCCAGGCCCGTGAAGTTCCGCCCGCGGGCGCGGATTTCACGCCGTCCGGGTGCCCTGGCCCGTACCGCCGAAACGTCCGCCGCGCGGGCGGGAAACCGGCCGGGTGTTTCCCGGTCCGGTGGTCCGCGGCCATTCCGTTGTCCCGGGGGGGGAGCGGAGGCCGGCTCCCCCCGCCAGGGCCGGGGGCGGGTGGGTTTCCCCCCCCGTCCCCGGCGGCGGGAGACCGGTGCGGCGCGGTGGCCGGAGTTCCGGGAATCCACGCCGTGTGCCGCGCCCGGGGAGGGGCCCACGGCCGGGAAACGATCCGGACTCCCGCCTTCCGCTTCACGCTCTGTCCGGCGTCTTCGGGCCCGCCTAGCATGACGGCATGGCCGAACACCCGGTGGAAGCCGACACCCGCCGACCGCCCGCTGCGGACACCGCCCGCCGGGCCCGTACCCCCTGGCTGGTCGTCGTCGCCGCCTGCGCCGGGCAGTTCCTCGTCGTCCTCGACGTCTCCGTCGTCAATGTCGCGCTGCCCTCCATCCGCGCCGACCTGCGCATGGACGGTCCCGGTCTGCAGTGGGTCGTCAACACCTACACCCTGACCTTCGCCGGGTTCATGCTGCTCGGCGGGCGGGCCGGGGACCTCTTCGGACGCAAGCGCGTCTTCCTGACCGGGCTCGGCCTGTTCACCGCCGCCAGTCTCGCCGGCGGCCTCGCCCAGGAGCCCTGGCAACTGCTCGCCGCGCGGGCCGTCCAGGGCGTGGGCGCCGCCGTGCTGGCGCCCTCCACGCTCAGCCTGCTCACCACCTCCGTCCCCGAGGGGCCGGCCCGGCACCGGGCCATCGGCACCTGGACGGCGGTGGGCGCCGGTGGCGGCGCGGCGGGCGGCTTCGTCGGCGGGGTGCTCACCGACGCGCTGTCCTGGCGGTGGGTGCTGCTGGTCAACGTGCCCATCGGGGCGCTCGTCCTGACCGCGGTGGCGTTCGGCCTGGTCAGGGACCGGGCGGGCGGGGACGGGCGCGGCCTGGACGTGCCCGGCGCGGTGCTGGTCACCGGCGGGCTCGGCACGGTGGCGTACGGAATCGTCCAGACGGAGGCGGCCGGCTGGGACGAGCGGGCCGCCCTGGTGCCGCTGCTGGGCGGGCTGGCGCTGCTCGCCGCGTTCGTCGCGGTGGAGGCCCGGGCCGCGGCGCCGCTGATGCCGCTGCGGCTGTTCCGGCTTCCGTCGGTCGCGGGTGCGAACACCGCGATGTTCGTCTGCGGCGCGGCGACGTTCTCCTCCTGGTACTTCATGTCCCTGTACATGCAGAACGTGCTGGGCTTCACGCCCCTCCAGGCGGGCCTGGGCTTTCTGCCGCACTCGCTGAGCATCGTGGTCGGCTCCATGCTGGCGCCCCGGCTGATGCCCTGGGCGGGCGCCCGGAACACCGCGCTGACCGGGGTGGCGCTGGGCGCTTCCGGCTTCCTCTGGTACGGCCTGGTCATGGCCGCCGACGGCGGTTACGCGAGCACGGTCCTGGGGCCCGGGATGACGGCGATGTTCGGCGTCGGGCTGCTGGCCACCCCGCTCGCCGCCCTGGCCACCACCGGGGCGCCGCACCGGGACGCGGGTGTGGTCTCGGCGCTGGTGAACACCTCGCGCACGATGGGCGGCTCGCTGGGCCTGGCGGTGCTGTCCACCGTCGCCGCCTCCCGGGTCACCGGCGACACCCCGGAGGGCCTCGCCCCGGGGTACGCGCTGGCCTTCCGCACCGGCTCGGTGATCCTGCTGTGCTGCGGGCTGCTGATCCTGCTGGCGCTGCCGAGGGTGCCGGGGGAGGGTCGCCGCCGGGCGGCGGTCCGCTGAGCCGCGGCTCAGGGCCACAGGCCCTCGCCGAAGTCCGCCACGCACCGCTCGACCGCGGCGCCGTCCCCGGCGTCGCGCAGGCACTGCCGCAGAGCGCCGAACTCACCCGACTCCACGGCCACCGTGGCCGCGGAGAGGACGAGGACGGCGCCCGCCAGGCCGAGGAACCCCAGCACGGTCCCCGCCAGTGCCGTACCGCTGCCCGGCATCCCGTGGCGCCGGTCCCGGCGGCGCCCGGCAAGTCCGAGCACTAGCGCCGACAGCCCCAGCACCGCGCCGCCGGCGACGGTCCAGAAGGTCAGGAGGGCGAGCAGGCCGAGGACCAGCGCGGCGGTCCCCAGCCCGTCCCGGAGCGGTTCCGCGGGCGGCTCGGGCCCCGGACCGGACTCCGGCCCGGGCTCGGGTTCCGGTTCGGGGAAGTAGGGCTCCCAGTCCCGCGGCGGGGGAGGTGGAGGGGGATAGTGCGAGGACACCACGGCCTCCTTCCGGCGGTTCTCGCCGTTCCGTCCCCCGCGCCGTACCCCCGGCACGGCCCGGCAATCGGGCTCCCCCGGTGAACCGGGGGAGCCGGGGGAGCCGGGGGAGCCGGGGAGGGGCAGGCGGGGAGGGCGCGCTCCGGCGGGCGCGTTAGCGTCGGGGCGTGCACCAGGAGAACCGAGGCCCGGAAGCCTGTCCGAACACCCGGCCGGACACCGCCGTACCGCCGCCGATGCCCGCCCTGTTCACCCACGAGTTCGCCACCGACCCGTACCCCGCGTACGCCTGGCTGCGCGAGCACGCGCCGGTGCACCGGACCGTGCTGCCCAGCGGGGTGGAGGCATGGCTGGTGACCCGGTACGCCGACGCGCGCGAGACGCTGGCCGACCCGCGGCTGAGCAAGAACCCCGCCCGCCACAGCGAGACCGCGCACGGCCGGGGGAAGATCGGCATCCCGGGGGAGCGCAGCGCGAACCTGATGACGCATCTGCTCAACATCGACCCGCCCGACCACACCCGGCTGCGCCGGCTGGTGTCCAAGGCGTTCACCCCGCGCCGGGTGGCGGCCTTCGAGCCGCGGGTGCGGGAGCTGGCCGACCGGCTCGTCGACGGCTTCTCGGGGCGCGGAAGCGCCGACCTCATCCACGAGTTCGCCTTCCCGCTGCCCATCCACGCCATCTGCGACCTGCTCGGCGTCCCCGCCGAGGACCAGGACGACTTCCGCGACTGGGCGGGCATGATGATCCGCCACGACCGCGGGCCGCGCGGCGGGGTGGGCCGGGCGGTGAAACGGATGCGCGCGTATCTGGCCGAGCTGATCCACCGCAAGCGCGGCGAACCGGGCGACGACCTGATCTCCGGACTGATCCGGGCGAGCGACCACGGCGAGCACCTGACGGAGAACGAGGCCGCCGCGATGGCCTTCATCCTGCTGTTCGCCGGGTTCGAGACCACCGTGAACCTCATCGGCAACGGCACCTACGCCCTGCTGCGCCATCCGGAGCAGCGGCGGCTCCTGCAGGACGCGCTGGCCGCCGGGGACACCGGGCTGCTGGAGAGCGCGGTGGAGGAGCTGCTGCGCTACGACGGGCCGGTGGAACTGGCCACCTGGCGGTTCGCCACCGAGCCGCTGGAGCTCGGCGGGCAGCGCGTCGAGGCCGGCGACCCGGTACTGGTGGTGCTGGCGGCCGCCGACCGCGACCCGGAGAGGTTCGCTCACCCGGATGTACTGGACCTTACACGTAGTGACAACCAGCATCTCGGCTACGGGCACGGCATCCACTACTGCCTGGGGGCGCCGCTGGCCCGGCTGGAGGGACGGATCGCGCTGTCCGCCCTGCTGGGGCGCCTCCCTGACCTGCGGCTCGCGGCGGAACCGCCCGAATTGCGGTGGCGCGGCGGCCTGATCATGCGTGGACTGCGGGCGCTCCCGGTGGAGTTCGAACCGGTACACTGGTGACACAGTGTCACTTACGTGACCTACACGTGATCTACGCGACACTGGCTTGTGATGATCCGTCTCGGGCGCTACGTTCTGCCGTCAACAACCCGCAGAACCTTTCTGTCTCCCCACGTACGAGAGGCCCCACACATGCTCTCCGGGACCGGTAAGCACCGCCGCCCCCGTCAGGCCCCCGCCGCGTTCGTCACGGCGGGGATGACCGGCGCGGGAATCGCCATACCCCTCCTCGGCGCCTCGGGCGCCCAGGCAGCCGACCTCGACACCTGGGACCGGGTCGCACAGTGCGAGAGCGACGGCCTGTGGAGCGCCGACACCGGCAACGGCTACTACGGCGGCCTCCAGCTCACCCAGAAGCTCTGGAAGGAGTACGGCGGCCTGTCCTACGCCGACCGTCCCGACCTGGCCAGCCGCAGCCAGCAGATCGCGATAGCCGAGAAGATCCTCGCGGACCGGGGGCCGGAGGCCTGGCCCGGCTGCGGCATCAACGCCGGACTGCGCTACGACACCACCGGTGAGGCCCCGGCCATCGCCCCCGAGAACTACCTGCCCGGCGAGCAGCCCGCCTCCCCGTCGGCCCCCGCCGTCGAGAAGAGCGCGGACGACGCCCCGGAGAAGACCGGGAAGGCCGAGAAGGCCGAGAAGGCCGAGAAGAGCGAGAAGGCCGAGAAGGCCGAGAAGAGCGAGAAGGCCGAGAAGGCCGAGAAGAGCGAGAAGGCCGACGGGAAGGCCGACGGGAAGGCGGACGACTCCGCCGACGGGGCGGCCGTCGAGAGCCCCGGGCCGGAGGCGGCCGAGGAGTCCGGGGAGGCCGGTACGGACCCGGCCGCCGGAGCCGAGGGCGCGGAGGGCGCCGGCCCGGCGGAGGGCGCCGGGAAGCACCGCGGCGAGCGCGACCCGCTCGAGCTGGAACTGGAGCGGCAGGCGGGCGCCGGGGAGACGGCCGACCGCTCCGACGCGGCCACCGCGGGAGGCCAGGAGAGCCTCACCGCCGGGGACTACCTCGTGCAGCCGGGGGACTCGCTCGTGCGGATCGCCCAGCAGCACGAGCTGAGCTGGAGCGAGCTGTACGAGTCCAACAAGGACGTCCTCGGTGAGAACCCGGACCTGATCGTGCCGGGGCAGGGGATCGAGCTCGACTGAGCCCGCGGGATGACCCTTCCGGACCAATTCCGGGGCCTTGCGGCGTGTCCTCGCTGTCCGGCCTAATGCCGGCCCCCTGACCTGCGTACTCCACCATTCTGGCCGTCAGGAAGGGTGACGGAATGGGTTCTGACATGTTTTGAGGTATTTGCCCGGGTGTGCTTACGGTCTACTCGCTCGCGACCGCGAGTGCCACCGACCGCAGCGCCGAATCCTGCCGGCGGCCGGTGGGGTAGTCGTCGCGTCAGCGCCGCTGGCAGGAGCGGGGGAACCAGGTAGGCGCCGCCGTGGGCGCACCGCGCCCACGGCGGCTTGGGGTGAAGCCGGTACGGGGACGCCCGTCCCCGTCCGGCCGGGCTGCTCACGGCCCGAACCCGACAGCTCACCTCGCAGGCGTCGGTGAGTAGGGACGTTCATGCTGTTCACCGCCAAGGGTCACGACAGCCGTACCGTCAAGGCCGTGCGTGCGGCCGCCCTGACCGGCGCCGCGGGCGCCGCCATCGCCGTTCCGCTGGCGGGTGCCCAGGGCGCCGCCGCGGCGTCCGTGGACACCTGGGACCGGGTCGCCGAGTGCGAGAGCAGCGGCAACTGGTCCATCAACACCGGCAACGGCTACTACGGCGGACTGCAGTTCTCGCAGTCCAGCTGGGAGGCCGCGGGCGGGACCCGGTACGCGCCGCGTGCCGATCTGGCCACCAGAGAGCAGCAGATCGCCGTCGCCGAGCGGCTGCTGGCCATGCAGGGGCCGCGGGCCTGGGGCTGCGCGGACGAGGGCGGGCTCACCGCCGGCGGTCCCCGGGCGCAGGTGAACCCGGACGGCGGGGACGGGACCGGAACCGGGGTCCGGGTCGATGCCCGGACCGGTGTCCAGGGCGGCGCCCGGGCCGGGGCGGAGAGCGGGGCCGGCTCCGCCGCGGACGAGGCCAGTGCCTACGCCGTGCGGCCGGGCGACACCCTGCGGGAGATCGCCGCCGCCCACGGCACCACCTGGCAGCGGCTCTACGAGGCCAACCGGGACGTGGTCGGCGACGACCCCGACCTGATCTTCCCGGGCCAGCAGCTCAGGGTCTGAGTCCGGGCCCGTCACCCGGCGGATCCGGCCCGGTGCGGCGCGTCACCGCTCTTGCGGAGGGCGCGCCGTATCGGGTTTATTTACTTCGGAAACAAAATGGTGCCGTTCCCTGTCGAGCCGGTGTTTCCGCAGTCTTCGGCGTGTCTTCGGCGCGTCTTCGCCGACCGTTCGGCCGTACGGCGCGGACTCCCGGCGAGGTGGTGCCGCGGGGCGGATAGGCTCAGGGGCGGCAACCCCGCAGACACCTCGGTCCGGCACTCCGGCCGGACACCCAGCCAGACACACACGAAGGAGACCCCCGTGCCGTCCATCGACGTCGTAGTGGCCCGCGAGATCCTCGACTCGCGAGGCAACCCCACGGTCGAGGTCGAGGTCGGCCTCGACGACGGCAGCACCGGCCGCGCGGCCGTCCCGTCCGGTGCCTCGACCGGCGCCTTCGAGGCCCTGGAACTGCGCGACGGCGACAAGGGCCGCTACGGGGGCAAGGGCGTCGAGAAGGCGGTCCTCGCCGTCATCGAGCAGATCGGCCCGGAGCTGGTCGGCTACGACGCCACCGAGCAGCGCCTGATCGACCAGGCGATGTTCGACCTGGACGCCACCCCGGACAAGTCCTCGCTCGGCGCCAACGCCATCCTCGGCGTCTCGCTGGCCGTCGCCCACGCCGCCTCCGAGGCGTCCGACCTGCCGCTCTTCCGCTACCTCGGCGGGCCGAACGCGCACCTGCTGCCGGTCCCGATGATGAACATCCTCAACGGCGGCTCGCACGCCGACTCCAACGTGGACATCCAGGAGTTCATGATCGCGCCGATCGGCGCCGAGTCCTTCTCCGAGGCCCTGCGCTGGGGCACCGAGGTCTACCACACCCTCAAGAAGGTGCTGAAGGAGCGCGAGCTGTCCACCGGCCTGGGCGACGAGGGCGGCTTCGCCCCGAACCTCGGCTCCAACCGCGAGGCGCTCGACCTCATCCTGGAGGCGATCAAGCAGGCCGGTTACACCCCCGGCCAGGACATCGCCCTCGCCCTGGACGTCGCCGCCTCCGAGTTCCACAAGGACGGTCGTTACGTCTTCGAGGGCCAGGAGCGCACCGCCTCCCAGATGACCGACTACTACGCCGAGCTGGTCGAGGCGTACCCGCTGGTCTCCATCGAGGACCCGCTGTTCGAGGACGACTGGGACGGCTGGAAGACCATCACCGAGCGCCTCGGCGACAAGGTCCAGCTCGTCGGTGACGACCTGTTCGTCACCAACCCCGAGCGCCTGGCCCGCGGCATCGAGGAGGGCGCCGCCAACGCCCTGCTGGTGAAGGTCAACCAGATCGGCTCCCTCACCGAGACCCTGGACGCCGTCGAGCTGGCCCAGCGCAGCGGCTTCAAGTGCATGATGTCCCACCGCTCCGGCGAGACCGAGGACGTCACCATCGCCGACCTGGCCGTCGCCACCAACTGCGGCCAGATCAAGACCGGCGCCCCGGCCCGCTCCGAGCGCGTCGCCAAGTACAACCAGTTGCTGCGCATCGAGGAGATCCTCGACGACGCGGCGGTGTACGCCGGACGCTCGGCGTTCCCGCGGTTCCGCTCCGCGGACCGGTGAGCCGCCGGTGAGCCGCCGGTAGGAACAGCCGCGCCGGGCACCGCCCCCGCCCTCCCGCCGGCACCGTCCCGTACGGTGGCGGGAGGGCGGGGGCACACGTCCGTGCGACGACCGCGCACGGAGCAGGACAGGGGAGGCGAGGTGGCCGCGGAACGGGAGCGGTTCTCCACCGCGACCAGACTCAGGGCGCTGGGCACCCAGGCGGCGGAGCGCGTCTACCGGGCGCAGCACCGCCGGATGCGCGCTCCGCGGCGCAGCAGGCTGACCGGCCGCGCCGCGCTCCTCGTCCTCGTGCTGTGCTCGCTCGTCGTCGTCCTCGCCTACCCGATGCGGCAGTACGTCTCGCAGCGCGCGGAGATAGCCGAGCAGCGCCGCCTGGTCGAGGAGAAGCGCGAGCGCGTCGAGCGGCTGCGCGACGAGAAGGCCCGCTGGCAGGATCCCGCCTATGTGGAGCGGATGGCCCGCGAGCGCCTGCTCTACCTGCGCCCCGGCGAGACCGGCTTCCTCCTGCCGGAGGGCACGGCCGGCACGGGCCGGGAGCGGGACCGGGAGGACGACGGGTCCTCCCGCGCCCGGCGCTCCTCCGACGGCCGGGAGACGGCCCCCGGCCGGTCCTGGCACCGGCGGCTGTGGGAGGGCCTGGACGCGGCGGACGCCGGGATCGCCGAGGGTCCCGGGGGTCGGCCGCCCGACACCGGCCGCCCCTGACCGCCCGCGCCCGCCCCCGCTCCGGCCCCTTCCGACGTCCGACGCCCGCCACCCTTCGAGGAACCATGGAAACGCCCCCGCCCCGCACTCCGCCCACCGCGCCCACCGAGACCGACACCGAGGCCTTCCGACGGCAGCTCGGCCGCCCGCCGCGCGGCCTGCGCGCCATCGCGCACCGCTGCCCCTGCGGCCTGCCCGACGTGGTGGAGACGGCGCCCCGGCTGGAGGACGGCACGCCCTTCCCGACGACGTACTACCTCACCTGCCCGCGCGCGGCCTCCGCGATCGGCACGCTGGAGGCCGAGGGCGTGATGCGGGAGATGACCGAGCGGTTGCGGACCGACCCGGAGCTGGCCGCGGCCTACCGCCGGGCGCACGAGGACTACCTCGCCCGCCGGGACGCCATCGAGGTGCTGGCGGGCTTCCCCAGCGCGGGCGGGATGCCCGACCGGGTCAAGTGCCTGCACGTCCTGGTGGCCCACTCGCTGGCCGCCGGACCGGGCGTCAACCCGCTGGGTGACGAGGCGATCGCCATGCTGCCCGAGTGGTGGCGCAAGGGGCCGTGCGTGTCCGCGGCCGGGCCGGAGGACGGGACCGGGGACCGCGGGGCCGGGCAGTCGGCCGGAGGACAGGGGAGCACCGCATGACCAGGGTCGCCGCCGTCGACTGCGGTACGAACTCCGTCCGGCTGCTGGTGGCCGATCTCGACCCGGCCACCGGCACCCTGACCGACCTCGACCGCCGTATGACCGTCGTCCGGCTCGGCCAGGGCGTGGACCGCACCGGGCGGCTGGCCCCCGAGGCGCTGGAGCGCACCTTCGCGGCCTGCCGCGAGTACGCGGAGGCGATCCGCGCCCACGGCGTCACCCCCGAGCGCGTCCGCTTCGTCGCCACCTCGGCCTCGCGCGACGCCGAGAACCGGGACGAGTTCGTGCGCGGGGTGGTGGACATCCTGGGCACCGGGCCCGAGGTGATCACCGGCGACGAGGAGGCCGCGCTGTCCTTCACGGGCGCCACCCGCGAGCTGACCGGCGGCATGCGCCTGCCCCGGCCGTACCTGGTGGTGGACATCGGCGGCGGCTCCACCGAGTTCGTGGTGGGCGACGACGCGGTGCGGGCCGCCCGCAGCGTGGACATCGGCTGCGTGCGGCTGACCGAACGCCACCTGCTGCGGGACGGCTCGATCGCCGACCCTCCCGCCCCCGGGCAGCTCGCCGCGCTGCGTGCCGACATCGACGCCGCCCTCGACCTCGCGGAGAGGACCGTCCCGCTGCGCGAGGCCCGCACCCTGGTGGGGCTGGCGGGCTCGGTCACCACCGTCGCCGCCGTCGCCCTGGACCTGCCGGAGTACGACCCGGCGGCCATCCACCACTCCCGGATCCCCGCCGCGCGGGTCGCCGCGGTCACCGACCGCCTGCTGGCCGCCACCCACGCCGAGCGTGCCGCGATCCCGGTGATGCACCCGGGCCGGGTGGACGTGATCGGCGCGGGCGCCCTGATCCTGCGGGCGGTCATGGAGCGGACCGGGCTGGCCGAGGTCGTGGTGAGCGAGCACGACATCCTGGACGGCATCGCCTGGAGCGTGCTGGGCGAGGTGTGAGGGTGCCGGCGGACCCGGCCCGCCCGGCACCCGTCACCGCCGGGTCAGGGCCGGGGCGCCACCGCCCCGGAACCGTCCGGCGCCTTCCCCAGCACGTGCCTGCGGCCCCAGGCGCCGAGCACGACGCTGCTGCGGACGGCCGAGGAGCAGGGTGTCAGCGCCGAACTCCTGCTTCCGTACATGCGGCTGATGGAGCGGCGGCTCGCCGACGGACACGGCGACGAGGACGACACGGGGGTGATCGACCTGCTGCCGGGCTGACCGCCCCGGAGACGTGGGGAGGGTGGCCCGGGCCGACGGCCACGGGCCCCGCCGGAAAGCTTCGTGAAGTTCTTCACAAGGAAAACCGCGTGAGCCGTCCACGTTACGGGCCGGTAGGCCGAATTCCGGGTGGCCGGGGCCGGGAGGGGGCGTTTCGGGGTCGTTACGGTGCCGTCCCCGTGGAGGTCCGGCACATTGCCCGCCACTGTCCTCGACATGAGACATCGCAGCTCACAGAGGGGGTGCGGAGCCTTGGGAGGCTTGATGCCCCACAGTGTCGCGGAAGGCCCGGACCGCGAGTCGGGGCACTATAACACAGGTACCGAAGGTGCTTGTGAAGGGGCTCACGAGGTGCCCCCCGGACGGCGGGGGATACTCGAAGACATGAGCACCACGGAGCGTCCGCGAATCCTCGTAGTGGGTGGCGGGTACGTCGGTATGTACGCAGCGCGCCGCATCCTGAAGAAGATGCGGTACGGCGAGGCGACCGTCACCGTCGTCGACCCGCGCTCCTACATGACGTACCAGCCCTTCCTCCCGGAAGCCGCCGCCGGCTCCATCTCCCCGCGCCACGTGGTCGTCCCGCTGCGGCGCGTGCTCCCCAAGGCGGAGGTCCTCACCGGGCGGGTCACGGCCGTCGACCAGGACCGGAAGGTCGCCACGGTCGCGCCGCTGGTCGGCGATGCATACGAGCTGCCCTTCGACTACCTGGTCGTCGCCCTCGGCGCCGTCTCCCGCACCTTCCCGATCCCCGGCCTGGCCGAGAACGGCATCGGCATGAAGGGCGTGGAGGAGGCCATCGGCCTGCGCAACCACGTCCTGGAGCAGCTCGACAAGGCCGACTCCACGAACGACGAGGAGGTCCGCCGCCGGGCGCTCACCTTCGTCTTCGTGGGCGGCGGCTTCGCCGGCGCCGAGACCATCGGCGAGGTCGAGGACATGGCCCGGGACGCGGCGAAGTACTACACCAGCGTCCGCCGCGAGGACATGCGCTTCATCCTCGTCGACGCCGCCGACAAGATCCTCCCCGAGGTCGGCCCCGAGCTCGGCCGCTGGGGCCTGGAACACCTCAAGAAGCGCGGCGTCGAGGTCTACCTGTCCACGTCGATGGAGTCCTGCGTCGACGGCCACGTGGTGCTCAAGAACGGCCTCGAGGTGGACTCCGACACCATCGTGTGGACCGCCGGTGTGAAGCCCAACCCGGCGCTGGCCCGCTACGGCCTGCCGCTGGGCCCGCGCGGCCATGTGGACACCGAGGCGACGCTTCAGGTCAAGGGCACCGACCACATCTGGGCCGCGGGCGACAACGCCCAGGTCCCGGACCTCGCCGCCCGCGCGGCGGGCAACGAGAACGCCTGGTGCCCGCCGAACGCCCAGCACGCGCTGCGCCAGGCGAAGGTGCTCGGCGACAACGTCATCGCCGGTCTGCGGGGCTTCCCGCAGACCGAGTACCGGCACGCCAACAAGGGCGCGGTGGCCGGGCTCGGCCTCCGCAAGGGCGTCGCGATGATCGCCGTCGGCAAGCGCGTCAAGATCAGGCTCAGGGGCCGGCTGGCCTGGTACATGCACCGCGGCTACCACGGCCTGGCGGTCCCCACCTGGAACCGCAAGATCCGGGTCTTCGCGGACTGGACGCTCGCCCTGTTCCTCAAGCGCGAGGTCGTCTCCCTCGGCGCGGTGCAGAATCCGCGCGAGGAGTTCTACGAGGCCGCCGCGCCGGTCTCGGCCGCGGCACGGGAGTCCGGCGACGCCCGGCCGAAGGCCAGGGCCTCCTGAGGCCGGACGGCGCCGGGCGGTAGCGGACAGCACCGGCGGATCACCGCTCCGGCGCCCTCCGAAGGGCCGCCCGTCTCCCTCGGCCGGGGAGGCGGGCGGCCCTTCGCGCTGTCCCCGGCTGCCCTCCGCCGTTCTCCGGTGCTGCCCGCCCGCCGTGCCGTACGGACGGCACGGCCGGTGCCGCCGCGCCCCGGCGTGAACGCCGGGGCGCGCGGGGATAGCTGTCTGTGAACGCGGTGAAGCGGGGCAGCCGGCTCCGTGGAAAAGGGGGACCGATGGCACAGATCGCGGCACGACTCGTCAGAGCCCTGGAGGAGGTGCTGGGCGGGCCCGTACCCGTCCGGGTGCGGGCCTGGGACCGCAGCGAGGCCGGGCCGCCCGGCGGGCCCGTCCTCGTCGTACGGCACCGGCGCGCGCTGCGCAGGCTGCTGTGGAGACCGGGCGAACTGGGGCTCGCCCGGGCCTGGGTGGCCGGGGAGCTGGACATCGAGGGTGACCTGTACGAGGCGCTGGGCCGGCTGGCCGGGCAGGTGTGGGAGCGGGCCGCGACCCCCGCCGCCCCCGCCCCGCCGCTGTCCCGGCGGCTGGAGAGCCGGCTCGGGCTCGGCCGTGAGCTGCTGGCGCTGGCCGGGCCGCTGCCCCCGCCGCCTCCGCCCCGGGAGGAGGTCCGGGGCCGCACCGGGCTGCGGCACACCCTGCGCCGCGACCGGCGCGCCGTCAGCCACCACTACGACGTCGGCAACGACTTCTACGCCCAGGTGCTCGGGCCGTCCATGGTCTACTCGTGCGCCTACTGGGACGGCAGTGCCGGCGGGGACGCCGACGGGAAGCCGGTCATGACGCTGGAGGAGGCGCAGGAGGCCAAGCTCGACCTGGTCTGCCGCAAGCTCGCCCTGCGCCCCGGGCAGCGGCTGCTGGACGTCGGCTGCGGCTGGGGCTCGCTGGTGCTGCACGCGGCCCGCGAGTACGGCGTGACGGCGGTGGGCGTCACCCTCTCCCGGGAGCAGGCCGGGCTGGCCCGCAAGCGCGTCGCGGAGGCCGGGCTGGCCGACCGGATCGACATCCGGGTCCAGGACTACCGCGAGGTCGTCGACGGCCCGTACGACGCGGTCTCCTCCATAGGGATGGCCGAGCACGTCGGTGCGGCGCGCTACCGCCTGTACGCCGACCGGCTGTACGCGCTGCTGCGGCCCGGCGGGCGGCTGCTCAACCACCAGATCGCCCGGCGCCCGGCGCCGGACGAGGAGAAGTACCGGTTGGACCCGTTCATCGACGCCTACGTCTTCCCCGACGGGGAGCTGTCCCCCGTCGGACGGACCGTCACGCTCCTGGAGCGGGCCGGGTTCGAGGTCCGCGACCTGGAGTCGATACGGGAGCACTACGCGCTGACCCTGCGCCGCTGGGTGGCCAACCTGGAGGCCGACCTCCCCCGGGCGGCCCGGCTGGCCGGTCCGGGCCGGGCCCGGGTGTGGCGGCTGTACATGGCGGCCTGCGCGCTCGCCTTCGAACGCAACGAGATAGGCGTCAACCAGATCCTGGCCGTGCGCACCCCGGAGAGCGGGGTCTCGGGGCTGCCGCTGCGCACCCGCGACTGGCGGGACTGAACCGGGGTTCAGCCCCGGGACCGCGCCGGGGACCGGCCGGAGCCGCCCCGGGGACGGAACCCGGCGGCACGGGCGGGGGCCCGGACCGCGAGTGCGGTCCGGGCCCCCGCCCGTGGGGCCGTCCGGCCGGGTCACTCGGTCTTGATGGCCGTCAGCATGTTCAGGCGGGCCGCCCGGCGCGCGGGCCACAGCGCGGCCAGGATGCCGACCAGCGCGGCCAGCGCAAGGAAGAGGGCCAGCCGGCCCCAGGGCAGCGCCAGTTCGTAGGTGGTGATCGGGCCGGCGAGCAACTCACCGGCGGCCCAGCCGAAGAAGACGCCCAGGCCGACCCCGAGCACGCCGCCGAACAGCGAGATGATCAGCGACTCCAGCCGCACCATCCGCTTGACGCCGAGCCGCTCCAGGCCGATCGCCCGCAGCATGCCGATCTCCTGGGACCGCTCGAAGACCGACATCGCCAGGGTGTTGACCACCCCGAGCACCGCGACGATCACGGCCATGGCCAGCAGCCCGTAGAGGATGTTCAGCATGATCGCGATCTCTCCGGCGGCCTTGTCGGAGATGTCCTGCTCGCTCTGGATCTGGATGGCGGGGTTGTCCCCCAGCGCCTTCGCCAGCGCGTCCTTGGCGGAGTCGCTCGTACCGCCCTGGACGGAGAGCATGATCTGCTGGCTCTCGATCTTGCCCAGGTGGGGGTCAAGGTCGGCGGTGCCGATCAGGGCGCCGTAGAACACCTCGTTGCTGCGGTACACACCGCCGACGGTCAGCTCACCGCGCTCCCCGTCCTCGTACTCGGCCTCCAGGGAGGTGCCGGTCTTCCAGCCGTGCGCGTCGGCGGTCTCGGAGTCCACCAGGATCTTCCCGCCGCCCAGCCCCTCGTACGAACCCTGGGTGAAGTCGAGGCTGGTCAGTTCGCCGAAGCTGCCGGCGTCCACCCCCTGCAGGTCCAGGTAGTCGTCGCCGAACTCGACGTAGGAGGGACGCACCGGGGTGAGGGCGGTGACGTCCTCGTGCTTCTCCAGGGTCTTCTCGACCTCCTCGGAGAGGTAGGCGGGGGTGGCCATGGAGACGACGTAGTCGATCCGGAGGGACTCCGCGGCCATGTTGTCGATGCTCTTCTGGACGCTGCTGGCGATGACGGTCAGCCCGGTGATCAGGGTGAGGCCGATCATCAGCGCGGACGCGGTGGCCGCGGTGCGGCGCGGGTTGCGCGCGGCGTTCAGCCGCGCGAGCCGCCCGGAGACGCCGAACCCGCGCAGGAGGGGGGCGGACGCGGCTATCAGCGGGCGTGACAGCAGCGGGGTCAGCACGAACACGCCGAGCACCGTCAGCGCGGCGCCCGCGCCCATCACCATCTCGCTGTCCGCCATGCCGGTCGCGGCCACGACGAGTGCCGCGCCGCCGGCCGCCAGGACCGTGCCGATGGTGTTGCGGACGACCAGGCTGCGGGGGGTGGCGGCGGCGTGGACACTGCTCATGGCGGCGACCGGCGGGATCTTCGCGGCGCGCCGGGCGGGCAGCCAGGCGGCGAGCACGGTGACGAGGACGCCGACGGCCAGCGCGGCGACCACGGCGTTCGGCGGGATCACCAGCGGACCGTCGGGGACGGTGAGGTCCAGGGCGCCCAGCAGGGCGCGCAGCCCGGCGCCGATCCCGATGCCCGCCAGCAGACCGACCGCCGCCGCGACCGTACCGACGACCAGGGCCTCGATCAGCACCGACCGGGTGACCTGGCGGCGGCCGGCGCCGACCGCGCGCAGCAGGGCCAGCTCCCTGGTGCGCTGGGCGACCAGCATGGTGAAGGTGTTGGCGATGATGAAGCTGCCCACGAACAGCGAGATCCCGGCGAAGACCAGCAGGCCGGTGCGCATGCCTTCCATCTGGCCCTCGACCATCCTGGCCTGGTCGGCGGTGAGTTCGTCGCCGGTGGTGGCCTCGGTCCGCGGCGGCAGGACCTCCTCGACGCGCTCCTTCAGCTCCGTCTGGGTCACCCCGCCCTCGGCGGCGAGGATGATCTCGGAGTAGTGGCCGGGGGAGGCGAACAGCCGCTGCGCGGTGGCGGTGTCGAACAGCACCAGGGCGCCGCCCGCGGCGACGAAACCGTCGTCGGTGTCGAAGACGCCGACGACCTTCTCCTCGCGGACGGGGCCGTCGACGGACAGCCGCACGGTGTCACCGATCTCGTAGCCGGTGCGCTCGGCGGTACGGGAGTCCAGCGCGATCTCGCCGGCCCGCCGCGGGGCGCGGCCCTCGCGCAGGTCGTAGCGCGGGTCCTTTCCGCCGTCCACGGCGGCGTGGTTGTTGCCGAAGGTGGACCAGCCGTCACCGACGAGCTCGCCGTCCTTGCCGGCCAGGGCCACGGTGTCGGTGGCGGTCCCGAAGGCGGACGCGACGCCGTCCACCTCCCGCAGCTTCTCCAGCAGGTCCTCGGTGAGGGCGAGTTCGGGGTCGACCGACTCGCCGTCCGTCCCCCCGCCGGTGGACCAGTCGGGCTGGACGGAGACGTCGACGGCCTCGTAGCCCTTCTGCGAGCTGCGTTCGAATGCCTCGGAGAGGGTGGCGGTGAAGACCAGGGTGCCGGCGACGAACGCCACGCCGAGCATCACGGCGAGCGTGGTCATCAGCAGTCTGGCCTTGTGCGCGAGCACGTTGCGCAGGGCGGTTCGGAACATGGGGGATCTCGTGTTCTGGAGTCGGGGTGGTGGGGCGCTTCCGGGCGTGCGCGGTGAGGGGACGCGCCCGGGGTGCGGCGGTCCCCGGGGCGGCCCTGAGGGGGCCCTGGAGGTGTGGTTCCCGGAGCGGGCGGGCGGGGCGCGCCGCGCCTCAGCTCGTACGGCCCCTGGCGTCGAAGGCCTTCATGCGGTCCAGGACGCCGTCGGCGGTGGGGTCGGCCATCTCGTCGACGATGCGGCCGTCGGCGAGGAAGACCACCCGGTCCGCGTAGGAGGCGGCCATCGGGTCATGGGTCACCATGACGACGGTCTGGCCCAGCTCCCGCACGGAGTTGCGCAGGAAGCCCAGCACCTCCGCACCCGCCCGCGAGTCGAGGTTGCCGGTCGGTTCGTCGCCGAAGATGATCTCGGGTCGGGCGGCCAGGGCCCGGGCGACGGCCACGCGCTGCTGCTGGCCGCCGGAGAGCTGGTTGGGGCGGTGCCTGAGCCGTCCGGACAGGCCGACGGTCTCCACGACGCGGTCCAGCCACTCCTTGTCCGGCTTGCGGCCGGCGATGTCCATCGGGAGGGTGATGTTCTCCAGCGCGTTCAGGGTGGGCAGCAGGTTGAACGCCTGGAAGATGAAGCCGATCTTGTCCCGGCGCAGCCGGGTCAGCTTCTTCTCCTTCAGCCCGGACAGTTCGGTGTCGCCGATCCACGCCGAGCCGGAGGAGAAGGAGTCCAGTCCGGCCATGCAGTGCATCAGCGTGGACTTGCCGGAACCGGACGGGCCCATGATCGCGGTGAACCGGCCGCGGGTGAACTCCACGGAGACGGCGTCCAGGGCGACCACCTGTGTCTCACCCTGGCCGTAGACCTTGCTCAGGTTCTCGGCCCGGGCGGCCGCTGTCCCGTCGGGGGTGGTGAGGGCGGTGGCGGCACCGGTGGGGGTGGTGGTCACGAGGGAGGGCTCCTGTCACAGCGAATTGACGGTTCCCCACCATGGTGGGTGCGGATTCGGACACCCGCGTCCCTCCCCGAACCGGTTTTCGGGGAGCTCCTCAGGGGGACGGGGGCGGCCCCGGATCATCCCTGGGGAGGAGAACCATCCTGGCGCCCCGTCCCTGGGCAGCGACTTTCCGTCATTCCTGGAGGTGGGGAGAGGGTGGGCAAGCTGCACCCAAGAGGGGCGCGCGCCGCTGATGCGCTATCAGTTGCCAATAAAATCAGACAACTTGAGGCCATGGCCCCGTTGTTCGAACGGGAGCCCCGGCTAGGCTCGTCCAGCGTCCAGGGGAGGGGCCGTTGGCAGTCGGCAGCGCGGCCCAGCAGGAGCCGGTGCCCGGATGGTGGAATGCAGACACGACGAGCTTAAACCTCGTTGGCCTACAGGCCGTGCCGGTTCGAATCCGGCTCCGGGCACACCGGACTCACCCCCGGTAGAAGGAAACGTTTTTTCACGGCCGCCGCCCTCCGGGGGGTCCAGAAGGGTCGCGGGGATCCCGTCCGTGTGTTCCGCCGAACGGCGAACACGTGCTCCCGCTTCTCACAGCGCCGGCGGCGCGAGAACTGTCACACCCTCACGCGCGCACTCCCCGCCTCCCCGCTCACACCCGTGCCCGGCCGCCCTCCGGAGCCCGCGGCGCGGCGGCGGGCCCCGGAGGGCGGCACGGCCCCCGGAGCGTGCCGGGATCCCTCCGGGGTGTCACCGGTTGTACGCCGGGTACCGGAACAATCACGAGTCCTTCCGTCGTTCAAGCGAGTGCACTACCGTGCGGTCTTTGCTAAGACATTACTCTGGAGGAAGGGCCGCGCGGTGCGGCCATGGAGGAGTGAGATGAGGAGCAGCAACCCGGTCTTCTCGCGACGGGGATTCAGCCGAGACAACGGCTACGCCGGTTTCAACGCCACGCAGCAGCCGCAGGCCGGGAACCCGTACGCGGGCGGCCCCCAGACCGCGAACCCATACGCCACCAACCCGTACGCCCAGACCCAGGGCGCGCCGCCCGCCGCCCCGCCGCAGGCGGGCCGGATGACGATGGACGACGTCGTCGCCCGGACGGCCATGACGGTGGGCCTGGTGGTCGCCACGGCGACGGTCGCCTGGATCACCGACCTGTCCCTGGGGCTGGCCCTGGGCGCGATGCTGATCGCGTTCGTCCTGGGCATGGTGCAGGCCTTCAAGCGCAAGGCGTCGCCGCCGCTGATCCTGGCCTACGCCGCCTTCGAGGGTCTCTTCCTCGGCGCGATCAGCAACTACGTCGACAGCTACATCGCCAACGGCGCGGCGATGCAGGCGGTACTGGGCACCATGGCGGTCTTCGCCGCGGTGCTGTTCATGTACAAGGCCCGCATCATCCGCGTCACCCGGCGCTTCTACCGCTTCGTGATGGCCGCCGCCATCGGCTTCATCCTGCTGATGGGCATCAACCTGCTGTTCGCGGTCTTCGGCGGCGGTGACGGCCTCGGCTTCCGCAGCGGTGGCCTGGGCATCATGTTCGGCATCATCGGCATCGTGCTCGGTGCGGCCTTCCTCGCCCTGGACTTCAAGCAGGTCGAGGACGGCATCGCCTACGGCGCTCCGCGCGAGGAGTCCTGGCTGGCCGCCTTCGGGCTGACCCTGACCCTGGTCTGGATCTACCTGGAGTTCCTGCGGCTGATCGCCATCCTGCAGAGCAGCGACTGACCCGGCGGCCGGTGGTGGTGTGCCGCCGGCCGGGCAGGGCACGTCAGGGGCCCGCGAGGCATCGCCTCGCGGGCCCCTTCCGGCTTCCGGACCCCCGTTGCGGTGTGCTTCCGTGGTGCTCGCGCGGGTGCTCGTGCGTCCCCGGCCGGGCCGGCGCCGCCCGGGTACGCCCGGTGCGGGGGCGGAGGGCGCCCCGGCGCGGCCCCTCGGCCTCGGCCGCCCTGGCACTCAGGTACCCCCACCCCTGGCCTTCGGCCGGGAGATACCCCCACTCCCGGCCCCGGGGGCCCGAGAGCCGGGAAGATCTGGGCCCCGGGCCTCGTGTCGGGCAGGTCCTGACCGGCGCGGCGCTAGTGGGCGCCGGCCGACCGTCGCAGTTCGTACTCCCGGACGAGGGCCTTGGCGTGGCCGTAGGCGAGGTGGTACTCCCGGCGCAGCCAGCTCACCCTGTCCTCCAGACGGGGAGAGGCGGGGGCGTCGGCGAGGGTGCGCAGCCAGTCGGAGATGTCCCGGCCGGTGCAGCGGGGGATGCGGGAGAGCAGGTTCCGGTGGGTTTCCTCTTTGGAGAAGGGCTGGGACATCGGCGCCTCCGGACGCTTTCGATGAGTCCTCTTCACTGCACCGTGCCCCAATGTCCACCCCTTGGCAACGGGGCGTGCGCGGTGCGTAGGGTTGACCCCGTGCCCGATGTGATCCCCTTGCTCACCGCCGTGGAGCGGCTCGCCGACCGGCTGCGCGCCATGCCGCACAGCGCCCTGGCACGGGGCGCCGCGGCCGAGGGGCTGGAGCTGGCCAGGGAACTGGCCGGCCGCGCCCAGCGGCTGGAGTTCCCCGGCCGCGCCCCCCGGCGGCTGCCCGACGCCGGTGTCTTCGCCGTCGGCGACCAGCTCGCCGTCGCCGGGCACGACCTGGCGGAGGCGCTCCGCGCGGCCGGCGGTGCCGGCGGTGCCGGCGGTGCCGCCGACGACGCCGCGGCCGAGGCCGTGGCGCTGGTGGAGGCCGCCGAACTCAGAACGAGGTGATGACCCGGTCCGCCAGGACGTAGACGTGCTCCTCGCCGCAGGCGAAGGTCAGGGTGTACGCGCCGAACACCCCGGAGCCGCCCAGCAGCACCGGCTCGGCGCCCTCGCGCAGGGCGGTGCCGAGCCGCTCGGCGGCCTCGCGGTGGCCCGGTGCCAGGCAGACGGTGGTGCCGTCGGCGAAGACGTAGACGTCCAGCGTGCCCAGCGGACCGGACCGGACGTCGGTCAGCGGGGTACGGGCGTCGGCCAGTCCGGCCAGGCACCGGCGGGTGGTCTCACAGCCGCCGGGCCCGGCGGGGACGGGCGGCCCGGCGGGTTCGCCGTCCAGACCGAAGCCGGGGTTCGAGGGATGGCGGCGGCGGGCGGCGGCCAGCTCCGGGGAGTCGGCCGCACCGTCCCGGGCGGTGTCCGCGTCGGTTCCGCCGGTGCCGGGCGTTTCGGGGTCGGCGGACCGCCGGGAGCCGAGCCGCGGTTCCGCCCCCCGCTCGATCCCTTCCCGGTCGAGCTGGTGCGGAATGGGCGGGCCGCTCTCGTGGGCGTTCCCCAGGGCACGCTCCAGCAGCGCGTCCAGCGGTTCCGCGCCGTCGTCCGCCGCCCCGCCGGCACCGTGTCCGGCGGGCCTGTCGTCGGCCCGGTGGCCGGCGCCGGTGCCGTACTCGGTGCCGTGCGTCTCGGCCGGCATGTTTTCGGTGCAGGTGTCGCGTGCCTCCTGGGCGGCCCAGAAGGCGCGGGCCTCGGCCAGTTCGCGCTCGCGCTCCTCGGCGAGGGCGGCGGCCACGGCGGACCGGATCTCCGCCTGGCTCGGGGACGTACGGGGCGCGGGCAGCGCGGTCCCGTCCGGGGCGCCGTGCGGCGCGGCCGAGGCGAGGAGCTGCTCGCACAGCGAGTCCACCGCCCGGCGCAGACCGCGGACGGCGTACAGGGCCGCGCCGCTCACCGCCGTGGCGGCACCGGCGGTGAGCAGCAGGACGAGGGATATGGCGCTCACTGACGTACTCCCGTTGGGAACTGCGATCCCTGAATTCCTACCGCAGCCCGCCGGGAATCTCCTGTCGGAGCGGGCGGTGAACACCCCCGAAAGGACGGCGGAAGGGCTCCGGGCGGACGAACGGACCGCCCTGAGCAGGAAGAACACCTGCCCCGCAGGACATAGGTCACATCCTGGGTGAACTTCGGTCTCACCGGGGTCTCAGGGGGTCTTCAGGGACCCCGCCGGGGCCCCGGCGGGGAATCCGCCCGGCAGCGGGGAGCGGTCTCAGCTCAGCCGCTCGATGACCATGGCCATGCCCTGGCCGCCGCCGACGCACATCGTCTCCAGCCCGAACTGCTTGTCGTGCCACTGGAGGGAGTTGATCAGGGTGGTGGTGATCCGGGCACCGGTCATGCCGAAGGGGTGGCCGACGGCGATGGCGCCGCCGTTGACGTTCAGCCGGTCCAGGTCGATGCCCAGGTCCCGGTAGGAGGGGATCACCTGGGCGGCGAACGCCTCGTTGATCTCGACCAGGTCGATGTCGTCGATGGTCAGCCCGGCCAGCTTCAGGGCCCGCCGGGTGGCCTCCACCGGGCCGTAGCCCATGATCTCGGGCGACAGACCGGAGACGCCGGTGGAGACGATCCGGGCCAGCGGTGTGACGCCCAGCTCGCGCGCCCTGGTGTCGGACATGATCACCAGGGCGGCGGCGCCGTCGTTGAGCGCGCAGCAGTTGCCCGCGGTGACCAGGCCGTCGGGGCGGAAGACCGGCTTGAGGCCCTGGACGCCCTCCAGGGTGACGCCCGGGCGCGGCCCGTCGTCCTTGGCGACCACGGTGCCGTCTGGGAGGGTCACGGGGGTGATCTCGCGCTCCCAGAAACCGGCGGCGATGGCCTGCTCGGCGAGGTTCTGCGACCGTACGCCGAACTCGTCCATCTCCTCGCGGGTCACGCCCTTGAGCCGGGCCAGGTTCTCGGCGGTCTGGCCCATGGCGATGTAGACGTCCGGCAGCTGCCCGTCCTCGCGCGGGTCGTGCCAGCCCGCCCCCTCCTGTTCGGCGCGGGCGGCGGTACGGGCCTCGGCCTCGGCGAAGAGCGGGTTGTGGGTGTCGGGCAGGCCGTCGGAGGTGCCCTTGACCGAGCGGGAGACCGTCTCGACGCCGGCCGAGACGAACACGTCCCCCTCGCCCGCCCTGATGGCGTGCATCGCCATGCGTGTGGTCTGCAGGGAGGAGGAGCAGTAGCGGGTGACCGTGCAGCCCGGCAGGTGGTCCATCCCCAGCTGCACCGCGACGACCCGGCCCAGGTTGTGCCCCTGCTCGCCGCCGGGCAGGCCGCAGCCCAGCATCAGGTCGTCGATCCCGGCGGGATCCAGCTGCGGCACCCGGTCGAGGGCGGCCCGCACCATCGCGGCGGTCAGGTCGTCCGGCCGCATGTCCTTGAGCGAGCCCTTGAAGGCGCGTCCGATCGGCGAGCGCACGGCGGAGACGATCACTGCTTCGGGCATCACTTGCTCCAGGGAACGGGGCGGTGGACGGTGGACTTCTGGAAAGCTACCGATACGTATGGTGGCGGTCACGTCCCGCCGTGTGTGATTCGGACCTCTTTGCCGAGCGCCTGCTCACCCGTCTGCCGCACCGGGCCCCGGAGCCCGGTACGGCGCGGCACCGGTGTCAGGCGCCGGGGGAGTGCGCGGCGGCGGTCTCCGGCACCGGGGGCGGCCGCCGCCCGCGGCGGTGCTTCAGCAGCGCCCAGGGGCCGCGGCCGCCCTGGACCGCCGCGACCTCCGTACCGCCCTCTCCGGCGGCCGCCGCGGCGGCCCGGTCGACCGGGAGGATGTCCTCGCGGCGGGCGGCGTCCGGCCGCTCGTCCTCCGGCCACAGACCCAGGGTGGTGCAGAGGGCGGGGAGGAAGGCCATGGCGGCGGTCGCGTACCCCTCCGCCGAGGGGTGGAAACTGTCCGGGCCGAACAGTTCGCGCGGGTTCGCCCGGAACTCCGGGCCCAGCAGATCGCCCAGCGAGACGGTGCGGCCCCCCTGCGCCACCACCGCGATCGTCTGCGCCGCCGCGAGCTGCCGGCTCGCCCGGCGGACCAGCCACCGCAGCGGGGGGTCGACCGGCTCGACCGTCCCCAGATCCGGGCAGGTGCCCACCACGACCTCGCTGCCGGCCGCCCGCAGCCGGGCCACCGCGTCCGACAGCAGCCGCACCGACCGGGCGGGCGGCATCCGGTGGGTGACGTCGTTGGCGCCGATCATGACGGCGCACACGTCCGGCGCGGTGCCCGTGCCGTCCGTGCCGTCCGCGTCGTCCTCGGTGTGTCCGCCCAGCAGCAGTTCGGTCACCTGGCGGTCCAGGTCGTCCGAGCGGGCGCCCGGCACCGCCACGTTGCGCAGCCGCACCGGCCGCTCCGCCACCGCCGCCAGTCCCGAGGCCAGCAGCGCGCCCGGGGTCTGCCGCACCCGGTGGACGCCCTGCCCGGCGGCGGTGGAGTCGCCCAGCACCGCCAGCCGCAGCGGCGGGAGCTGCGCGCCGGGCCCGGTGCGCCCGAAGGCCGCGCCGTACAGCCCGTCCGCCCGGGGCGGCACCTCGCCGGACTCGCCCACCCGCCATCTGGCCAGCCGCGCCTGGACCATCAGCAGGCCGACGGCGGCGCCGCCGAGCAGCCCCGCACCCCCGCCCCCGTAGGCCGCGGCGGCGGCGATCCGGCGGGCCGCTCTCGCTCTGCGCACGCCCGTCACACCCGGCGCGCCCGGCAGCTTCGGCATGTTCGGAATGTTCGGCATAGGGGGTCCTCCCGTGTACGCGCCCGTGCGCCACCACCCGTCACTAACGGTGTGTTGCCCGCCGCGGCCCGTCGCGCAACGCGCGTCACCCGACGGCTTCCCCGGCGGGGAGTGGACCCTAGGCTGGCGGGTACGGGCAGGCGACGGCGACTGCCCCCGAGCGCGGAGAACCCAGGTGCAGTATCACGAGTCGATGATCGAGCTGGTCGGCAACACCCCGCTGGTCAGGCTGAACAGCGTGACGGCCGGGATCAGGGCCACCGTCCTGGCGAAGGTCGAGTACTTCAACCCCGGCGGCTCGGTGAAGGACCGGATCGCGCTGCGGATGATCGAGGCCGCCGAGCGCTCCGGCGAGCTGGCGCCGGGCGGTGTGATCGTCGAGCCCACCTCCGGCAACACCGGGGTCGGGCTGGCGATCGTGGCCCAGCGGAAGGGCTACCGCTGCGTCTTCGTCTGCCCGGACAAGGTGTCCACGGACAAGATCAACACCCTGCGGGCGTACGGCGCGGAGGTCGTCGTCTGCCCCACCGCGGTCGACCCCGGGCACCCCGACTCCTACTACAACGTCTCCGACCGCCTGGTGCGCGAGACGCCGGGCGCCTGGAAGCCCGACCAGTACAGCAACCCGAACAACCCGCGCTCGCACTACGAGACCACCGGTCCCGAGCTGTGGGAGCAGACGGACGGCCGGATCACCCACTTCGTGGCCGGCGTCGGCACGGGCGGCACGGTCACCGGCACCGGCCGCTACCTCAAGGAGGTCTCCGGCGGGAAGGTGCGGATCGTCGGCGCCGACCCGGAGGGCTCGGTGTACTCGGGCGGCTCCGGGCGGCCCTATCTGGTGGAGGGCGTCGGCGAGGACTTCTGGCCCGACGCCTACGACCGGGAGATCACCGACGAGATCGTCGCCGTCTCCGACAAGGACTCCTTCCGGATGACCCGGCGGCTGGCGCGGGAGGAGGGGCTGCTGGTCGGCGGCTCCTGCGGGATGGCCGTCGTCGCGGCGCTGCGGGTGGCCGAGCGCCTCGGGGAGGACGACGTGGTCGTCGTCCTGCTGCCGGACGGCGGACGCGGCTACCTGTCGAAGATCTTCAACGACGAGTGGATGGCGGACTACGGCTTCCTGGAGGAGGGCGAGCCCACCCAGGCCCGGGTCGCCGACGTGCTGCGCCACAAGGAGGGCGCGCTGCCCTCACTGGTCCACATGCACCCGGAGGAGACGGTCGGCGAGGCCATCGAGGTGCTGCGCGAGTACGGCGTCTCGCAGATGCCCGTCGTCAAGCCGGGCGCCGGGCACCCGGACGTGATGGCGGCGGAGGTCGTCGGCTCGATCGTCGAGCGCGAGCTGCTGGAGGCGCTGTTCGCCCGGCGCGCCGAGCTGGACGACCCGCTGGAGAAGCACATGAGCGCGCCGCTGCCGCAGGTCGGTTCGGGCGAGCCGGTCGCCGACCTGATGGCGGTGCTGGGCGAGGCCGACGCGGCGACCGTGCTGGTGGAGGGCAAGCCGACCGGGGTGGTCGGCCGTCAGGACCTGCTGGCGTTCCTGGCCCGGGGGGCGGGTGCCGGGAAGAGCACGGGAAAGAGCGCGCGGAAGAAGTAGCCGGCTGTCACGGCGCCGCAAAACGTGGTTAACACCGGTCGGGCACTGTGTGAGGTGTCGGCGCGGGATTTTCCGGAGCGGCTCCCGGACTGTCCGCAGGCGCCCGGACGCGGGCCCGGTTCCTGACCCGGTCGCGTGTCCGACGCGGGGACCGCCGTCGTCCCGCCCTTGGTGTTCGCACCGGGGTGCGGCGGTCCCCGCGCAACTCCTCCCGGCTCGCCCGGCTCCCGGCCGGCCGTCAGCCGGTCGGTTCGGCCGTCAGTCCCAGTCGCCGGAGGCCGCGCGGCGCTCCTCGCGCCGGGCCCGGGACCAGGGCAGACGGTCCGCGGAGTGGACGGCGTTGACGCCGACGATCCCGGCCCAGCAGACCAGCAGTCCGGGCAGATCCGCGTTCACGGCGGCGATCGCGGAGAGCGGGATGGCCAGGACGAGCGAGATCGCGGCCAGTCCGAAGGCGGCGCCGGGCCCCTCCGGGGCCTGACCGCCCTGCGGCGTCCGGGCGCCGCGGGCCACGACCGTCTGCCGTTCGGCCAGGTGCCGCCGCACCCGGCGGTCGATCACGGAGTCCAGCCGCTGGTCCACCTTCTCCAGGAAGGAGTCGACCAGCTCGGACTCGTACTCCGGCCCGAGCTCCCTGCGCGTCTGCAGGGTGGCGTCGAGCTCTTTCCTCAACTCTGGGTCAGGGCCACGGGCATCCATGAGCGCCACGCTACGGGCGCGGGCGTGCCGGGGCACTGGGGCTATCCCCCGGAAACCGCCGGGGGAGACCGCCACGGACCGGCGCCCGTACCGTGCCGGTACCGGGCACCGGTGACGCGTTCCGGCGCAGCGTGCCGATACTGAATGGAGTCATGCGGCGCGGAGAGCACTGAAGAGGACCGGTCGAGGACGAGGGTGGGCGAGCGCGGGTGGAGACGGTGAACGGTGCGGGCGCGCGGCTGCAGGAGCTGTTCGAGGGCCACCGGCTGACCCCCACCCAGCGGCGGATCGCCCACTGCGTGGTGCGGCACGCGGCCGAGGCGCCGTTCCTGTCCAGTGTGGAGCTGGCGGAGCTGGCGGGAGTGAGCCAGCCGTCGGTGACCCGCTTCGCCGTGGCGCTGGGCTTCGACGGATACCCGGCGCTGCGCAGGAGGCTGCGCGAGACCCTGCCCGCGTCCGGCGGTGTCCGGGACGGCGCGGACGGGTCCGGCGAGCCGGCCGGCGGCGGTGACGGGGAGGGCGCCCGCAACACCTGGCAGCAGGCCGTGCACGCCGAGATCGAGAACCTGCGCCGGCTCGCCGCGCAGCTCGCCGACCCCGCCCCCGTCACCGCGGCCGGCCGGCTGCTGGCCGCCTCCCGGCCGCTGCCCGTCCTGGGCCTGCGGGCCGCCGCCGCCCAGGCGCGCGGCTTCGCCTACTTCGCCGCCAAGGTGCACCCGGACGTACGGCTGCTGGACGAGGGCGGCTCGATGCTGGACGACCGCCTCGACACGGCGGTACGGGCCGGGGCGAGCGCCCTGCTGTGCTTCGCGCTGCCGCGCCACCCGCGCGAGACGGTGGCGGCCCTGGGCCGTGCCCGCGCCGCCGGGCTGCGGGTCGTCACCGTCGCCGACAGCGCCTTCGCGCCCGTCGCCGGCCCGGGGGACGTGCTGCTGCCCGCCGCCGTCGGGACCGGGCTGTCCTTCGACACCGCGTGCGGCCCCATGCTGCTGGGGCGGGTGCTGCTGGAGGCGATGTGCGACGAACTGCCCGACGCGCAGGCCCGGCTGGAGGAGTTCGACGCCCGGGCGGCCGAACGCGGGCTGTTCGCCGACTGACCGGGCCGCCGGGGCCGGCCGGGTTCCTCAGCGGATTCTCATTCTTCCTGACTACGCTTTTTCCGACCGACCAGTCCCGGGCGGACCGCCGCGGCGAGCCCGGGCGAACGAGAGAGGCACCGAGGCGAAGGAGGACTGTCGTGGGGCGCGGGGCGTATGCACTGGCGAGAGTGGCGGTGTACGTACGGACGGCGGGCACCGCGCTGTGGTGGACCGGGGTGGCGGCGGCGGGCGCCGGGCTGGCGTTCCCGGGGCTGACCGGGCGGCGGATCGGGGTGCTGGCCGGGGCCGTGCTGTTCCTGCTGGCCGCCGTCGCCGCCTTCCTGGTGCGCCGCCGCCGGTGCGCGGGGCTCATCAGGGCCGCCTCCCGGGCGGGCAAGTGGGTGGTGCTGCACGACCGGAAGGTGACCGTGCGCGCCTGGCTGCGGTCCCGCCGGTGGTGGCTGGCCGCGGCCTTCCTGGTGGCGGTGGGCTCGTCCGTCGCGGTACCGGCCGCCGGCGGCATGCTGCTGGCCGGGGCCGGCGCCGGTCTGTGGGCGAAGGCGGTGTGGCTGGGCCGCTGGGAACGCCGCCACGAGCAGCTGCTGTGGATCCGCCCGGAGTGGGCGGCCGGCCGCAGCCCGGCCCGCAAGGACGTACGCGGCTGGATGACCACCGGACCGCTGGCCGGGGACGCCGCGCCGGGCGGTGCGCCGCGCCGGGCCGCGGCGGCGGCCGCCGCCCGGGAGCGCCGGCCCCGGGCGAGGGTCACGGCCGCGGTGCGCTGAGCGCGCCGCGCCGCCGGGCCCCGCGGGACGTTCGCGGCGGCCGTGCGGCGGGAGGGCTCCTCCCGCCGCACGGCCGCCGCCGCGTTTCCGCCGCGCGCGGGCACCGGCCCCGTTGACTGGTTCTATTCACTGCCTAGAGTGGCTGTAGTGGCCGATTCAAACGGAGGGCAGGGGACGATGGCAGGACCGTCACAGGAACCGGGCCCGCGGACCGTACGGGCCCCGCGCGGCACCGCGCGGACCGCCCGGGGCTGGCCGCAGGAGGCCGCCCTGCGGATGCTGATGAACAACCTCGACCCCGAGGTGGCCGAGCACCCCGGGAAGCTCGTCGTCTACGGCGGCACGGGGAAGGCGGCGCGCGACTGGCGCTCCTACGACGCCATGGTGCGCACCCTGACCACCCTGGGGCCGGACGAGACGATGCTCGTCCAGTCCGGCCGGCCGGTCGGTGTGCTGACCACCCACGAGTGGGCGCCGCGGGTGCTGATCGCCAACTCCAACCTGGTGGGCGACTGGGCCACCTGGGAGGAGTTCCGCCGGCTGGAGGCCCTCGGGCTGACCATGTACGGCCAGATGACGGCCGGGTCCTGGATCTACATCGGCACCCAGGGCATCCTCCAGGGCACCTACGAGACCTTCGCCGCCGTCGCCGCCAAGCGCTTCGGCGGCTCGCTGGCCGGGACGGTCACCCTGACCGCCGGGCTCGGCGGGATGGGCGGCGCCCAGCCGCTGGCGGTCACCATGAACGGCGGCGTCGCCCTCTGCGTCGACTGCGATCCGCGCGCGATCGAGCGCCGCATCGCGCACGGCTACCTGGACGTGCGCGCCGACTCCCTGGACCACGCGCTGCGGCTGGCCGAGGAGGCCCGCGCCGCCCGGCGCCCGCTGTCGGTCGGTGTCCTGGGCAACGCCGCCGAGGTGGTGCCGCGGCTGCTGGCGGCGGGCGCGCCGGTCGACGTCGTCACCGACCAGACCTCCGCCCACGACCCGCTGAGCTATCTGCCGCTGGGCGTGGACTTCCCGGACATGACGGTGTACGCGGCGGAGAAGCCCGCCGAGTTCACCGCCCGGGCCCGGGAGTCGATGGCCCGTCATGTCGAGGCGATGGTCGGCTTCCGGGACGCGGGAGCCGAGGTCTTCGACTACGGCAACTCCATCCGGGGAGAGGCCCGACTGGCGGGCTACGAGCGGGCGTTCGACTTCCCGGGCTTCGTGCCCGCCTACATCCGGCCGCTGTTCTGCGAGGGGAAGGGGCCCTTCCGCTGGGCCGCCCTCTCCGGCGACCCGCGGGACATCGCGGCCACCGACCGGGCCGTCCTCGACCTCTTCCCGGAGAACGAGTCGCTGGCCCGCTGGATCCGGCTGGCCGGGGAGAAGGTGCGCTTCCAGGGGCTGCCCGCCCGCATCTGCTGGCTCGGCCACGGGGAGCGGGACCGGGCCGGGGAGCGCTTCAACGACATGGTGGCCGCCGGTGAGCTCAGCGCGCCGGTCGCCATCGGCCGCGACCACCTGGACTGCGGCTCGGTGGCCTCCCCGTACCGCGAGACCGAGGCCATGCGCGACGGCTCCGACGCCATCGCCGACTGGCCGCTGCTCAACGCCATGGTCAACGTGGCCTCCGGCGCGTCCTGGGTCTCCGTGCACCACGGCGGCGGGGTCGGCATGGGGCGCTCGATCCACGCCGGGCAGGTCACCGTCGCCGACGGCACCGCGCTGGCCGGGGAGAAGATCCGCCGGGTGCTGACCAACGACCCGGGCACCGGCGTCATCCGGCACGTCGACGCCGGGTACGAGCGGGCCGAGGAGGTCGCCGCCGAGCGCGGTGTCCGGGTCCCGATGCGGGAGGGCGGCGAGTGACCCCCGGACCGGCGGCCGACGGGCCGGTTTCCGCGGCGGCCTGGCGGCCGGGCGCCCCGTTCCAGGAGATGTGGCGGGAGCTGCTGCCCGTCGGCCGGGTGTCCGGCGGCGGCTGGTGGCGCCACGCCTGGACCGGCGCGGACGCCGAGTGCCGGGACTGGTTCCGGCGGCAGGCCGCCGTACGCGGACTGGCGTACGAGGTGGACCGCAACGGCAACCAGTGGGCCTGGCTGGGCGGTCCGGGGACGGGCGGCGCCGGGGACGCCGTGGTGACCGGCTCGCACCTGGACTCCGTTCCCGGCGGCGGCGCCTTCGACGGTCCCCTCGGGGTCGTCTCCGCCTTCGCCGCCCTGGACGAACTGCACGGCAGGGGAGCGCGTCCCCTCCGACCGCTGGCCGTGGCCAACTTCGCCGACGAGGAGGGCGCCCGCTTCGGGGTGGCCTGTGTCGGCTCCCGGCTGGCCACCGGGCAGCTCGACGCCGAGCGGGCCCGCGGGCTGCGTGACGCGGACGGGGTGACGCTGGCCGAGGCCATGGAACGGGCCGGGCACGACCCCGGCGCGCTCGGCCCGGACCCCGGACGGCTCGCCCGCGTCGGCGCGTTCGTCGAGCTCCACATCGAGCAGGGCCGCCGCCTCGCCGCCGCCCCCGGCGACCGTCCGGTGGGTGTCGCCTCCGCGATCTGGCCGCACGGCCGCTGGCGGTTCGACTTCCACGGCGCGGCCGACCACGCCGGCACCACCGCCCTGGCCGACCGCCGCGACCCGATGCTGACCTACGCCACCACCGTGCTGGCCGCCCGCAAGAAGGCCCGGCTGGCCGGGGCACTGGCCACCTTCGGCCGGGTCGCCGTCGAACCGAACGGCGTCAACGCCATCGCCTCCCTGGTCCGCGGCTGGCTCGACTCCCGCGCCCCCGACGAGGAGACCCTCGCCGCCGTCGTCGCGGAGATCGAGCGGGCGGCGGCCGAACGCGGCGCGCGCGACGGGGTGCGGGTGACCGTCACCCGGGAGTCCTTCACCTCCGAGGTGGAGTTCGACCACGGACTGCGGGACCGGCTGGCCCGCCTGCTGGGCGGTGCGCCCGCCCTGCCCACCGGCGCGGGCCACGACGCGGGCGTGCTGTCCGCCGCCGTCCCCGCCGCCATGCTCTACGTGCGCAACCCCACCGGCGTCTCCCACTCGCCCGCCGAGCACGCCGGGGAGGACGACTGCGCCGCCGGGGTGCGGGCCCTCGCCGACGTACTGGAGGACCTGGCGTGCGCCTGACCGCGAAGGACCCGCACGGCTCCGCCGGCCCCCCGGACGCCACGGCCCCCCGCGGCTCCGCCGACCCCCGCGCCGCCGCCGGCCTCCGGGAACGGACGGAGCCCGGGCCCGCCTACTGGGCCGAGCACGCCTGGCTCGACGGCACGGTCGAGCCGGGCGTGCTGATCGAGACGGCCGGCGGCCGTATCACCGCCGTCCGCACCGGGACGCCCGCCCCGCCCCCCGGCGCCGAGCCGCTGCGCGGCCTGACCCTCCCGGGCCTGGCCAACGCGCACTCCCACGCCTTCCACCGCGCCCTGCGCGGCACCGCGCAGACCGGCTCCGGGACCTTCTGGACCTGGCGCGAGGTGATGTACTCCGTCGCCGGCCGGCTCACCCCCGAGAGCTACTTCTCGCTGGCCAGGGCCGTCTACGCGGAGATGGCCCTGGCGGGCATCACCTGTGTGGGGGAGTTCCACTACGTCCACCACGCCCCCGGCGGCCTCCCCTACGACGACCCCAACGCCATGGGGCACGCCCTGATCGCGGCCGCCGCCGAGGCGGGCATCCGCATCACCCTGCTGGACACCTGCTATCTGGCCTCCGGTTTCGGCACCCATCCCGGCGCCCGTGCCGGTGCCGACCGCCGCGGCCGGCCCCTGGAGCGCCACCAGCTCCGCTTCGGCGACGGCAGCGCCGCCGCCTGGGCCGAGCGGGCCACCGCCCTGGCCCCGGACGGCGAACACGCCCGGGTGGGCGCTGCGATCCACTCGGTGCGCGCCGTGCCCGCCGGTGAGCTGGCCGCCGTCGCCGGCTGGGCCCGGGAGCGGGGCGCGCCCCTGCACGTCCACCTCTCCGAGCAGCCCGCCGAGAACGAGGGCTGTCTGGCCGCCCACGGCCGCACCCCCACCCGGCTGCTGGCCGACCACGGGGTGCTCGGCCCCGGAACCACCGCCGTCCACGCCACCCATCTCACCGAGGACGACATCGCCCTCCTGAGCGGCTCCGGGACCGGGGTGTGCCTGTGCCCCACCACCGAGCGCGACCTCGCCGACGGCATCGGCCCGGCGGCCGAGCTGGACCGCGCGGGTGTGCCGCTGTGCCTGGGCACCGACAGCCACGCCCTGATCGACCTGCTGGAGGAGGCCCGCGCCATGGAGCTGAACGAACGGCTGCGCAGCCGCGCCCGGGGCCACTGGACCGCCGCCCGGCTGCTGCGCTGCGCCACCGAGAACGGTCACGCCGCCCTGGGCTGGCCGGACGCGGGGCGGCTGGCGGCGGGCCGGCTCGCCGATCTCACCACCGTCGCCCTGGACTCGGTGCGCACCGCCGGACCGCCGCCCCGGCTGGCGGCCGAGGCGGCCGTATTCGCGGCGACCGGCGCCGATGTACGCCACACGGTCGTGGGCGGTCGCCACGTGGTGCGCGAGGGAGTACACCGGAGCGTGCCGGACGTCCCCGCGGCCCTGGCGGACGCCATCCAGCAAGGAGCCCGCAGATGAACACCAGCGCCTCGAACAGCGCCTTGGACAGCACCTCGAACAGTGCTGCGGACAACACCGCGGACACCCCCTTCGCCACCACCACCAGCACCCTCATCACCGGCATCGCCACCCTGGTCACCAACGATCACCACCTTCCCGGCACCTCCCCCGACGACCCCCTCGGCCTGCTCCGGGACGCGGCCGTCGTCATCGAGGGCGACCGGATCGCCTGGGTCGGTACGGAGAGTCAAGCACCCGCCACCGACAGTCGCCTCCGGGCGGGCGGCCGGACCCTGCTCCCCGGCTTCGTCGACTCCCACTCCCACCTGCTCTTCGGCGGCGACCGCACCGAGGAGTTCGGCGCCCGCATGTCCGGCCGCCCCTACACCGCCGGCGGTATCCGCACCACCGTCGAGGCCACCCGCGCCACCTCCGGCGAACGGCTCGCCGCGGGCCT
Organism: Streptomyces rubellus; assembly: GCF_036323805.1. Taxonomy (NCBI): domain Bacteria; kingdom Bacillati; phylum Actinomycetota; class Actinomycetes; order Kitasatosporales; family Streptomycetaceae; genus Streptomyces; species Streptomyces rubellus. The sequence goes on from NZ_JAZDCX010000002.1 coordinate 349,602, forward strand.
GGAACGCCATGTCAGGGAGGCGCTGCACCAGGGCACCACCACCCTGGAGACCAAGTCGGGCTACGGCCTGACGGTCGAGGACGAGCTCCGCGCCCTGCGGATCGCCGAGGAGCACGTGGACGAGACCACCTTCCTCGGCGCCCATGTCGTGCCGCCCGAGTACGCCGCCGACCCGGACGGCTACGTCGCCCTCGTCACCGGCCCGATGCTGGCCGCCTGCGCCCCGCACGCCCGCTGGGTGGACGTCTTCTGCGAGCGGGGCGCCTTCGACGGCGACCAGGCCCGCGCCGTCCTCACCGCCGGGATCGCCCACGGGCTGACCCCGCGCGTCCACGCCGGGCAGCTCGGCCCCGGCCCCGGCGTCCGGCTGGCCGTGGAACTGGGCGCCGCCTCCGTCGACCACTGCACCCACCTCACCGGCGCCGACGTCGACGCGCTGGCGGGCAGCCGTACGGTCGCCACCCTGCTGCCCGGCTGCGAGTTCTCCACCCGCTCGCCCTACCCCGACGCCCGCCGGCTGCTGGCCGCGGGCGTCACCGTCGCGCTGGCCACCGACTGCAACCCGGGCTCGTCGTACACCAGCTCCATGCCGTTCTGCGTCGCCCTGGCCGTGCGGGAGATGGGCATGACCCCGGACGAGGCGGTGTGGTCCGCCACCGCGGGCGGCGCCGCGGCCCTGCGCCGCATCGACATCGGGCGGATCACCCCCGGTGCCCGCGCCGACCTGGTGCTGCTGGACGCGCCCTCGCACGTCCACCTCGCCTACCGGCCCGGCGTCCCGCTGGTGGCGGCGGTGTGGCAGCGGGGCGCCCGCGTCCGGTGAGCCGAGCGGGCCGCGCGCCGCTGTGACGAACGGCACACCCGGCCGCCGGGGACCTGCCGGGCGGCCGGGTACGCGGGCGGGGACTGGGACTGGGCGGCACGGGCGGCGCCACCCCCCCCGGCGCGGGCGTCACTCCTCGACGAGCAGGCCCTTGCGGAGTTTGCCCAGCGTCCGCGCGAGCAGACGGGAGACATGCATCTGGGAGATACCGAGCTCCTCGCCGATCTCGGACTGGGTCATGTTCGCCACGAAGCGCAGGGAGAGGATCCTGCGGTCGCGCGGTGACAGATCGGCGATCAGCGGCTTGAGGGACGCCACGTACTCGATGCCCTCCAGACCGTGGTCCTCGTACCCGATGCGGTCCGCGAGGGCGCCCTCCGTCTCGTCCTCCTCGGGCTGGGCGTCGAGGGAGCTGGCGGTGTACGCGTTGCTCGCCGCCATGCCCTCGACCACCTCCTCGCGGGAGATGTCCAGCCGGTCGGCCAGCTCGCCGACGGTGGGGGAGCGGTCGAGCTGCTGGGCGAGTTCGTCCCCGGCCTTGGCCAGGTCCAGCCGGAGCTCCTGCAGCCGGCGCGGGACGCGCACCGACCAGGAGGTGTCGCGGAAGAACCGCTTGATCTCGCCCACGATCGTCGGCATCGCGAAGGTCGGGAACTCGACCCCGCGGCCGAGCTCGAACCGGTCGATGGCCTTGATCAGGCCGATGGTGCCGACCTGGACGATGTCCTCCATGGGCTCGCTGCGGGAACGGAACCGGGAGGCGGCGAACTTCACCAGGGCGAGGTTCAGCTCGACGAGGGTGTTGCGGACGTACGCGTACTCGTGGGTGCCCTCCCGCAGCGTTTCGAGGCGCGCGAAGAGGGTCCTGGACAGAGCCCGCGCGTCCACCGCCCCGACCTCGGCGTACGGCGGGATCTCGGGAAGCCCGGGCCGGCCGGCCGGCTCCGGGAGGCCGTCCCCGGCCCCCTCGGGCGGGGCGGGCGACGACGCGAGGGGCGTTTCGTCGAGCCGGGGTGACATGGCGTCCTCCATCATTCTCGGCATATGGCTGCCGGAACCGGTGCTGTCCTGTCGGGTGCGGCGCCTCCGAGCCGACGCGGTGTTGACACGGGGTTGGTACGGCGTTCCGATGTTTTCTCCTACGCCTACCTGCTCTCCCGGGGACATGGCAAGTGCTGGTTGTCCGAATATGACCCAATGTGCTGGTTGTGCGGCTACCGGTTGCGGCTGTAAGGGCGTAGTGTTCGAACGTCCGACTTCGGACAGGCAGGGATCGGCCACTAATCGACTTTGAAGGGGTGTGCATGGACCGCGGGATGCCCGGCAGCACCAGCCACCGGGGCCGGCTGACGGTCGAAGTGGAGCGCCACGGCGCGAGTCTGGTGGTGACACCGGACGGCGAGCTCGACCACCACACCGCCGATCTGCTGCGCGAACCGCTGGAGCGCGCGCTCGAGGACGGGTGCAAGCTGATCGTCGTGGACTGCTCGCGACTGGAGTTCTGCGACTCCACCGGGCTCAACGTCCTCCTGGGGGCCCGGCTGAAGGCGGAGGCCGCCGGCGGCGGCATCCACCTGGCCGGAATGCGCCCTGTCGTGGCCAGAGTCTTCGAGATCACCGGCGCCGACGGTGTGTTCGCTCTGCACGAAACGCTGGCGGACGCGCTGAAGGAGACGGCACAGTCCTGAGGGGGCGCTCCGCCCGTATGCCGGATCCGTGACCAGAGTGTTACGCCAGGATCATGATTCCGGTGAAATCAAGGGGTGTTCTCCTGGCCCGGGAGGGCAGGAGAGTCCCTGGAATACCCCCTGAAGCAGTTGTCCGCAGACCAAGCGAAAATCGACGAATTGGTCAAACGGTGAGGTGAAGCATTCATGAGCACCACCCGGCCGCAACCAGCGGGCGATCGCGGCCCGGAGCCGGAGGGCACCGCCGCGACCGCAGCCGCACCGGCCGGTCAGGTGCGCGAGATGCGCCAGGTACGGCGGCTGCGGCTGATGGGGGCCAGTGGTGCTGTGCCCCGCGCCCGTGACTTCACCCGCCAGGCGCTCAACGACTGGGGTTGGCTGCCCGCCGCCAATGCCGAACAGCGCGCCGTGGCCGAGGACGCCCTGCTCGTCGTCTCCGAACTGGTGACGAACGCCTGCCTGCACGCCGACGGCCCCGAAGAGGTGCGGATAGGCCTCGGCGCCAAGGTGCTCAGGATCGAGGTCGCCGACCGCGGCGCGGGCCTGCCCTCCCCCCGCACCCCGCACCGCCCCGGACGGCCGGGCGGGCACGGCATGTTCATCGTCCAGCGGCTGTGCATGGACTGGGGCGTGGTACGGCACCCGGACGGCGCCGCCGGGAAGACGGTCTGGGCGGAGTTGGCCGGACCGGCCGACGAGTCCTGATCCCGGGCCCCGCCCCCGGTTCCCCGGGGGACCACCGGTACCGGTCCGGTACCGGCCGGAGGAGCGGACCGCAGGAGCCCCGGCACCGCGGCCGCAGACGGCGCGGTGGGCGGGAACCGCCGCCCCCTCCGGGGCGGCGAGGATGCCAGGCCACACCGCCCATCAGGGCGCGGATCCGCCCGGCCGCCGCCATGAAGGCCAGACCGGCGGCCACCGCGACGACACCCCACATCGTGTAGTACGCCGCGTCGCCCATCGGCTCGTTGAGCCGGGTCGCCCAGCCGTTGAGGGCGTTGCCGGTGGCGGTGGCCAGGAACCACAGCCCCATGATCTGGCCGACGAACCGCTTCGGGGCCAGCTTGGTCGACAGGGACAGGCCCACCGGGGACAGGCACAGCTCGCCGAGTGTCTGCAGCAGGTACACGCCCAGCAGCCAGAAGACGGTGACCTTCCCGGTCTCGCTGTTCGCCGCCGCGGCCCCCGCCAGGCCCATCAGCCCGAAGGAGCCGCCGACCAGCAGCATGGCCAGGGCGAACTTCACCGGCGTGCCGGGCTCGCGGCGGCGCCCGGCCAGCCAGACCCACAGGCTCGCGAAGAGCGGCGCCAGCACGATGATCATCACCGGGTTGACCGACTGGAACCACGAGGCCGGGAATTCCCAGCCGCCCACGGTGCGGTCGGTCTCGGTGTTCGCGAAGATCGTCAGCAGTGAGCCGGACTGGTCGTAGATCATCCAGAACAGCACGGCGGTGACGAAGAACCACACGAACGCCTGCACCCGTGTCCGGTCCGGGCCGGTCAGCTCCGGGTTGCGGAACATCGATGCGAAGTACAGCACCGGCACGACGACGCCGAGGACGGCCAGGAAGTTCACCACGTGCCCGATGTCGTAGGTGCCCAGGGCGAGGTCCACCAGCAGGACGGCGGCGGCCAGGGAGGTCCACAGGGCGGCCCTGCGCAGCACGGTGCGCCGCTCCTCGGGGGAGGCGGGGGTGCCGGGCCGCAGCCCGACGTCACCGAGGTGGCGGGCGCCCAGCACGTACTGGACCACGGCCAGGGTCATGCCGACGCCGGCGACGGCGAAGCCCAGGTGCCAGTCGACGTTCTCCCCGAGGTAGCCGACCACCAGCGGCGCGAGCATGGCGCCGATGTTGATCGACATGTAGAAGACGGTGAACCCGGCGTCGCGGCGGGCACCGGGGAGGCCCTCGTAGAGCCCGCCGACCATCGCCGAGATGTTCGGCTTGAGCAGCCCGGTGCCGACCGCGATCAGGCCGAGTCCGGTGAAGAACGCCACGTCGGACGGGATCGCCAGGGTGTAGTGGCCCGCCGCGATCACGATGCCGCCGACCAGGACGGCCCTGCGGGCGCCCCAGAGCCGGTCGGCCACCCAGCCGCCGGGCATGGCGGCCATGTAGACGACGGCGTTGTAGACGCCGTAGATCGCCGCGGCCAGGGCCTCGCGGCCGGCCAGCGGGCCCTCCAGCACGCCCACGATCAGGTAGAGGACGAGGATGGCGCGCATCCCGTACCAGGAGAAGCGCTCCCACATCTCCGTCATGAAGAGGGTGGCCAGACCGCGCGGGTGGCCGAAGAAGGTCCCGCCGGCGGTGCCGGCGGGCTCCCTCGTCAGGCTGGACGCCATGGTGGTGGTTCCTTGCTGGTCGGGGCTGGTGGGGACCGGTCGGGGCCGGCCGGGACGCGCGACACGGCGGGCGTACGCCCGGGTGGCGGGTCGGTCCCGGCCCCCGCGTGTCCGCGGCGGGCGTGTGTCCGCCCGGTGCGGGAGCGGCAGGCCGGTGAGGCGTCACCGCGTGTCCGCGGCCGGCACCCGGCGCCGTCCGGCGGCCGCCCGAGGTCCGGGCAGGGGGCGGCGCCCCGGCCGGATCAACGCCGCCCCGGGGCGGAATCTTGCCGACAATAAGGCCGAAGAGGCACGTTTCACACCGCCGTCCGGGAAACGGCACGTAGCCCCACGACTCCCTCGCACCCGGTCTGGGTGAATTCCGTGAGGTCTACCATCAGGCCATGACCCGAGTACTGCTCGCCGAGGATGACGCCTCCATCTCGGAGCCGCTGGCCCGTGCCCTGCGCCGCGAAGGGTACGAGGTCGAGGTGCGCGAGGACGGCCCCAGCGCGCTCGAGGCCGGCCGGGGCGGGGAGGTCGACCTGCTCGTGCTCGACCTCGGGCTGCCGGGCATGGACGGACTGGAGGTCTGCCGCCGGCTCCGTACCGCGGGGCACACCTTCCCGGTCCTGGTGCTGACCGCCCGGGCCGACGAGGTGGACACCGTCGTCGGCCTGGACGCGGGCGCCGACGACTACGTCACCAAGCCGTTCCGGCTGGCCGAGTTGCTCGCCCGGGTACGGGCCCTGCTGCGGCGCGGCGCGGTCGAGCCCGCCCCGCAGCCCGTCGCCACCCACGGGGTGCGCATCGACGTCGAGTCGCACCGGGCCTGGATGGGGGAGGAGGAGCTCCAGCTCACCGCGAAGGAGTTCGACCTGCTGCGGGTGCTGGTGCGCGACGCGGGCCGGGTCGTCACCCGCGACCAGCTCATGCGCGAGGTGTGGGACACCACCTGGTGGTCGTCGACCAAGACCCTCGACATGCACATCTCCTGGCTGCGCAAGAAGCTCGGCGACGACGCGGCCAACCCCCGCTACATCTCCACCGTCCGGGGCGTCGGCTTCCGGTTCGAGAAGGAGTGACCGGCCGGAGGCCCGGGAGGGCCGGGGGAGCCCCGAAGGCCCGGAGAACTCCCGCAAAGCCCCCGGCAAGACCTGGAAGGACTGACGCCGAGCCGTGCGCAGACGCCTGATCAACTCCATGCTGGCCGTGGTGCTCGTCGTGGTCGCCGTCTTCGGCATCTCGCTGGTCGTCATCGAGACCCGCACCATCGAGGAGAGCGCCTACGAGAGCGTCCGCTCCGACGCCGCGCGGCTGGTGTCGGTGGTCGACAGCCGGCTCGTCGCCGGGGAGGCGGTGACCGCCGAGACCATGCGCTCCCAGGTGCCCGAGGACCGCTACGTACGCATCACGCTCCCCGGACAGCCCCCCATCGAGCTGGGCGAACGCCCCGAGGGCGGGGCCATCGAGGGGACCGCCGCCGACCCCGGCAGGGTACGGATCACCGTCCAGCAGTCCAGCGGCACGGTCCGCGCGGAGGTGGGCCGCACCCTGCTGATCATCCTGGCGGTGGCGCTGATCGCGGTGGTCGCCGCGGTGATCCTGGCGGTGCGCCAGGCCCGCCGGGTCGCGGCCCCGCTCACCGATCTGGCCGAGGCCGCCGAGCGGCTCGGCTCCGGGGACCCAAGGCCCCGGCACCGGCGCTACGGGGTGCCCGAACTGGACCGGGTGGCGGACGTGCTGGACGCCAGCGCCGAGCGGATCGCCCGGATGCTCACCGCCGAGCGGCGGCTGGCCGCCGACGCCTCCCACCAGCTGCGCACCCCGCTGACCGCGCTGTCCATGCGGCTGGAGGAGATCGTCACGGCGGCGGACTCCATCGACCGGGCCGACGCCTCCCCGGCCGCCGCCCACAGCGCCACCGCCACCATCCGGGAGGAGGCCGTGGTCGGGCTCGCCCAGGTGGAGCGGCTCACCGACGTGGTGCAGCGGCTGCTGACCAAGTCGCGCGACCCGGCCCTGGGCTCGTCGGTGGGCTTCGACCTGGACGAGGTGGTCAAGCAGCAGATCGAGGAGTGGCGCCCGGCGTACCGCAAGGCGGGCCGCGCCATAGTCCGCTCCGGGCGGAAGGGGCTGCGGGCGGTGGGCACCCCCGGCGCGATGGCCCAGGTGCTGGCCACCCTCATCGAGAACGCCCTGGTGCACGGGGACGGCGCGGTCGCGCTGCGCACCCGGATCGCCGGCAACCAGGTGGTGGTCGAGGTGACCGACGAGGGGCCGGGCGTCGATCCGGAGCTGGGCTCGCGGGTCTTCGAGCGGACGGTCAGCGGGCACAACTCCACCGGTCTGGGGCTGGCCGTCGCCCGTGACCTGGCGGAGGCGGACGGCGGGCGGCTGGAGCTACTTCAGCAGCATCCGCCGGTCTTCGCCCTCTTCCTCAGCCGGGAGGCCGAGGAAACGCCCGGACACTGAACCACCGGTGCCGCCGGCCCCGTCGCGGAAGACCCAGGTGCGGTACGACCAGAAGCGGAAGACCGTGGCGAGGCCCAGGCCGACGACGTTCTTGGCGATGTTGTCCGCGAGCGGCGAGGTGAAGTCCAGACCGTAGTGCGAGATCGCCAGGGCGCCGTTCTCTATCACCATGCCGATACCGCTGAACAGCAGGAACAGCCCCGCCTCCCGGTGCATCCGCCGCTTGTCCCGGTGCCGGTAGGTCCAGTAGCGGTTGCCCAGGTAGTTGGTGGCGATGGCGACCGCCGTGGCCGCCACCCCCGACCGCACCGGGGCCAGGTCCAGGACGTTGATGCACAGGTTGAACACCGCGACGTTGACGAGGAAGCCCAGAGCCCCCACCGTGCCGAACTTCGCCAGCTCGCGCCGCAGCCGCAGCAGCCGGGGCAGCAGTCGCGAGTACGGTGCGCGCCGTTCGCCCATGGTGATCCACTCGCCCCGTTCCCCGGCCCTCGCGGGTCCGCTGTCGGCATACCTCGGTCTTCCAGGGGCGCCATGCTAACCGCGCGCCTACGCCGGACGGGGTACCCGCAGGTCCGGCCGCTAGGCTACGGACGTGGCATTTCCAGTGATCGGCATGGTGGGCGGCGGGCAGCTCGCGCGCATGACCCACGAGGCGGGCATCCCGCTCGGCATCAGGTTCCGGCTGCTCAGCGACTCCCCGCAGGACTCCGCGGCCCAGGCGGTGAACGACGTCGTCGTCGGCGACTACCGCGATCTGGACACCCTGCGCGACTTCGCCCGGGGCTGCGACGTGATCACGTTCGACCACGAGCACGTCCCCACCGAACATCTGCGCGCCCTTGAGGCCGAGGGCGTCAAGGTGCGGCCCGGCCCCGACGCCCTGGTGCACGCCCAGGACAAGGGCGTGATGCGGGCGAGGCTGACGGAGATCGGCGTGCCCTGCCCGCGCCACCGGATCGTGGCCGACCCGGCCGACGTGGCGCGCTTCGCGGCCGAGGGAGCCGCGCGGGAAGGGGACGCGCGGGAGGGAGCCGCGCCGGGCGGGGACGGCTGGCCCGTCGTCCTCAAGACCGTCCGCGGCGGCTACGACGGCAAGGGCGTGTGGGTGGTGCGCTCCGCGGCGGAGGCCGCCGAGCCCTTCCGGGCGGGCGTGCCGGTGCTGGCCGAGGAGAAGGTGGACTTCGTCCGGGAGCTGGCCGCCAACGTGGTGCGCTCCCCGCACGGCCAGGCCGTCGCGTACCCGGTGGTGGAGTCGATCCAGGTGGACGGCGTCTGCGACACCGTGATCGCCCCGGCGCCCGGCCTGTCCGGGGAACTGTCCGGCCAGGCCCAGCGACTGGCCCTGACGGTCGCGCGGGAGCTGGACGTCGTCGGCCACCTGGCGGTCGAGCTGTTCCAGACCCGGGACGGCCGCATCCTGGTCAACGAGCTGGCCATGCGCCCCCACAACAGCGGCCACTGGACCCAGGACGGCGCGGTCACCTCCCAGTTCGCCAACCACCTGCGGGCCGTCCTCGACCTCCCGCTGGGCGATCCGCGCCCGCGCGCGCCGTGGACGGTGATGGTCAACGTGCTCGGCGGCGACTACCCCGACATGTACCAGGGCTACCTGCACTGCATGGCCCGCGACCCGCGGCTGAGGATCCACATGTACGGCAAGGACGTGAAGCCCGGCCGCAAGGTCGGCCATGTCAACACCTACGGCGACGACCTGGCGGACGTACGCGAGCGCGCCGCCCACGCCGCCGCCTATCTGCGAGGGACGATCACCGAATGAGCAGTTCTCCCAGCACCGGCTCCGCCCTCTCCGCCACCCTCGTGGTGGGCATCGTCATGGGTTCGGACTCCGACTGGCCCGTCATGGAGGCCGCGGCCAAGGCGCTCGACGAGTTCGAGGTCCCCTACGAGGTGGACGTCGTCTCCGCGCACCGCATGCCGCACGAGATGATCGCCTACGGTGACGGCGCCGCCGGCCGCGGTCTGAAGGCGGTCATCGCGGGCGCCGGGGGAGCGGCCCACCTGCCGGGCATGCTCGCCTCCGTCACCCCGCTGCCGGTCATCGGCGTCCCCGTGCCGCTGTCCCACCTGGACGGCATGGACTCCCTGCTGTCCATCGTCCAGATGCCCGCCGGGGTCCCGGTCGCCACCGTCTCGGTCGGCGGCGCCCGCAACGCCGGACTGCTGGCCGTACGGCTGCTGGCCGCCCACGACGCGGCCCTGCGGGAGCGCATGGAACGTTTCCAGGCCGAACTGAAGGAGCAGGCACAGGACAAGGGCCGCCGGCTGCGCGCCAAGGTCGCCGCCGGCGGGACGGGCTTCGGCTTCGGAGGGAAGTGACGCATGGCGCCCACGGCAGGCGGTACGGACGGCACGCACGAAGCGGACGGTGCGGACGGTACGGACCGGGCCGGGGAGCCGCTGGAGCGGGCCCGCGCGCTGCTGGCCGCCCACCCCGTCTTCGACGGCCACAACGACCTGCCGTGGGCGCTGCGCACCCAGGTCCGCTACGACCTCGACCGGCGCGACATCGCCCGTGACCAGTCCGCCCACCTCCACACCGACCTCCCGCGGCTGCGCGCGGGCGGGGTGGGGGCGCAGTTCTGGTCCGTCTACGTCTCCACCGAACTGGCCGGGGACGCCGCCGTCAGCGCCTGTCTGGAGCAGATCGACGCGGTGCGGCTGCTGGCCGGCCGCTACCCGGACGACCTGCGGCTCGCCTTCACCGCCGACGAGGCGGTGGCGGCACGGGCCGAGGGGCGTATCGCCTCGCTGATGGGGGCCGAGGGCGGCCACTGCATCGCCAACTCGCTCGCCACGCTCCGCGCCCTGTACCGGCTGGGTGTGCGCTATCTCACCCTCACCCACAACGACAACACCGACTGGGCGGACTCGGCCACCGACACCCCCCGCCACGGCGGCCTGACCCGCTTCGGCGAGGAGGTCGTACGGGAGATGAACCGGCTGGGGATGCTGGTGGACCTCTCCCATGTGGCGCCGGACACGATGCGCGACGCGCTGCGGGTGTCGGCGGCGCCGGTGCTCTTCTCGCACTCCTCCGCCCGGGCGGTGTGCGACCACCCGCGCAACATCCCCGACGACGTGCTGGAGCGGCTCCCGGCCAACGGCGGTGTGGCGATGGCCACGTTCGTGCCCAAGTTCGTCCTGCCCGCCGCCGTCGCCTGGGACGACGCGGCCGGCGAGCACCTGCGCGCCCACGGCCTGCGCCCGCTGGACGGCGGCGAGCGGGCCCGGGAGGTCCGGCGCGCGTACGAGGCGGCGCACCCGCGCCCCGAGGCGACGGCGGCCACCGTCGCCGACCACCTGGACCACATGCGCGAGGTCGCGGGCATCGACCACATCGGCGTCGGCGGCGACTTCGACGGCACGCCCTTCACCCCGTCCGGCCTCGACGACGTCTCCGGCTACCCCAATCTGGTGGCCGAGTTGCTGGCCCGCCGCTGGTCCGAGGCCGATCTGGCCAGGCTGACCTGGCACAACGCGGTGCGGGTGCTCCGCGACGCGGAGGCGGTCGCCCGTGCGGAGCAGGCCCGGCGCGGCCCCTCGACCGCCACGATCGAGCAGCTCGACGGCTGACCCGGGCCGGCCCGGAAGATGGCCGGATCCGGTCGGCCGGGGCCGGATCCGTGCCTGCGGACCCTCTCGGTTACCTCCTCGTGATGCACGTCACGAGTGCGATCTTCCGGTTCGTCGCGCTCTGTGTCGGTTTCTGTCACACGGGTGATGACCGCTGGTGAGCGAGTCGGATGACGAGGCGTCAGAAAGGAAATGCCGCACCCTGCGCATCCATGTCATCACCCTGAGTGCGAATACCGGGTGCCGCAATGCCTTCGAAACGGGCGCCGTGTGACCCATCGGCTTGTTGACGACGAAACGATGTGTTTACGGTTCTGGCCGTGTCGCACCAACGTGCGGCGACCCGCTGCCGAACGCCGAGTCCTGCCACGGCAGCGGGTTGGAGCATCCACACCACCGCCGGCAGGAGCGGGGGACCCAACGAAAACCGCCGGCCCGTGCCCATACGGGACGGCTTGGGGTGAAGCCACGCCTCGCGGCCCAGCGCCGCGCAACGGCTGGCCGGGCAACTCCAGCCCGAACCCGACAGCTCACCTCGCAGGCGTAGGAGAAGGAGCCACCTCATGTCCGCAAGCGGACGTCATCGTCGTGCCCACAGCAGCCGTCTCTCCCGCCTGTCCCTGGCCATCTCGGTCGGTGGCGCGGGTGTGGCCCTGCCCCTGATCGCCACCGGCAACGCCAGTGCCGCCTCCGTCGACACCTGGGACCGGGTGGCGCAGTGCGAGAGCACCGGCAACTGGAGCATCAACACCGGCAACGGCTTCTACGGCGGCCTGCAGTTCCAGCAGAGCACCTGGGAGGCCTTCGGCGGCACCCAGTACGCCCCGCGTGCCGACCTGGCCACCAAGGAGCAGCAGATAGCCGTCGCCGAGAAGGTGCTGGACGGGCAGGGCCCGGGCGCCTGGCCGGTGTGCTCGGTCAGGGCCGGACTCACCAAGGGCGGTCCCGCCCCCCAGATCTCCCCCGACGGTGCGGCCGAGAAGGCCGAGAAGCCCGCCGCGCCGCAGCAGGACCGTTCGGAGCGTGCCGACCGCAGCGAGCGGAAGGCCGAGAAGGCCGAGAAGGCCGAGAAGCCCGCCGCTCCCAAGCAGTCGGCGCCGAAGCACGCGGCCCCGAAGAAGTCCGCCGGGGAGACCGCGAAGACCACCGCGTACCGGGTGGTCAGCGGTGACACCCTGTTCAAGATCGCCCGCGCCCAGGACGTCTCCGGCGGCTGGCAGGAGATCTACGAGGACAACCGCGAGGTCATCGGCGGCGACCCCAACCTGATCTACCCGGGTCAGCAGCTGAGCCTGGGCGGCACCGCCGTTCAGCAGAAGGCCGCCGCCAAGCCGGAGGCCCAGCCGCAGGCCAAGGCCGAGAAGAAGGTCCAGCCGGAGGCCCAGAAGGCCCAGCCGAAGGCCGAGGTCAAGCCCGAGCCCGCCAAGCGCGCCCCCGAGCGCGCCGACCGGAGCGAGGCGCGCACCTCCGCCGGTGTGTCCTCCGGTTACACCGCTCCGGTCGCGGCCCGCCCCTCCGGCTCCTACAAGGCCGCGGGCGCCCGCTGGTCCAACGGTCACACCGGTGAGGACTTCGCCGCCGCCTCCGGCACCCCGGTGAAGGCCGTCACCAACGGCACCGTGGTCTCCGCCGGCTGGGGCGGCGCGTACGGCAACCAGGTCGTCATCCGGCACGACGACGGCCGCTACAGCCAGTACGGCCACCTGTCCTCGATCTCGGTCAGCGCCGGCCAGAAGGTCAGCGCCGGCTACCGGATCGGCGGGGTCGGCTCCACCGGCAACAGCACCGGCCCGCACCTGCACTTCGAGGTGCGCACCGGTCCCGGCTACGGCTCGGACATCAACCCGCTGGCCTACCTGCGTGCCAACGGCGTCAACATCTGAGTCACGCCACCACCGCCCGGCCCGGCACGGGCCGGGTGAGACCCCCTGTGGGACAGCAAGAGGCGGGCGGGACGCGGAAACCACTTCCGCGTCCCGCCCGCCTCGTCCCGTCCGGCCGCGCGCTCCCCGGCCCCTCGGCCCCCGCGTACGCCTCAGCGGTAGCAGAGGCAGAAGGGGTGCCCCGCCGGGTCCCGGTACACCCGGAAGTCGCGCTTGCCCCCGTCGTCGTCCCCGTCGAGCAGCTCCGCCCCGAGCGCCAGCGCCTCGTGCTCGGCCTCCTCCCGCTGTGCGCGGGGCACGTAGAAGTCGAGGTGGAACTGCTGGGAGTGCTCGGCGCTCGGCCACTTCGGCGGCACGTGGCCGGGGGCCTGCTGGAAGGCCAGCCGCTTCACCACCGTCCCGTCCGGGGCGAAGACCACCTCGACCCAGTCGCCCTCGCCCTCGACCGTCCCGCCCAGCAGCCGCGCGTAGAAGTCGGCGAGCTTCCCCGGCTCCGGGCAGTCCAGGACGACGACTGCCTCCAGTGTGGAGATGGCCATGATGCTTCCTTCCTGCCGTGCATCCGTCTCTTGATCCGTCACCTCGTTACCGGATCATCTGCTCAGCCGGTAACGAGTTACCTCATGATGGCGGTTAACCAGTAACACCGCAAGGCGGTAACGTGGCAGACGTGGAACAGCCCGAGGACCGGGATCCCACCCCACCGGGGCTCCGTCTGGTGCGGGATCTGATCAACACCCTGGACGTGGGGACGGGAGCCGACAGCCTCGCCACCGAGGACGGCCTCGCCGCGTTCGCGCACACCCACCGACTGACCGGACCCGGCCTCACCAAACGCGATCTCCCGGGCATCGTCCGGCTCCGCGAGGGACTGCGCGCCGTCTGCCTGGCCCACAACTCCGGCACCCCGGTACCGCCGGAGACGGCGGTCGGCCTGGCCGCCCTGCTGCGCCGTACGCCCCTGGCCGTGGTCTTCGACGCGGCGGGCACGGCGACCCTCGAACCCGTGCTCCCCGGCCCCGACGGCCCCGGGGAGACCGCCACGGGCGCCGCGGCACTCACCGCCCGGATCGCCGCCGCCGTCGCCGCCGCGGCGGCCGACGGCACCTGGACCCGGCTCAAGGCCTGCGAGGCCGGCGACTGCCACTGGGCGTACTACGACCGCAGCCCGGCCGGCCGCAGACGCTGGTGCGACATGGCCGTCTGCGGCAGCCGGGCGAAGATGCGCGCCTACCGCGCGCGGCGGTCCCCCGGAAGCTGAGCGGGTCCCCGGGGTCCCCGTCCCCTCGCTACGCCGTCGGGCGCCCCAGCGCCCGGAAGGACCAGCCCGCCTTGCGCCACAGCGCCGGGTCCAGGGTGTTGCGGCCGTCCAGGATGCGCTTGTGCGCCACCGCCTCGCCCAGCACCTGCGGGTCCAGCTCCCGGAACTCGCGCCACTCCGTCAGGTGCAGCACCACGTCCGCGCCGCGCACCGCCTCCGCCGCGCTGTCGGCGTAGCCGAGGGTGGGGAAGACCCGCCGGGCGTTGGCCATGCCCTTGGGGTCGTAGACCGTGACCTGTCCGCCCTGGAGGTGGATCTGCCCGGCCACGTTCAGGGCCGGGGAGTCCCGTACGTCGTCGGAGTCCGGCTTGAACGTCGCGCCCAGTACCGCGACCCGCTGCCCCAGGAAGGCGCCGCCGACCGTTTCCCGGGCCAGGTCCACCATGTGGGAGCGGCGGCGCATGTTGATCGAGTCCACCTCGCGCAGGAAGGTCAGCGCCTGGTCGGCGCCCAGCTCGCCCGCCCGAGCCATGAAGGCGCGGATGTCCTTGGGCAGGCAGCCGCCGCCGAAGCCGATCCCGGCGCGCAGGAACTTGCGGCCGATCCGGTCGTCGTGCCCGATCGCCTCCGCCAGCTTCACCACGTCGCCGCCCGCCGCCTCGCAGACCTCGGCCATGGCGTTGATGAAGGAGATCTTGGTGGCCAGGAAGGAGTTGGCGGCGGTCTTCACCAGCTCGGCGGTCGGGAAGTCGGTGACCACGAACGGCGAGCCCTCGGCGACCGGTCTCGCGTACACCTCGCGCAGCAGCTCCTCCGCCCGGTCCGAACGCACCCCCACCACGATGCGGTCCGGGCGCAGGGTGTCCTCCACGGCGAAGCCCTCGCGCAGGAACTCCGGGTTCCAGGCCAGCTCCACCGCCTCCCCGGCCGGGGCCAGCTCCGCCAGCCGCGCCGCCAGCCGCGCCGCGCTGCCGACCGGCACGGTGGACTTGCCGACCACCAGCGCGGGCCGGGCCAGGTGCGGGGCCAGCGAGTCCACCGCGCTGTCCACATAGGACATGTCGCAGGCGTACTCGCCCTGCTTCTGGGGAGTGTTCACGCAGATGAAGTGGACGTCGCCGAACTCGCCCACCTCCTCCCAGGAGGTGGTGAAGCGCAGCCGCCCGGTGGAGCCCGCCACCCCGGCGACATGGCGGCGCAGCAGCTCCTCCAGACCGGGCTCGTAGAAGGGGACCTCGCCCCTGGAGAGCATTCCGATCTTCTCGGGCACCACGTCCAGCCCGAGCACCTCGAAGCCCAGCTCGGCCATGGCGGCGGCGTGCGTCGCGCCGAGATAACCGGTGCCGATCACGGTGATTCCGATGGCCATGGGAGCGCTCCTGGGAGACGGGCGGGGTGCTGTGCGCGAGCATATCCGGCTGACGCCGCACGACATCGAGGGCGGTGTCGCCAAGCTCATGTACCCAGGAGGGGGGCAGCCCCCTAGACTTGTATTACTTAACGGTAGTTAGCAGCGTGGCCTACAGGATTGCCTACAGGGAGTGAGAGCACCGTGGCGGGACCGAACGACTTCGACCTCTACCGGCCGTCGGAGGAGCACGAGATGCTCCGCGAATCGGTGCGCGCGCTCGCCGAGGCCAAGATCGCGCCCTTCGCCGCCGAGGTGGACGAGCAGGGCCGCTTCCCCCAGGAGGCGCTGGACGCGCTGGTCGCCAACGACCTGCACGCCGTCCACGTACCCGAGTCCTGCGGCGGCGCGGGCGCCGACGCGCTGGCCACCGTCATCGTGATCGAGGAGGTCGCCCGGGTGTGCGCCTCCTCCTCCCTGATCCCGGCCGTCAACAAGCTCGGCTCGCTCCCGGTGGTCCTGGCCGGCTCCGAGGAGCTCAAGCAGAAGTACCTCGCCCCGCTCGCCAGGGGCGAGGTGATGTTCTCCTACTG
Organism: Streptomyces rubellus; assembly: GCF_036323805.1. NCBI lineage: Bacteria > Bacillati > Actinomycetota > Actinomycetes > Kitasatosporales > Streptomycetaceae > Streptomyces > Streptomyces rubellus. The sequence goes on from NZ_JAZDCX010000002.1 coordinate 365,599, forward strand.
CCTGTCCGAGCCGGACGCCGGCTCGGACGCCGCGGGCATGAAGACCCGCGCGGTGCGCGACGGCGACACGTACGTCCTCAACGGCGTCAAGCGCTGGATCACCAACGCCGGCGTCAGCGACTACTACACGGTGATGGCCGTCACCGACCCCGAGAAGCGGTCCAGGGGCATCTCGGCCTTCGTGGTGGAGAAGGGCGACGAGGGCGTCTCCTTCGGCGCCCCGGAGAAGAAGCTCGGCATCAAGGGCTCCCCGACCCGCGAGGTCTACTTCGACAACGTCCGCATCCCCGCCGACCGCATGATCGGCGCGGAGGGCACCGGCTTCGCCACCGCCATGCAGACCCTGGACCACACCCGCATCACCATCGCGGCCCAGGCCCTCGGCATCGCCCAGGGCGCGCTGGACTACGCCAAGGGCTACGTCGCCGAGCGCAAGCAGTTCGGCAAGCCGATCGGCGACTTCCAGGGCGTGCAGTTCATGCTCGCCGACATGGCGATGAAGCTGGCGGCCGCCCGCCAGCTCACCTACGCCGCCGCCGCCCGCTCCGAGCGCGTCACCCTCGGCGGCTCCGGCAAGGACGAGCAGCTCACCTTCTACGGCGCCGCCGCCAAGTGCTACGCCTCGGACGCCGCCATGGAGATCACCACCGACGCCGTCCAGCTCCTCGGCGGCTACGGCTACACCCGCGACTACCCGCTCGAGCGCATGATGCGCGACGCCAAGATCACGCAGATCTACGAGGGCACGAACCAGATCCAGCGGATCGTGATGGCCCGCAACCTGCCGTAAGGCTTCCACGCCCTGCGCCGGGGCCCCTCGCCGCGTGTGCGGCGAGGGGCCCCGGCGCGTTCGCGGGCCTACGGCCTCGCTGTTCCCCTCTCATGCGCAGCGGGTGAGTTCGAGGACGAGTTGGGAAGCGAGGAACCAGGGGGCGGCGCGGTGGCCGTGGAGGAGGTGGCCGTCTCCGGAGGCCGAGGTGGGCCGGCCGTCCGGGGCGGGGGCGACCAGGCCGCCGAAGACGCCCCACGCCCTCGGCTCGCGGACCCGGATTGCGACCGGGTCGGCCAGGTGCGGGCAGTGGCGTACGGCGAGCGCCGCGCAGGGGCGGCACAGCGGCGGCTTGGTGGACAGCGCCCCCTCGGGCCAGCCCGGGGAGCACCGGGCCGGGTCCGGGCGGGCAGGACGAACAGCCGGCCGCGCGACGTGCGGTCGGCCGGGGCGCCGCACACCTGGCACAGCAGGCCGAGCATCGCCCGCCGCTGACGGTGGGAGTGCAGCTCGCGGAAACCGGGCCGTCCCCGCCCGGGCGCCCGGCTCATCCGCGCCCACAGCACCCCGTGCCGGTCCCGGTCACCCGGTTCCTCGTCCGTGGGCCAGCCCCGCCCCGCCGGGCCGTACGGTCAGCGCACCCGCCACCGAGACCGCCTCCGCGCTCCACGCGGCGACGTACGGCACGGGCACCCTGCTCGGCCCCCACAGCAGGGGACGGGCGGGCGCGTCGGAACGTGCGGGCATCGGATGCAGCCCCTCTCGGTATCACGGGAAAAGGGAATGCGGGTTCGAAGAGTTCACCCGCGGGACTGGCTTTGCATGCTGCGGCTCCTTCTCTCGCCGAGCTCAATTACCGTTCCTCATGAGTTATTTGGGCAGCAATAGAGAAACCCCCGAATCACCCACCGGACAGAAAATGGCACATGCCGACTCGGGCGCGAGGCATGGTGCGGCGGGCAGTTGCCGTGCCATGCTGCGCACATCGGCGCAACGCACAGGCAGTTGAGCCGGAAAGGCGGACACGTGGCCGCACCGCACAGGCCGACAGCACGCCGTATCGCTCTGGGACACGAGCTTCGCGAGCTGCGCAGGCGCGTGGGGATGAGCCTCCAGGAGGCTTCCAAGGGGATGCCGTTCAGTGACACGAAGCTGCAACGGGTGGAGACCGGGCTACAGGACCTGCGCAGCGCCGGCGCCCTGCGCAAGCTCCTGATCCGGTACGGCATGACCGACGAGGAGGAGATCGAGCGGCTGATCACCACCCAGCGCACCGCCGCCAGCCAGGAGTGGTGGATGCTCAACGCCGCGAACATGCCTTCCGGGGTGCCCCGCTTCCTCGGTATCGAGGCGGCGGCACAGGAGGTCCGGGCCTACCACCCGACCCTTGTCCTGGGCCTGTTGCAGACCGAGGCGTACGCACGCGCACGGCACGAGGGCGCCAAGTCCATCGACGAGACCACGACGGAGTTCATCGAGGACAGCGTGAGCGTGCGGATGATGCGGAAGGAGGCGCTGACAAGAGGCGAGGACCCGCTGAGGCTGTGGGCGATCCTCTACGAGCCCGCGCTGCGGCACGTCGTCGGTGGAGTCGAGGTGATGCGTGAACAGTACGAGGAGATCGATCGTCTGGCGGCGCTCGACAACGTGACCGTGCAGGTGCTCCCGCAGACGATGCGGGGGCACCTGTTCGAACACGACTTCAGTCTCATGTTCCTCCGCGACGCCATGCCGACGACGATCCAGGTGGACGGCCCGTTCAACGCCACATTCATTTCAGACAAACGTCGGGAGGCCGGACGTTTCTCACGGCACTTCGAGGCGCTTTCGCGATCTGCTCTGCCCTCGGAGGAGACTCCGAAGTTCCTGCACCGGCTATCCAGGGAGATCAAGGAATGACCACCGGCAACCGAACTCTGGCGGCATCGGACATCACCGCTGACTGGTTCAGGTCCTCCTACAGCAGTAACGGGCAAAACTGTGTGGAGACCGCCGACCTGACCCGTACCGCTTACGGCGCAGTCGCCATACGCGACTCGAAGGCACCCGGCGGCCCCGCCCTGCTCTTCACGGCGCGGGCGTTCACCGCCTTCGTGGCCGGGGTCAAGGCCGACGGTCCCACGGCGTCCTGACAAGGCGGGGTGCCCGGCCACCGGCCGGGCACCCCGCCCCCGCTCCTTCCCCTCCTCGCCGGCCAGCGCAGTCCGGGTGCCGCGCGGTTCGGGGAGCAGGACATCAGGGCAAGGGATTGTCGGGGGGAACGGGGTTGTGCGGACTGTCCAGCCATATCCGCTGGCCGTCCTCGTCGACCGTCAGGCCGAAGCGGGAGCGCTCCGGGGCGCCCAGGGCGTGCCAGCGGTGGAAGGCGTCCCGCACCTCGTGCCACAGCGCACGGGGGGCCGTACTGCTCCACCTCGTACGTCTCCTCGCCGGGGACGTACTCGACGGTCGCCCACGACTTCCCGTCGTCCGCGAAGAACCACAGGGTGGCCTCCCCGCTGTCGTCGTCGGCCTCGCACCACCGGTACCAGGCGTCGGTGACGCACTGGCCGACGAAGAACGCCGGGTCGTCCTGGACGGCGTTCTGCCCGTCTCCGCCGATCCGATGAGGGAGGCGGATCGGCGCAGTGGCCGCCGAGCCTCCTCTACCGGCGGTAGAGTCGGGGCATGGCAGATGAGACGAGCATCAAAGTGAGCGCTGCCGCGCGGGACCGGCTGGCACGGCTGGCGGCCGAGGAGGGCACCACCATCCGGGGCCTGGTCGAGGAACTCGCCGAGAGCCGGCCGACTCGGGCCGAGTGTGAGGAGCGTGTCGCCCAGGCCCGGGCCGAACTCGCGGCCCTCCTGGGTGCCGTGCCCAGCGAGGAGGCCGAGGCGAAGGCCCGTGGGCTCCTCCGGCGGCTGGGCGGCGGTCACGGTCCGCAGGCGGCCGCGTAGTGGGGGCGATCGCGGTCGTACTCGACCACACGACCGCCACCGCCCTGTACGACCCCAAGGATCCGGCCAACGAGGCCGTCGCCGCCTTCTACGTGCAGGCGTCCGGCGGTCTGGGAAGCCTCTTCGCCCCCGTGCTCTCGCTCGCGGCGGGGGACATCGAATGTCCCGGTCTGCTGGACTACATCGACGGACTGCGGTTCGTGCAGACCGAGACGTTCGACGCCGAGGCCGCCCGCACGGCCACCGAGCTGCTGCGTGCCGGATATTCCTGGGCGGCCGTCCACGCCGTCCACGCGGCCCGCCCCTCGGCGCGCTTCCCTTCCGGCCGCTACCTGCTGACACTCACTCCCGAGATGTACCGGGGTACCGGTGTCCAGGCGGTTCATCCCGACGGGTGAAGCGGGCGCACGCCACGGGCCCCGGACACCGTCTCCGGTGTCCGGGGCCCGCACCTCACATGACCGCCCGACCCGCGTACCCGCGCGGGCGGGGTTCAGTCGCCCTTGACGGTGACCTTCTCGCCGTTCTTCAGCTGCTCCACGAGCTGCTTGACCTTCGGCATGTCCCACTTGAGGGAGCCCTGCGGGGCGCTGCCGGCGATCGGCATGTTCATGGAGACGCCCTCGCCGCCCGTGACGCCCTTCATCGCCCAGAACATGGTGGCCAGGTTCCACAGGCTCATGTCCTCGTCCACGATCAGGGTGTCCAGGCCCGCGCCCATCGTCGGGTAGAGCTTGAACGGGTTGAGGACGGTGGCGGGGGTGGCGGCCTGGTTGGCCAGCGCGGACAGGAACTTCTGCTGGTTCTTGGTGCGCTCCAGGTCGCTGCCCGCCTCGTAGCGGTTGCGGACGAAGGCCAGGGCCTCGGCGCCGTCGAGGGTCTGGCGGCCCTTCTCGAAGTCGGCGCCGGAGTTCTTGTCCTTGATGTCGCGGGGGATGTCCATCTCCACGCCGCCGACCGCGTCGACGATCTCGGCGAAGCCGCCGAACCCTATCTCGGCGTAGTGGTCGATGCGCAGGCCGGTGTTGTACTCGACGGTGCGGACCAGCAGCGGGGCGCCGTCCATGGAGTAGGCGGCGTTGAGCTTGCGGGCGCCGGGGGAGGGGAAGTCCTTGCCGCTCTCCGAGCCGGTGAACTCCGGGATGGTGACCCAGGAGTCGCGGGGCAGGGAGACCATCGTGACGCCCTGGGGGCCGTCGTGGAGCAGGATCATCGAGTCGGTGCGCTTGCCGTCGGCCGACCCGGTGTGCAGTTCCTTCTTCTCCGTGTCGGACAGGCCCTCGCGGCTGTCGGAGCCCACGATCAGGTAGGTGGTGCCCTCGCCGCCCTCCGGGCGGTCCTGCACGATGCTCAGGTCCACCTCGCGGCGGAGCTTGGAGTCGGCCCAGAAGTAGGTGCCGACCGACCACACCAGGGCGACGACGAGCAGGGTGATCAGACCGACCTTGACCCGGCGGCCCCAGTCGGGCGCGGGGCGGGCGGCGGAACCGGCGCCGCCGTAGCCGCCCTGGCCGCCGCCCCGGCCGGAGCCGGCGTAGACCTGGCCCGTGTTGTAACCGGAGTCGTAGCCCGCGGGGCCGTCGGGGGCGGGTGCGTAGCCGCTGGAGTAGCCGCCGCCACCGCGCTGGGTGGTCGGCATGGCGCGGGTCGGGTCCGGGTGCGGGCCGGGGCCGGCGGTGTTGGGCCAGTCAGTCATGGGAGGCAGTGTGCCCCCTCGGGGCGGGTGCGCCATAGAGCGGGGAGCGGAACCGGAGCGGTGCTGTTGCAGAGCTGATGCACAGCGGCCCGCGCACCGGCGGGCGCCGGTGACCGGGAGCTCGGGGAGGTGCTTAGGGTGGGAGGCATGAGCACTCAGGCCCAGGCGCCCCAGCACGAACTGCCGGGCAAGCCCACCTCGGTTTCCCGGACCACGCTGTCCCACATCATGACGGGCAACGACACCAACCTCCTCGGCACCGTCCACGGCGGGGTGGTCATGAAGCTGGTCGACGACGCGGCCGGGGCGGTCGCCGGGCGGCACTCGGGCGGTCCGGCGGTCACCGCGTCCATGGACGAGATGGTCTTCCTGGAGCCGGTCCGGGTGGGCGATCTGGTGCACGTGAAGGCCCAGGTGAACTGGACGGGCCGGACCTCGATGGAGGTCGGGGTGCGGGTGCTGGCCGAGCGCTGGAACGAGTCCACGCCCGCCACCCAGGTCGCCTCGGCCTATCTGGTGTTCACCGCGGTCGACGAGGAGGGCAGGCCCCGTCCCGTACCGCCGGTGCTCCCCGAGACCGAGCGGGACCGGCGGCGGTGGCAGGAGGCGCAGATCCGGCGCACCCACCGGCTCGCCCGCCGCCGGGCGATCAAGGAGCTGCGCGACCGGCGGACGGCCCAGGGGATGCTGGACGAGTAGGGCGGGCAGGTGGAGCGGGGGAGCCGGGCGGCCGGGAGGGGAAGTGTGCCCGGACGGACACGGTGATCAGGGATGCCGGGGGCAGAGGACCTCGTCGCCCGTGACCACCGGGGTGCCCTCCCGTTCCGGGGGCCGTCCGGCCGGCTTCCCGGGCGCCGGGGAGCGCGTGCTCCCGCGCCCGCGCACCTGACGCACCTCGCTGTGCTCCCTGCCGAGGACCACCCTCAGCACCGGGCCCCGGTCCTTGTCCTCCCGCAGCCGGGCGCCGGGCAGCGCGGCGGCCAGGGCACGGGCCGCGCGGACCTGCCCGGGCCCGTGGTGGACGGTCGTGTGCCGCAGGTCCTGGCGCTTCGCGGCACGGGGGGTGCCGGTGGTGTCGAAGCCGGTGGCGCGCAGCGCCCGGTCCACCCGCATGCCCAGGTCCGCGACCGGGGTGCCGTTCTCGACCTGGACGCGGACCTTCGCCGGGTCCGCCTCGACCGGCAGGGGGCCGGACCGCGGGAAGCGGCCCGCCTTCTCGCCGGGCTTCTCCGGGTTCTTCCCGTCCGGCCGGGCCTTCTCCGCACGGGTCTCCCCCCGGGCCGCCGGGTCCGCCCGCCCGGCCGCCAGGGGGAGGTCCCGGCGCAGTGCCCGGAACAGTCCCTCGGCCTCCGGCCTGTCCCAGACCACCGTCGAGCCGATGCCCGGCACACTGCGGTCGGGGTCGGCGACCGGCACCGAGACGAACTCCGAGGACGCCGCCGTGAGACCGTGCATCGCCCGCCCCAGGGCCACCAGTTCGCCGGTGCCCAGACCGGGGTCGGCGCGCACCGAGCCGACCAGTGCGGAGACGACCCGGTTGAGCCGGACCGGGTTCATCAGCACCCCGTGCCGGGTCGCCTCGTTGATCATGGAGGCCAGGAAGTGCTGCTGGCGTCTGATGCGGCCCAGGTCGCCCTCCCCGTCGAGCTGCCGGGCGCGTACGTACTGCAGGGCCCGGCCGCCGTCCAGCCGGGTGGTGCCGGCCGGCAGGTCGAGGCCGCTGTGGGGGTCGCGCAGCGGCCGGGCGGTGCACACCGGGACCCCGCCCAGCGCGTCGACCGTCCGCATGAAGCTGGTGAAGTCGACCTCCAGGTAGTGGTCGACGCGCACCCCGGTCATCTTCTCGACCGTGCGGACGGTCAGCCGCGGGCCGCCGTACGCGTAGGCGGCGTTGATCTTCCCGGTGCGGCCGGTGCGGTGCTTCCCGGTGGCCGGATCGGTGTGCCCGGGGAACTCGGTGTAGGAGTCCCGGGGGATGCTCACCACACTGGCCCGGTTCCGGTCGGCGGACAGGTGCACCAGCATGATCGTGTCGGTGCAGTGGCAGGAGGTGTCGCCCAGGGAGTAGCGCCGCCGGTCAGCCGGGCCGATCCCGGCGCGGCCGTCGGTGCCGACGACCAGGAAGTTGGTGCCGTCGCCGGCCCTGGGGCGGTGGCTGAGCCCGTGGAAGGGGTCCACCCGGCGCAGTTCGCCGTCCAGCCCGGTGACCATGGCGTGACCGATGCCGCTGGCCGTCAGCACCAGCGCCGAGAAGGCGGTGGCCGTCCGCGCGCTCCAGCGGGACAGCCGCTGCTGCCGCGGCCGGGGACGGGCGTGGCGGCCGCGCCGACGGGGCTGCGGCGGCGTCGACCGGGCTGGCATCGCAGAACCACCTCCGTGGGGTGGGGGCCGGAAGCGGCCAACGTAAGTCCATACGATCTACGGACCGGACATCCCACGCCGCCCGGTGCCCGCGGCCACCCGGCTGCCGTGCGAGGGCCTCACCCGTTCGCGGTACCGTGGCCCGGTGAGTTCCCCAGCCGAATCCCCCTCGCCGGCCGCTGCGCCGCCCGCGGTTTCCGTGATCATGCCGGTGCTCAACGAGGAGCGGTACCTGCGCAGCTCGGTACGGCACATCCTGGAGCAGGAGTACGACGGCGAGCTCGAGGTCGTGATCGCGCTCGGCCCGTCCGAGGACCGCACTGACGCCATCGCCGCCGAACTGGTCCGCGAGGACCCCCGGGTGCGCACCGTGCCCAACCCCACCGGCCGCACCCCCGCCGGGCTCAACGCCGCCATCGCCGCCTCCCGCCACCCGGTCGTGGTGCGGGTGGACGGGCACGGGATGCTCTCGCCGGACTACATCGCCACCGCCGTACGGCTGCTGGCGGAGACCGGCGCCGCGAACGTCGGCGGCATCATGCACGCCGAGGGCGAGAACGACTGGGAGAAGGCGGTGGCCGCCGCCATGACCTCGAGGATCGGGGTCGGCAATGCCGCCTTCCACACCGGCGGCGAGGCCGGTGAGGCCGAGACGGTCTATCTGGGCGTCTTCCGCCGCGAGGTGCTGGAGCAGCAGGGCGGCTACAACGAGGAGTTCATCCGGGCGCAGGACTGGGAGCTGAACTTCCGCATCCGCCAGGCCGGCGGGCTGATCTGGTTCTCGCCCGAGCTGCTGGTCTCCTACCGGCCGCGTCCGAACGTACGGGCCCTGGCCAAGCAGTACCGCAACTACGGCCGCTGGCGGCATGTGGTGGCCCGCTACCACTCCGGCTCGATCAACCTGCGCTATCTGGCGCCGCCGGCGGCGGTGGTCGCCATCGCGGCGGGTCTGGTGGCGGGCGCGCTGGTCACCCCGTGGGGCCTGGTGGTCCCGGCGGGCTACCTGGCGGCGATCACCGCGGGCTCGGTCCCGGCGGGGAAGGGGCTGCCGTTCGGGGCGCGGGTGCGGATACCGCTGGCGCTGGCCACCATGCACATGTCGTGGGGCTGGGGCTTCCTGACCAGCCCGCGGAGGCTGGCGGAGAAGGTGAAGGCCAGCCGCCGGGAGCCGGTGACCGCCGGGAGCTGACCGCCCCGTACACGGGAGGCGGTCCGGCCGCGGGCCGTCCCCGCCGTACGCGTTCGGCCGTACGCGTCACCAGACGTGCGCGGGGTTCACCTCCATGCAGGCGTCCTTCTGCGAGCCGTTGAGCGCCCCGGCGCTCTCGGGGATCTCGCTGCCGTCGGCCCCGTTCTCGCCGGGAGCCGTGGCGCCCGGGGCCCGCCCGGGGTAGGCGTTCCCCTGGCGCCAGTCGGCGCCGATCACCAGGGTGATCTCCTCGGCCCCGGCCGAGTGCTTCACGGCCCGTTCGGGCAGGCCCAGGGCCTTCGCCACGGCCAGGGCGTCGCCGCGCCGGTCCTCGTCCGCGTAGGAGACGGTGGTGTCGGCCTGGGCCGCCGGGGTGGTGTCGGTGGCGGCCCGGGTGAAGCCGAGCCGGTGCAGTTCGCCGGTGATGACGGCGGCACGGCCGTTGACGGGGGCCAGGGTGACGGTGCGGGTGCCGTTGCGCACCCGCACCGGTATCTCGTCGCTGGGCGCGGCCGGGTCGGCGGGGGCGGGCCCGCCGGTCTTCCTCCGCTTCTCCTCCCCCTCCTCGTCCTTGCCGTCGAGCGCGACGTCGTCGCGGATGAGCGAGAACACCTTCTCGGCGTCGCCCGGTTCGGGCACCACATGGCTGCCGCCGTCGGCGTACTGCCACGGCATGGTGGCCATGGTGATCCGGTCGGTGGGCACCTGCCTGAGCTCCTCGGCCAGGTCGTAGAGGTCCTTGACGCCGTCGATGCCCTCGTCGACGGTGAGCGCCCCGGTCGCGGCCTCGGCGAGGGCCCGGAGCTTGCCGGGGTCGGTGAGCCTGGTGCCGGCCTTGAGCTGCCGGACCATGGAGTTCATGTACATGTGCTGGGCCTTCGCCCGGCCTATGTCGGTGCCGTCGCCGAAGCCGTAGCGGGTGCGCAGCCACTGCAGGGCCTGCTCGCCCCGGACGGTGGTGGTGCCGGCCTCCAGGCGCAGTCCAGAGTTGCTGTCGTGGATGTTGTCCCGGACGCAGACCGGGACACCGCCGACGGCGTCGGCCATGTCCACCACGCCCGCGAAGTCGATCATCATGAAGTGGTCGATCGGTATGCCGGTCAGCTCCATCCAGGTGGCGACCGTGCAGCCCGGACCGCCGCGCTGGAGGCTGGTGTTGATCTTCCCGGTGGTCTGCTCGTGGACCGTGCCGTCCTCGGGGTCGGTGCACTGGGGGATGGTCACCTTGGTGTCCCGCGGGATGCTGAGCACCGAGATGCTGCCGCGGTCGGCCGAGAGGTGCAGCAGCATCTGCACGTCGGCGAGCGGTTCGCGCCCCACCTCGTCCCGGGCGCCGCCGAGTGCGACGTTCCGGGCGGAGTTACGGCTGTCGGAGCCCAGCAGCAGGATGTTGAGCGGGGTCTGTCCGGCGGCGTTCTGCCGGTGGTCGAGCCGGTTGTCGCCCAGGGTCAGGGGCTTGCGGGTGAGGTTGCCGTTGAGGTGCTCGTAGTAGAGGTACCCGGCGCCGGCCGTGCCGAGGATCAGCAGCGACAGAGCGGCCGCGGTCCAGCGCAGCACCCGCCCGGCCCGGCCGCCCGCGCCCCGGCGCGGGCCGCCGGAGCGGTGGCCGGGCCGGGACGGCGGCCCGGCTTCCGCGCCGCCTCCACCGCTGTCGGCGCCGGAGGTGGCGCCGGAGACGGCGGGGGCGGCGGACCGCCCGTTCCCCTCGTACAGGCCGTCGTCCCAGCCGAAGTCCCCGGCCTCGGCGGCGCGGTCGTGCGCGCCCTTCCCCCGTACGGCACGCTGCCCCAACGGGTCGCCCTCCCCTGGTCGTTCGGCCCGCGCTCGGAACGGGGCGTGCGCGCCGTCACTTGGCGCATATCTGTTTGTCGGCTTCCACCTTCTGGATGTCCTCCGGCGCCTTCGCCGGGGCGGTGACGGGGATGCCGGCGCCCTGGAAGTCGGCGCCGAGCGTCAGTGTCATCGGCTCCAGCCCCTCGGCGTCCTCGGTGCCCTGCTGCAGGGCGGAGGCGGGCAGGCCCATGAGGTCCGCGAGCTTGCGGGCCTGGTCGGCCTGGTTGGGCGCGTACTCCAGCTTCGTCTTCGCGAGCTGCTCGGGCGCGTTGCCGCCGTTGCTGGACTTCAGCACGTTCTGGGTGTTCTGCAGCCAGGTGAGCGTCGCCTGCGCCGCACCCGCGATCTTCCCGCCGTTGAGAACCTCGACCCGCACCTCGGAGGCGTCGGCCCGGGGGCCTTCCAGCAGGGCGGCCTGCTTCTCCTTGGCCTCCTTCTTGGCGGCCTTCTCCTTCTTCTCCACCTCGGTGAGGGAGACGTCGTTCTGCATCATCGCGAAGAGCTGCGGGGCCTTGACGGGGTCGGGGACCACCGTGGCCTTGACCGTCTCCGCGGGGTTGTCGATCACCGGGAGGGTCACGAAGGAGATGTTCTTGGGATTGATGCCGCTGAGCTCCCGGCCCAGGTCGCTCAGCTTCTTGATGGTGCCTATGCCGGTGTCCACCGTCAGCGCCTTGGTGGCGGCCTCGGCCAGGCTCCACAGCTTGCCCGGGTCGGTGAGCGTGTCGTTGGACTTGAACTTGCGGATCATCGAGCTCAGGAACTGCTGCTGGACCTTGATGCGGTCCAGGTCGCTGCTGTTGCCGAAGCTCTTGCGGGTGCGGACGAAGGCCAGGGCCTGCTCGCCCTCGACGACGCTCACGCCCGCGGGCAGGTCCAGATGGGACTTGTCGTCCTTGACGGGCTTGTCCAGGCACACCTCGACACCGCCCACCGCGGTGGTCATCGTCTTGACGGCGTTGAAGTCCGCCATCATGAAGTGGTGGACGTCCAGCCCCGTCAGCTCCTTGACGGTGCGCATGGTGCAGCCCGGGTCGCGGCCCGCCTGGCCCAGACTGGTGTTGAACCGGGCCCCCTGCTCGCCCGGGACGATCTCGGTGCCGCCGTCCTCCTGCTTGGTGGGGCAGTCGGGGATGTCGGTGATCAGGTCCCGGGGGATGCTCAGCACGGTCGCGTTGGAGCGGTCCGCGGAGACGTGGAAGAGGAACGTGGTGTCGGCGTGGCCGGGGCTGTTCTTGTCGCCGTAGCCCTCGTTGCCCGCGCCGGTGCGCTTGTCGGTGCCGATCAGCAGGATGTTGAACGGGTCGTCACCGCCGAAGCCCCCGCCGTCCCCGGCGTCCCCGACGTCGACCGTGCTGAGGTTGCTGTTGAAGTGGTTGTAGAGGACGTAGGCGGCGGCCGAGGTCCCGACGAGGAGGAAGGCCGTCACACCGCCGGTCCACAGCAGGACCTTCTGCTTCTTGGACTTCTTCGGCTTGGCCTTGCGCCGGCTGGCCGCCCGGCCGCCCGCCGCCCGGCGTCCCTCCGGCGCCCCCCCGGTGTCCGCGGGGGCGTCCTCCGCCCGCCGCCTGCGCTGCCTGGGCACCTCGGTGCCGGGCGCCGCAGCCCGGCCGGTGGTGTGCGAGGTGGCGGACCGGGAGGCGGAACGAGGGGAACGTGGGGAAGGGGTACGGGAAGTGCGGGGGGCACGGGGTGTCCCGGGCGCCTGGGTGGCGGCGGGGGAAGGGGGCGCGCCGGGAGACAGCGGCCGCAGCTTGTAGTCACCGGTGTCCGGGTCGAACACCCACTGGTCCGCGGGATCGATGTCACCCGCCTGCCCACGGCTCTGCGCGTCCACGGTTGCCTGAATCCTCCGTCAAACCACGCGGCGCCTCGTCCTGGTCGGGGACGCGGGGCGCTCGGTCGGTCGTCCTGCGGTGCGCGGCGATTCTGGGCGCACGCACCGGATTGCTCACACTATCTGGCACTGTCCAGCCACAAGCACCCCTCTTGGCAAGTTCCCTTCCTCGCGAAACGGGCATTCCGCTGCATTACCGCGGCTCGGTGGGTGTGCTGTTTCTCTCGTACGCGCCCGCCCGCCCGTACGCTCATCCGCACCCGCGTCCCCGTGGTCATCCGCACAGGCTCCCGGTCGCGGTGGGCCGTCCGTCCGCCGGGGGACCGGAGGGTCCGGACAGGCCGGTCCGGGCCACGGCGAACCCGGCTCCCGGGGCATCGCCCCGCGGGGCTCCGGACGGACTCTCGGAACCGGTCCCGGAACCGGCCCCGGAGTCCGCCGGGGAGCCGAGGTCCTCCGGCACGGGCCGGTCGTTGCGCAGCGCCGTGAACAGGCGCTCGGCGTCCGGCTGCACCAGCTCGTCGCGGTTGGGGTTGTAGGTGTACGGCTGTCTGGGCGCGGTCAGGAACCGCACCCGGTCCGCGGGGATGTCCCGCACGCTGCCCACCAGGTCGTACAGCTCCGCCAGGGAGTCCAGTCCGGGGTCGGCGGTGAGCGAGGACGTCACCGCGTCCAGCACCGGGTAGAGCCTGGTGGGATCGGTCAGGATCCCCTCTCCGCGCACCTTCCGCACCAGCGAGCCGAGGAACTCCTGCTGCCGGGCCATCCGCTGGGTGTCGCTGCCGTCGCCGATGCCCTTGCGGGTGCGGACGTAGCCGAGCGCCTGCTCGCCGTCGAGCGTCTGCGGGCCCGCCTCCAGGACGAGTTGGGCGTCGGGGTCGTCCACCGGCTCGGCCAGGCACACCTCGACGCCGCCCACGGCGTCCACGAGCCTGGTGAAGCCGGCGAAGTCGACGACCAGGTGGTGGTCGACCCGGATGCCGGTCAGCTTCTCGACGGTGCGGATGGTGCAGCCCGCGCCCCCGAACTCGAAGGCCCAGTTGAACTGCGCGAACCGCGGTTCGGTGGTGGTGCCGTCCGGCCGCTCGCACGCGGGGACGTCCACCATCAGGTCGCGCGGGATCGACACCCCGGTGGCGCCGGAGCGGTCGGCGGACAGGTGCAGCAGGATCGTGGTGTCCGAGCGCTGGGTGCCGCTGTCGCGGCCGTACCGGCCGTTGTCGCCACCGCGGTCGTCGGAGCCGATGAGCAGGATGTTCTTCGCCTCGTGGACGATCTGCCGGGGGCGCTCGCTCTCGAAGCGCCGCAGCTGGTTGACGGCTCCGACGTCCGTGCGGATGTTGCCGTCGAGCCGGCTGTAGAGGACCCAGACCGCCCCGGCCGCCGCGAGCACGGCGAACGAGGCCCCCAGCGCGGTCCAGCGCAGCCAGCGGCGGCGGGGCCGGAGCGGGGGGTCCGCCGGGCGCGGGCCCTCTGGTTCGGTCACGTCTGAGTTCATCCCTCACGCGGTCCACGTGGTCTGCCGGTCTCCGGCGTGGGTCGTGCGCACAGAAGTGCGGTCGCCGGTCTTCAGTACAGACGGGCGAAAGGCGCGTGAGGTTGTACGGGCGGCGCGAAAACCCGGCCGCGCGACCGTGATCCGGGGGATCGGTGGGGAAATGCCGGTTGTGTTCCCGGTGTTCGGGGGGCGGTGGGCCGCCGGCCGGTGGTCAGCCGGCGGTGTGGGTGACGCGCTCGCTCTTCCTTCGCTCCGCGAGCGCGGACGCGGCCGGTCCGGGGGAGTTGCGGCAGAGCACGACCGAACCGCCGGCGGCCAGCGGGGCGAACAGCCCGGCCGACAGTCCCTCCCAGGTGTCGTAGGGCAGGACCGACAGCAGCCGTGAGCCGGGGCCGAGCCCGCGTACGGCGGCATCGGCCCGCGCCCGCTCGGTGATCTGCGCCCCGGTCAGCTCCTCGCCGCCGACCACCAGCGCGGGCGCGTCCGGATCGACGGGGGAGTAAGGAGTGAAGTGGTCGCCCTGGCCCGGCACCTCGACCGCGTAGTCGGTGAACCCGTCCGGCGGCCGGTGGAAGCGGGCGCCCAGCGGGCGCAGGCTGAGCGCGACGCGCTCGCCGGAGCAGGCGCGGGCGGCGTCCAGGGTGTCCGGTCCGCTGACGACGAGGTCGGCGGCGGAGACGGCGCCGGGCCCCGGGGCCGGTTCGGCGACGACCCCGGTGGCGGAGCAGGCGAGCAGCCAGACCGCGGTCTGCCAGTGGGCGGGCAGCAGCAGGGCGAGGCGGTCGCCGGGCTCGGCGGACAGTTCGTCCCGCAGGAGGTTGGCAGTCTTCGCCACCCAATTGGCGAGGGTGGCGACGGACAGTTCGACGCGTTCGCCGGTGGCGTCGTCGTAGAAGGTCACCAGCGGGCGGGCGGCGTCCGCGGCGAGTGCGGATCGCAGCAGGTCGGCGGGGGTGTGGTCGGTGGTGTTCATCGGCGCCAGGGTACGCGGGCCGCCGCCGTCCGGCGGGGGCGGGGACGGGGGGCGCGGCGCCGGGGACGCGGGGTGGCCGGGGTGGCGGCACCTCCGGCTCGGTTCGACAGATTTGTCAGCTTCTGTCCAGTATCAGTGCCATGCGTGCATTCATTGCGTCCTCGATCGCCGTCGCGTGCGCGGCGGCCGCCGTGTTGCCGGTGTGCCCCC